>NYVR01000057.1 GCA_002684655.1 Planctomycetota bacterium | reverse complement strand
TCGAGCTCTCGGAGCTGCGCGAGCGTCAGCTCGTCGACCCGAACACGCCGTCGCCCCAAGCGGTCGCTCGCGTCCGTGGTGCGGTCGAGGGTCAGGTCGTGCATGCAAACCCACGCGCCGTCCTTGGACTGATATACGTCGAACTCAACCATCGGCGCCCCAGAACGGACCGCGGCGCGGAACGCCGCCTCGGTGTTCTCGGGATAAGCGGAGCTGTCGCCGCGGTGCGCGACGACGACGAAGGGCTCGAGGCGCTGCAAGCGCGCAAACGGACTCTCGGACACGCAACTCCAGAACGTCAACGAACACATGAGCAGCGCCGCGCGCCTAGACAGTCTCTGCCGCACGGTCACTCAATCTCCGCCAAGAGCGCCCCAGCTGCGACGGCCTCGCCCGCGGCAACGGCGACCTTCGTGACCTTGCCAGGCCCTTCAGCAGCGAGCGGGTTCTGCATCTTCATGGCCTCGAGGACGACCAGCGTCTGGCCTTCCTCGACCACGTCGCCGACCGCGACTTTAACGTCTACGACGATGCCAGGCATCGCGGCGCGGAGCTCGCGCTTACCGCTCGCCTTGTTCCCAGCGACCTCTGCTGCGGCGCGCTCGCGCTCATCGACGACGTGCACCTCATAGCGCTCGCCGCGAACCTGGACGGTGACGTCCTGACCCTGCACGTCAGTGACGATGTCGAAGCTCTGACCATCTACCAACAGCGAAAGCGCCTCACCATCGCCCACGAGAGAGACATCGAGTGCGGCGACGTGGTCGCCGGAAGTCGCGATTAACAACTCGTCGTCCCACTTGAACTCGAACACGCGAACCTTGTCGCCGAGCTTGGCCTCGTACTTCATCGGGTTGCCCTCCACAGGCGGTCACGTCTGCCTAGCTGCGCCCACGCAGGCGCGCGATCACCGCCCTCCTCGGCATGGGCCGCAGACGCCGCACCCACCCGTTCTGCGGCGAGAAAACGTGCGAGCGCGCCGGCTAAGGACGCGACCAAGTGATACTCATTGTTCTCCGAAGTGATCGTCGTGAGAATGCTGGTGTCGTAGTTGCCCGACGTAAAGGGCTCGCTCTCAAGCGCGCGCAGCGCCACCGGCAAAGACGTTGCGACGCCGACGATCCGTAGCTCCTGCAGCGCGCGGCGCATCCGCGCGATCGCTTGGTTGCGGTCGTCGCCGTGAACGATCAGCTTGCCAAGCATGCTGTCGTAAAACGGAGTCACCTCTAAACCGCGGAACATCGCGCTGTCTAGGCGTACGCCCGGGCCGCCGGGTAGGCCGAGGCGCTTGATGACTCCTAGCGACGGGAAGAAGTTGGTCGGGTCTTCCGCGTTGATCCGCACCTCGATGGAGTGGCCGCGCGGCTCGCCAGGCTGATTCACTCGCTCGCCGGCCCCGACGCGGATCATCTCGCGCACGAGGTCCACGCCGTAGCGCTCCTCGGTGATCGGGTGCTCGACCTGCAAGCGCGTGTTCATCTCGAGGAAGTAGAACGCGCCGCGCGAGTAGAGGAACTCGACGGTGCCTGCGCCGACGTAGCCCACCTCGCGCGCGAGGTCGCAGGCGGCCTTACCCATCTCCTCGCGGAGCTCGGGGGTGAGCACTACGCACGGGGACTCCTCCACCAGCTTCTGGTGACGCCGCTGCACCGAGCACTCACGCTCGCCGTAGTGCACGACGTTGCCGTGCTTGTCGGCCATAATTTGGATCTCGACGTGCCGCGGCTCGACCACGAACTTCTCGAGGTAGACACGGTCATCGCCGAACGCGCCCTTGGCCTCCGCGCGCGCCATCCGAAACGCCTCGATCAGGCCCGACTCGTCCTCCACGATCCGGATCCCTTTTCCACCGCCGCCTGCAGCCGCCTTGAGCATGACCGGATATCCGACCTCGCTAGCGGCGGTGACGAGGTGATCTTCGTCGACGTCGTCCTGTAGCCCAGGCACCAGCGGCACCCCCGCCTTGAGCGCGATGTTGCGCGCCGCGACCTTGTCACCCATCGACGAGATCGCGTCGCCCGACGGTCCCAGGAACTCGACGCCAGCTTCGGCGCACGCGCGCGAAAACGCCGCGTTCTCGCTGAGGAAGCCGTAGCCGGGGTGCAAAGCGTCACACTCGAATTCCTTGGCTGCCGCGAGCACCTTGTCGGCGTCCAGGTAACTCTCGGCCGGCGTGCTCCCGCCGAGGTGCGCCGCGAAGTTCGCCTTGCGAACATGCAGCGCCATACGGTCGGCGTCGGAGAAGACCGCGACCGTCTCGATGCCCATCTCTTGAGCGGTGCGGATCACGCGCAGCGCGATCTCGCCGCGGTTGGCGACCAGGATTCTTCGGAATAACGGCATGCTTAATGCGTAGCCTAGCGAGACCTAGCCCCCGTGGAACCACCCAGTCACTCGTCCAGTGAAGAAGCGTACAAACCGGAACCTGGTCGTTCTGACAGCTTCCTTACTCGGCGTCATCGTCTACCGCGCAGGGCTCAGAGAGATTCGAGTCCTGCGCGCCGAACAGCCGCTCGCCGGAGCCGTGCTGAAACCGATGAATACGCGCTGGTCGCCAGCTGCCAGCTCCCTGGTGCTCGACGAAGAAGGCCGCGTAGCGCTGCCATGGGGGATCTGGCAGAAGTCGACGCACCTTGCTTTACCCGACCAGGGGCGGGTCTGGATGCTCTCGACGCCGACGACCGGCCAGCGCGTCTATCGGATCGTCGATGGCGGCATCGACGCGGAAGACACGGTGGACCTGACGTTGTTCCAGTGGTCCTCGCTCACCGCGCAGCGAGACCTCTGATCCCCGCGTGCGAAGCGCTCCCGCGACTGCGGGTCGCGCGGAGGCTGTCACGACCCCAACAGAATGCCTCTGCTGCATCCCCTCGCGGTCGACTGATGTAAAATATCGACTGCTTAGGCAAGGGCGGCTGGCGCGAAAGACGCGACGCGCCCACGAGGCCGACCCCGCAAAACGCGAGCGTTCGCTCGTAACCTCAACCCCTCGACCGCGCGACCCGATGACCAGAAACCACCGCTCGCAAAAGCAACGCGCCATGGTTCTAGGAACCGCCGGTCTGCTGCTGACGGCGGCCGCGGCATCGAGCTGGTGGATGCCGACCGCCGGCACCGGCGACCAAGGCGCGTCGAGCAGCGTCGGCGCGAGCAAAAGCGCGGCCCCGCCGCCTGGCGAACGGCTCGTCGGCCAGAAGAGCGTGGTGCGACGCTGGGCCGACAACGACGAGTTCGCCGATCTGTGGATCTATGGAGACCTCGAGCAAGGCTTCGAGGAAGCGCAGCAGACCGGGCGGCCGCTGCTCGTAACGTATCGATGCGTACCTTGAACGACGTGCCGTTCCTTGGACGAGCAGGTGGCTCGCCCGCGAGACCCGGAGCTGATCGAGCTGCTGCAGGAGTTCGTCTGCGTCCGCATGATTCAGATCAACGACCTGGACCTCTCGCTGCTGCAGTTCGACTTCGAGCTAACCTGGGCGGCGTTCTTCCTCAACGGCGACCGCACGCTCTACGGACGCTACGGCACCCGTTCGGAGCGTGACCGCAAACGCAACGTCTTCTTCGACCGCATGCCCGAGCACAAGCTGCGCGACGGCCTGCCGAAAGACATGTCGATCGCGGGCTTTAAGGCGTCGCTGCGTAGCACGCTCGCCCTGCACGAGGACTATAGGAGAGCACCCGAGCAGACCGCGCCGCAGCTGCGCGACAAGCGCGGACGCGCGTGGCCGTGGCCGACGCCAGAGGACATGCCTGGGATCAAGCGAGGCTGCACGCACTGCCACCAGGTCAACTCCAACCTGGTGCTGCACCACCGAAAGACCCCTGGGGTTCTGCCGGACGAGCTGCTGTGGTCTTTCCCGATGCCCGACCTACTCGGCTTTCGCATCGACCCCGAAAGCGCCACCGACGTGCTCGCCGTCGCATCAGGATCCGAGGCAGACCGCGCCGGCCTGCGCCCGCTGGACGTCATCACCGAGATAGCCGGGCAGCGCGTCTTGTCCCCCGCGGACGTGCAGTGGGCCCTCCACGGAGCACCCGACGGCGACGCCGTGACGGTCCAGGCGATGCGCGCAGGCGCCCAGATCAGGACGACGTTGCAGCTGCCGGAGGGGTGGCGACGTCGCGGCAGCTTCTCCTGGCGGTGGCGCTCAAACCGGGAGACCCTCAAGCGCATGTTAGACGGGGAAGCTTGGCATTGTCAGGACCTGACGGATCCCGAGCGCGCCGAGCGCGGCCTCGGGGACGGTGACGTCGGGATCAAGGTGCTGGGCAACCTGCGCAAAAAAGACAAGATCCTGCGCGCCGGCGACGTCATCACCGCTGTGGACGACGGCGTTCGCATCGAGAACTGCAGCGCCTTTTTCGCCTACATCATGCAGGACAAGCTCCCCGGCTCGACGCTGCGGCTCACGGTGCTGCGTGGCCGCGAAACATTCGACGTGACGCTCCCGGTCGTCGAGTAGCGTTCCGAATGCTAGACAGCGCAATCATCGCGCGCTGGCGTTATGAAGGGGATATGGCACCTCTACGCGTCCTCGTCGTCGGCTGCGGGAACATGGGTCGATCCCACGCTCGCGCCTACCACAACCTCGACGGTTACGAGCTCGTCGGCCTCGTCGCTCGCCGCCCCAACACCCGTGAAGCCCTCTCCGCGGAGCTCGGGGGCGTCGCGACGTTTTCGGACTTCGAGGCGGCCTACGCCGAGACAAAGCCGGACGTCGTCTCGATCAACACGTACCCGGACACACACGCAGCGATCGCCCGCACAGCCTTGCGCGGCGGCAGCCACGTCTTCTGCGAGAAGCCGCTGGCTGAGACCGTCGAGGAGGCGCAAGAGATCGCGGACCTCGCCGCTCAGCAGCAGCGCAAAGTGGTCGTCGGCTACATCCTCCGCGTCCATCCCGCGTGGCAAAAGTTCATCGAGGTCGCGCAGACGCTCGGCAAGCCGTTGGTGATGCGCATGAACCTCAACCAGCAGAGCCGCGGCAAAGACTGGGCGACGCACAAGGCGCTGATGGACTCCATGTCCCCCATCGTCGACTGCGGCGTGCACTACGTCGACGTGATGTGCCAGATGACCCGCAGCAGACCTGTCCGTGTCTCTGCGATCCAGGCGCGGCTCTCCGACGAGCTCGAGGCCGGCATGTACAATTATGGCCAGCTGCAGGTGACGTTCGCAGACGGCTCGGTGGGCTGGTATGAGGCCGGATGGGGACCGATGATGAGCGAGACCGCCTACTTCGTTAAGGACGTCGTCGGGCCGAAGGGCTGTGTCTCGATCACCGAGCGCGAAGGGGAGCGCAAGGAAGGCAGCGCCGACGTCGACTCTCACACGGCGACCAACTCGCTCAAGGTGCACTGGCAGGACCGCGACGCCGACGATGAGTTCACGCGTCCTGACGAATGGATCGACACCACGGACGAACCCGACCACGACGGGCTCTGCCTGCGCGAACAGGAGTTCCTGCTGGACGCGATCGTGAACAACGTAGACCTGACAGACCACGTCGACGACGCCGTCAATAGCCTCCGCGTCGTGCTGGCTGCCGACCGGTCGGCGCGCGAAGGCCGCACCATCGACCTGTGAAGCGGCGAAGGATCGCCGCCAGCGCGATCGGCGCGGCGGCGCCTGACGCGCTGCGATAACGCCCTCCTGAGCGGCGACGACCTGCCCGCGGCCGAACTACAGCGGGATGTTGCCGTGCTTCTTCGGCGGGTTCTGATCCCGCTTGCTGCGCAACAGCTCGAGCGCCTGGATCAGCATCGGACGCGTGCGACGCGGCTCGATGACGTCGTCGACGAAGCCCCTCGCGGCCGCCTGGTAGGGGTTGGCGAACTTGTCCTTGTAGTCGTCCACCAGCCGCTTCTCCTCAGCCGCGGGGTCGTCCGCGCCGTGGATTTCGCGACGGAACACGATCTTGGCCGCGCCCTCGGCGCCCATCACCGCGATCTCGGCTTTGGGCCAAGCAAACATCGCGTCGGCGCGGATGTGAAGGTTGTTCATCACCGTGTAGGCGCCGCCGTAGGCTTTCCGCGTGATGACCGTCATGCGCGGGACCGTCGCCTCACAGAAGGCGTAGAGCAGCTTGGCGCCGTGCGTGATGATGCCGTTCCACTCCTGCTCGGTGCCAGGCAAGAACCCGGGGACGTCCTCAAGACAAAGCAGCGGGATGTTGAACGCATCACAGAAACGCACGAAGCGCGCCCCCTTGATGCTGGCCTTGATGTCGAGCACGCCGGCGAGGTGCGCCGGCTGGTTACCGATGACGCCGACGACGCGGCCTCCGAGGCGCGCGAAGCCGACCAGGATGTTCTTCGCGTAGCGCGAATGAACCTCGAAGAACTTGCCGTCGTCGACGATGTGCTTGACGACCTGCTTCATGTCATACGGTTGGTCACTGGAGTCCGGCACGATCGAGTCCAGCGCCTCTTCGCAGCGGTTCGGGTCGTCGGCCGTGGCCAGAAACGGCGGGTCCTCACCGTTGTTCAGCGGCAAGTAGCTCAACAGCTCGCGCAGCTGCATCAGGCACGCCGCGTCGTCGGCCGCGGTGAAGTGGGCGACGCCCGAAGTCTCGCTGTGGACGCGCGCCCCGCCCAACTCTTCGGACGTCGTGTCCTCGTGGGTCACCGTCTTGACCACGTCGGGACCCGTGATGTGCATAAAGCTTGAGCCCTCCACCATCATGATGAAGTCGGTGATCGACGGCGAATAGACGGCGCCTCCCGCGCAGGGCCCCATGATCGCGCTGATCTGCGGGATAACCCCGCTCGCCATCGTGTTGCGCAAAAAGATGTTGGAGTAGCCAGCGAGCGAAACGACGCCCTCTTGGATCCGCGCGCCCCCAGAGTCACACAACCCGAGCATCGGGACGCCCATCTTCATCGCCAGGTCCATGACCTTGCAGATCTTCTGTGCGTGGGTCTCCGACAAGCTCCCACCGAACACGGTGAAGTCCTGGGCGTAGAGGTAGACCGGGCGCCCGTCGACCTTGGCGCTCCCCGTCACGACGCCGTCGCCGAGGATCTCGTTCTTGGCGCTGTCCATGCCGAAGTCACGACAGCGGTGCGTGACGAAGCGGTCGATCTCGACAAAGGTGCCAGGATCGACCAGCAGATCGATGCGCTCACGAGCCGTCAGCTTGCCGCGCTCATGCTGAGCGGCGACGCGCTTCTCTCCGCCGCCCTCGAGGGAGCGGTCGCGAAGCTGCTGCAGCTTCTCCATTCCGTTGTTGTCGGTCATGACTTGGTTCTAAGCGTGGGGATCTTCGACGAGCTCGGCGAGGACGCCGCCGAGATGTTTCGGGTGCAGGAAAGCGACCTTGCAGCCGTGAGCGCCAGGGTTCGGAGATTCGCTCAACAGCGGCGCGCCCGCGTCGACGAGTTGCGTGATCTTCTTCTGACAGTCACCCACCTGAAAGGCCAGGTGATGGATACCAGGCCCTCGCTTCTGCAAGAACTTAGCGATCGGAGAGTCCTCACTGGTCGGCTCGAGGAGTTCGACGCGGGTCTGACCGGCCCTGAGGACCGCGACCTTGACCTTCTCGGTCGGGACCTCGTCGACAGACTCAAGTCGCAGGCCGAAGCCCTCGGTCCACTTTGGCAGCGCCGCGTCGAGCGACGGGACGGCGACGCCGATGTGGTGCAGCTCCTGAATGGGTTGGTCGGTCATGTGCTGATGCAAGAGGATCCGCGGCGAAGGATGTTAGGCACCGGAGCGCCGAGAGGCGAGGATGAACGGGCCTTGCCAGAGCTGCCCGAAGTCGAAACTGTACGCGCAGGCGCTGCGCCGCATCTGGTCGGCCGGCGCGTCCGCGCTGTTCACCTGCAGCGCGAGGACCTGCGCTGGCCGATGCCTGCAGATGCGCTGCAGGGGCTGGTCGGCCGGCGCTGCACGGCGCTCGACCGAAGATCCAAATACATCCTGGCGCGCTTCGACGGGCCCGCTTCGCCGGTAGCGATGATCCACCTCGGCATGACGGGACGCATGATCGTCGAAGTCGTGAAGCCGCGGACGCGCCGCCCCGACTACCGCAAGCACGAACACTGGCGAATGGACTTCGGCGACCGACTCGTCCGGTTCGTCGACCCGCGCCGGTTCGGTGCGCTCGACGTGACGCCGGACGCAGACCTGAACGGTCACCCGCTAATCCGCGAACTCGGGGTCGAGCCGCTAGAAGAGGGCTTCGACGGCGAGTTCCTACATCGCGTAACCCGAGGTCGCAAGGTCGCGATCAAGCAGCTGCTGATGAACGCTAAGGTCGTGGTAGGGGTCGGCAACATCTACGCGAGCGAATCCTGCTGGCACGCGCGCGTTCGGCCCAGGCGCGCGGCCAAGTCCCTGACGCGGCGGGAGTGCGACGCGCTCGCAGCGGCCACCGTCAAGGTGCTGTCCGCGGCGATCGCGGCCGGCGGAACGAGCTTCCGCGACTATGTCGGCGTCGACGAAGACGCTGGCTATTTCGCGCGCGAGCTTCGCGTCTACGAGCGGGCTGGCGACGCTTGCCCGCGATGCGGGGACCTCGTGAAGCGCGCGGTCCAACAGGGCCGGAGCACCTACTGGTGCAGCGGGTGCCAACGCTGATCGATCTCAGCGGGTCGGCCGCGGTTCTCTGACGCCCAGTCGGATAGCCAAATACGAGCCTGCTTGGCAAGCAGCACCCAACAGCAGGATGCCGCGAAAGCCCATCGAATCAGGCGCGCAAGACACGGCGAACGCGAACACGAAGACCCCACACTGCATGCAGAACCCACGCAGGCCCATCAACGCGCCTAGCTGGTCCGATGGAACCATCCCAGAGACGAGCGCCTGCTGGGGACCTGTCCGCGCCGCAGCAGCCAACGCGAGCAGGCAGGCGACAGGCAGCAAGTAGTCCACGCCCCACCGACGCGAAAGCACGAAGAAACAGCAGGCCAACACGCCGGAGGTGACCAGCACGAAGCGTCGCTTGCCGACTCGATCTGCCAGCCTCCCAAAGAGCGCGCTGCCGACGACCGAGAGCGCCCCGAGGCCGACCCAAACCCAGACCTGATCGCTCTTCTCGACGATCCCTTCGCGGTCGAGCCACGTCGTCGCGAGCTGAATCACCGTAAAGAATGAGCCGACGTGCAGCATGGTGGCGAACAGCACGGCGCAGACGCTCGGGTTCCTCAGCAGCGGCAGCCGCCGACCATGCTGGGTCGGCGACAGCGACGGCACTTGTGTCAGCGAGAGGGCGAGCGCCAGAGCGCCGAAGGCAGCCTGCAACGCGAACGTCATCTGCCAGAACCCCAGCGACGAGAGCAGGACCGTCACCGGCATGCCGACGGGTATCGCGAGGAACAGGCCTGCGTTGAACTTGCCCATCACCGCCGCGCGGCGTTCGTAGGGGGCCAGATCTGCAGCCGCCGCCGAGGCCGCAGCGTAGGCCACGCCGCTGGAGAACCCCGACATGGCGCGGACGACCAACAGGGCCACGTAGCTGTCGACGAGCACGTGCGCGGCGCTCGTCAGGACGAAGATCGCGAGGCTGGCCGCGAGGAGATTGCGGCGGCCCAACCAACGCTCTGCGTCGGCGACCAGCAACGCCCCGATCGCCGAACCTGCGCCGGCAGCGGCCAGCAGCATGGCGCCACCGTGCTCCTCGAACTCGAAGTCCGAGTTCAAGATCGGCAACAACGCCCCCATCACGTTCGCGTTCAGGTTGAGCACGAACCCGGACATCGCCAAAGCGAGGACCGCCATACCCTCGCTGCGAAGGGGGCCACAATTTGAATCGGGCGCTTCAGGATCCGGCGTCGTCACGATGCGTCCACTATCGAGCATGCGATTGTGGAAGTCTCGAATGGTTTGCCCTCGTCCCCCTGTCGAGACTCACGGTAGAATTCGCCTCGCAATGCCCTGTTTGCACCTGGAGCTCTCGTCGTGAAGATCGCAATCCTCGGAGGCGGCATCTCAGGCTGCGCGCTCGCGCGGATGCTGGCCGAAGACGACCACGACGTAACCGTCCTGGAGAAGTCTGAGCGCGTCGGCGGCCTCTGTAAGAGCCGACAGATCGACGGCTTCACCTTCGACGAGGCCGGTGGACACATCATCTTCTCCAAGGACAAGGACGTCTTGCAGTGGCAGCTAGACCGCTGCGGTGGCGAACAGAACACCCAGAAGACGGTCCGCAACACCAAGATCCGCTGGCACGACCGGTGGGTGCCATATCCGTTCGAGAACGGCGTAGGGCACCTAACGCAAGCGGCCAACGTCGAGTGCATGAGCGGATATATCGAGGCCTATGTGGGCCGACGCACCGGAGCCCCCTGCCCCGAAAATTTCGGCGACTGGATCCAGTGGCGCATGGGAGACGGCTTCGCGCGACACTTCATGGTCCCCTACAACAACAAGATCTGGAAGCGCGACCTCACGACGATGGCCAGCGACTGGGTCGCCGGTCGCGTCCCCGAGGCGCCGATCGAAGACATCCTCCGCTCGTCGATCGGCGTAGACACCGAAGGCTACAAACACCAGTCCGTGTTCTGGTTCCCCTCACACGGCGGCTTCGAGGCCATGGTCAAGGGCACGGCGAAGGACGGCGGCTTCCGCTTGGTCTGCGACGCGAGGGTGGATCGCGTCGCCAAGAAGGGCGGCGGCTTTGAGGTCAACGGCGAGGCCTTCGACCTCGTAGTCAACACGGTGCCTTTGCCGCAGATCGAGTCGGTTATTGAAGAGATCCCCGCAGACATCCGCGCGGACATTCAAGCGCTGGAGCCAATCTCGCTGATCAACGTGATGATCGGGGTCAAGCTAGACGAGCCGCTCCCCGACCTGAGCTGGATCTACCTACCGTTCGACGATCAGGGGCCGACCAACCGCGCCACCTACTACAGCAACTACTCGAAGTTCAACGCGCCCGAGGGTCACGGCTGCTTCCTCGCCGAGGTCACCCACCGCGGCGAGCTGCGCGCCGACGATCGTGAGTGGCTCCAGGGCGTTGTCGACGGCCTCGACCGCGCCGGAATCCTCCGCAAGGAACAGGTCGTGCTGCTGGAGGCATGCAACAACGAGTTCGCTTACATCGATCAGGACCTGGAGTTCGCGGCGCGGATCGCGCGCGTGCGCGACTGGTTCGACAACAGCGGCTACCTGACGTTCGGCAGGTTCGGGCGTTATGAGTACCACAACAGCGACCAGTGCGTGAAACGCGCCATGCAGGTCCGCGAGCACATCCGCACAGCAGCGGCGAGCGGCGACCACGCGCCCCTGCAGCTCCCCTGACCAGCTGCGGCAGACGCGCGGCCGCCCCCGGCGCGTGATTTCCCGCGGCCCAACTTTTCTGTTGCCAGACGGAACCTGCGAGCCAGGAGCGGACGTCCAAGGGGAGCCCTGGGAGAGACCATGCCTCTCACGGGGTTGTTTCCGTCCTCTTGGATCTCGTGGAGCATCTCGGACGCCGAGACGGCATCGCGAATCAGAGGGGTCTGTTCCGGAGCGTAAGCTCTTGGTGCTGCGAACTAGGCATCGTCCTGGTGAGCACGTCTCGCGCTCTCACGCGGGTCCTGAGGACGGCACTATTCAGGGCGGCACACCATGCACCGTCCAACTCGTCGAGGCTGGCTCGCCCAGCCTCGACGTCTGTACGGGCGCCCCTCCCTAAAGCGCCGCTCGACAGGTCGATGCGCGCGACCGCGACGCGGATGGTCGACCCTGACCCCGCGCAGATAAGCCTCCTCGCGACCTGAGACATCTCTGTTGCTTGGAATCGCCCTGAGTCGAGAGTTTCCCGCGGGCAGTAAGCACGCTCCAGCGGATATATTGCCTCCAGCCGCAGGCGGCGGCTAGCACCACCAACCTCGCTCGACGACCGGGAGGCGTCTCTTGCGAACCACCACCACATCTCCCGCGGACGCCGCGGGACGGAGCATCGACACGTCGGGAGTTGCGTCGGATTGGCGCGCTCGAGGGTTCTCCTGCGAGCTTTGGATCGATCCTCCAGAGCAAGTCCGGCAGGACTTCGAACACGACGTCGACGAACTGACGCTGCTCGTAGAAGGAACCGCACAGCTCGAGCTGGCGGACAAGGTGATCAAGCTTCAAGCGGGTGACGAGATCACAATCCCCGCGGGCGCCCGCTATACCGTACGGAACTGCGGTGAGGGACCCGCTAAGTGGCTGCTCGGCTACCCGCTCTTGTCAGCTGCGCAAGCGGCGCAGCCCGCGCCGCAGCAGGCCGCGCCGCAGCAGGCAACGCAAGAAGCCAGCGCCGAGCAGTAGCACCGACCGGCGATCCGAGGCTACTCCTCAAGCGTCCAGACGCCGCGCTGACCCGGCGTCTCTTCGACCCCGACGGAGAGACGCTGGACCGCTAGACCGGGCCAGTGATCGTTGATCAGCACCCGGAGCGAGCGCCCTAACCACGCGGCCAAGTTCTCGGACGATGTGTTACCGATCGGCAGCACGATCACCTCTTCGTGCGGGATTAGATACTGCCGCTCGCGGTATCGGATCTCGAAGTGCGGCCCGACGCGCTCAGCGGTCAAAACAGGGTGCTGCCCAGGGATCAAAAAGTGCTCGTCTAGCTCGTCGCAGAGTTGCCGGACGAGCGGCTTGATCTCCTTGAAGTTGACTACCAGGCCGTGCTCATCGAGCTCGGTGTGCAGGTCGACGTAAACCTTGTAATTGTGCCCGTGGAGCCGCTCTGCGATCCCGTCGGGAAAGATCAAGAAGTGCGCAGCGCTGAACTTGAGGTAGTCCTTCTCAACGGAGATGGACCAGGACTCGCGAGGATTGGGCATGGTTCTCGTTCAGGATAGCCTCGGGAGCCATGGACCTCGACTCGATCCCGTGGCAACCCACCCAGTTCGATGGGATCTCTGTTCACGTCTACGGTTCCGAGCGCTCCGGCGGAAGGACGCTGATGCTGGTATCGATGGCGCCGGGCTGCTCCGGTCCACCCCAAAAGCACCTTGGTGAGACCGATGTCCTGGTGCTACGCGGCGGATACCAGGACGAGTTCGGCGTCTACTCACCCGGACAGCTCGTGCGGTATGCCCCCGGAGACGAACATGGCCCGCGCGCCCAGGGGAAGCTGGGCGGCGAGCCATGTGTGCTGCTGGCCCTCGCGCGCGAGGGCATCAAGCGGCTCTGACGAGGCCTACTTCTCGGCCGCGTATTCCTCGAGCACCTTCTCGGCGATGTTCGGCGGGACCGGCTCGTAGGTCGACGGCTCCATCGAGTAGGTGCCGCGTCCCTGGGTGATCGAGCGCAGCATCGTCGAGTATTGGAACATCTCGCTGAGCGGGACCTTGCCGGTCACCGAAGAAATGCCGCCAGGACGAGCGAGCATCTCGTCGACCACGCCGCGTCGTGAGGACAGGTCACCGATCACGTCACCGGTCTTCTCTTCAGGGCACTCGATCTCGATCTGCATGATCGGCTCGAGGAGCAGCGAGTTGCCGTCTGTCGCCATGCGGAACGCGAGCACGCCAGCCGCCTCGAACGCCATCACGCTTGAGTCGACGTCGTGGGACTGCCCGTCGTAGAGCTCCGCGTGGATCTTGCAGAACGGGAAGCCGAGGCGTCCGCCTCCCTTGACCGCCTGCTCGATGCCGTTGCCGACCGCGGGGATGTATTCCCTCGGGACCGAGCCGCCCTTGACGTTGTCCTCGTATTCGAGGAACTCGACGTCGTCCTTGACCGAGAAGTTCAGGCGCGCGACAGCGAACTGACCCGAACCGCCGGACTGCTTGATGTGGCGCGCCTCGACCTGCTTGGGACCTTTCAGGGTCATCTTGTAGGCGACCTTCGGTTTGCCGACGTTGATGCCGATCTTGTGGTCGTTCTTGATCTGGTTGCACTTCACCTCGAGGTGCAGCTCGCCCATGCCGGAGATGACCATCTCGCCTGTCTGCTCGTCGGACACCGCCTTGAAGGTCGGATCCTCGCGCACCAGCTTGCCGATCACCGCCGAGAGCTTGTCACGGTCGCCGGCCGACTGCGGCTCGATCGCCATACTGATGACCGTCTCCGGGAACGTCATCGCTTCGTAGACGACCGGGTTGTCTCTGGTGGACAGCGTGTCGCCGGTGATCGCGTCCTTGACGCCGACGACCGCGACGATGTCGCCTGCCTTGGCGACGTCCAGCGGCTCGCGCTGGATCGCGTGCATGCGCATCAGACGACCGATCCGCTCGAAGCGGCGAGTGCGGCCGTTGTAGTACTTCTCGCCTTGCTTCATCTCGCCCGTGTAGAGCCGCATGAAGGTCAAGTCTCCGTTGGGGTCGCTGATCGTCTTGAAGACCAGGCCGGCGAACGGCTGGTCGCTGGTCAGTTCACG
>NYVR01000056.1 GCA_002684655.1 Planctomycetota bacterium | reverse complement strand
GATCCAGGCGAGACCGACGCGCTGCGCGCGGAGTTGGCGCGCAGGGTCGCGACGCTCGCGGGCGAGATGGACCTCCCGGCGGTCGTGACCGCGCGCGCCGACGCGTTCGCCGACCAAGTCCGGCCGCGCGTTGTGGACCACCTCCGGCAGGCGGGCTTCGCTGCGTCCGTCGCGGAAGAGGATCAGGTGAAGTGGCGGCCGGGATTCCCTGGCCGCGTGGAGGATCGTGACGCGCGCGTCGCCGTGGTCTGCCGCGGTCGTGAGGTCGAGTTCCCAGGGGCGGCTAAGGCGACCCTCCAGCGTTTGTTGACCGGCGCTACGTTCACGGCTGGCGAGCTGGGCGACGGGCTCGATTGGCCCAGCTGCGCCGTGGTGCTGCGGGCGCTGGTGCGCGAGGGGTGGGTCGCTGTGAGTGGTCGATGTTGACCGCGCTCGACGCAGACCATCCGCGCCGCGAGACGCGACACCACCTAAACACAGATCGAGGTCACGATGCGGATCGTTAGTCTTCTCCCGAGCGCGACGGAGCTGCTTGGCGTTCTCGGCCTCGAGCGCGCGCTGGTCGCAGTCAGCCACGAATGCGACACGCCGGCTTCGGTGGTCGGGCTTCCTCACGCGACAAGCAGCCGCATCTCGGTGGGGTTGTCGCAGCTTGAGATCAATGAGGTGGTCGCGGCAGCGGTCCGCGCGGCAGAGCCGCTGTACAAGGTCGACGCAGACCTCATCCGCTCGCTGGAGCCGGATCTCGTCGTCACCCAAGGCATCTGTGACGTCTGCGCGGTGACGCCCGAGACGATCGAAGCCAGCCTACGGGGCACCGCCTGCCGCCTGCCCGCTGGCACCGAGATCTGCAGCCTCACAGGGACCTCGATCGAGGGGATTTTCTCGGACCTGCGCCGCCTCGGAGCTCTCACGGGTACGTCGAGTCGAGCCGAGGAGGCGATCACGCAGGCGCGCGGCGGCCTCGAGTCGCTCCAGCGCACGTCCGCTTCGGGCGGTGATCCGCGCCGGAAATTGATGATGTTGGAGTGGATCGACCCCGCGTATTCGCCCGGTCACTGGGTGCCTGAGCAGATTGAGCACGCGGGCTTCCGCTCGGCGATCGGTTCGCCCGGCGATCACTCACGGGCGCTGTCATGGTCCGAGGTGCGCGCCGCAGAGCCCGATGCGATCGGCGTCATTTGCTGTGGCTACGGTTTGACCGACAACCTCGACTTCGCTCGCGACGTCGGGCAGCGAGCTGAGCTGGCCTCGTGGTTCGACGGCCCCATCGTCGCTTTCGACGCGAACCGATATTTTAGTCGACCCACGCTGGCCGTCGTCCAAGGCGCGGCGCTGCTGGCCGAGGCGTTCCGGGGCGACGCTGTCGACGGTGAGGGTTTCGCGCAGCTGCGCCGGTGACCGCGGGAGCGACCTGGGCCGCGCCCCAGCCGGCCGCGGCGGGTCGCACCGCTCCAACGGGTTCAGATCGCGCACAGGGCATTTGCTAGCGGCGCGGTCCTCTTCGTCACCGTCGTGATCTGCAACCCTGCGGCCGCCTAGGACATTCTGGCCCGCGGCGACTGCGGCATGTGCCTTGTCGGCGTCGGCGCATCGCCCGTATAACACAGCGATCGTCTCGCTCCGATTGGGGCGCGGCGCCCTCTGACGTCGTACAATCCAGCCAGAGGCCTCATCGTCCCAAGGGCCCAGAGAGCCAACCGAAACAGATATGGTCAGTTTTAGCATCACGGAGACGCAGCAGATGCTGCGCGACTTGGCACATGATTTTGCCGCCGAGCACATTCGCCCAAAGTCCGAGGAGTGGGACCAGAGCAGCGAATACCCGATGGACGCGATCGCCGCGGCGCACGAAGCAGGCTTGATGAACCTGCACGTCCCCGAGGCCTACGGCGGCATGGGGATGGGCGTGATGGACGAGGTCATCGTCCAAGAAGAGCTTGCTTGGGGAGACCCAGGCTTCGCGACCGCCTCTTACAGCAACGGCCTGACGGCGGCCCCGATCATCACCGGCGGCACCGAAGAGCAGAAGTCCAAGTATTTGGGCATGCTCGTCGAGGCGCCGCGCATCGCCGCGTATGCGGTCACCGAGCCGGGGGCCGGCAGCGACGTCGCGAGCATTTCCACGACCGCGGTCAAGGACGGCGACGAATACGTGCTCAACGGCGCGAAGATGTGGATCACCGGCGCCGGCAAGGCGGACTGGTTCTTTGTGCTCGCCTACACCGATAAGGAGGCCAGCTACAAGGGCATGAGCGCCTTCATCGTCGAGTCGGACTGGAACGGCGTCAGCCTCGGCAAGAAAGAGGTCAACATGGGGCAGCGCGCGAGCGACACGCGCGCCGTCAATTTTGACGACGTCCGGGTGCCCGCAGCCAACCTCGTCGGCGGCGTCGAAGGCAAGGGCTGGTTCAACGCGATGACCGCGTTCGACCTCAGCCGCCCTGCGATCGCGGCGCACGCCACCGGCATCAGCCGCGCCGCGTTCGAGCACGCGCTTCAATACGCCAACGAGCGCAAAACGTTCGGCAAGCTGCTCCACCAGCACCAGGCCATCCAGTTCATGCTGGCCGACATGAAGACCAAGATCGAGGCCAGCCGCGCCTTGACCTGGAAGACCGCGTGGGAAGCCGACAGCGGCGTCCGCAACACCGAGAGCGCCGCGCACGCCAAGCGGTTCGCCGCGGACACGGCGATGGAGGTCACGACCGACGCCGTTCAGGTCTACGGCGGATATGGCTACTCAGAGGAGTACCCCGTCGCGCGCCTGATGCGGGCCGCGAAGGTCATGCAGATCTACGAAGGTTCTTCGCAGGTCCAGCGCATGATCATCGGTCGCGAGATCACTCGCGAGCTGTAGCACAGCGCCGCCGCAGGTGGCGGCGCAAAGCGCGAGGAGCTTGGGCGCCGCTTCAAGCTGCGGCCCATCGCTCCTCGTCGGGCGCTCGACCAGCGCCTCAGCGCCACGTCTGAAAGAACAGCGCTTCCGACATGTGGAAGACGCCGTTTCCGAGCCCCGCTGCCTGAGCGGTCGCTCCGACGCCGTGCGGCACATTCGTGAGGTTGAGCGGCAGCTCGTTTTGGCCCGGCGCGAACAGCAGGTTGACGCTTTGCGCAGGGTTGCCGACGAGGATGCCGTCGATCATCGGGATCCCTGGGGTCCCTGTCATCGACGCGGACAGGTCGACCGCAAGCACGCTGATCCGCGAGCTCTCGACCTGGACCCGGCAGTCATTTGAGCCAGCCTGGTAGCTCCCGATCAGATCGACCTGCGGTGGAGAGACGTTGCCTTTGCCGCCAAGGAAGATGGGGCGAGCATAGAAGGTCATGCCGCGGTGGCGGCGCGGCCCTAGGAAGCCGCTTGGGAACGGTCGCGTGGCGCCGGTCGCCGGGTCCATCACAGTCCCGTCGAAGAACGAAACCATGGGCTGGCTTGGCATGTGGCGACAGATGGCGACGCCGGTCGCCGTGCTCGGCGCGGAAAATGTTGCGGGCTGCGTCGTCCAAGGGCCGCCGCCGAGCGGCACGCGGAGGATGGTGGCGTTGTTGAGGACAACGACGAGGTCATGGTTCCAAACGTCGACGTCTAGACCCGTGGCGGTCGTCCCCGCGGGCAGTGGAATGGGGCTGAGAGGCACCGGGAAGGTGCCGAGCGCGAGGTCGTAGGGGCCCAAGCTGAAGCCGTCGGTCACGATCACGATGCCTCCGGCCGGGTAGATCGGGTCGACGACCATGCCTGTGATCTGGTTCATGCCCGGCGGCGCGGGGTAGGTGATCGTGCCCCCGCTCGTGCCGATGTTGGAGAAGCTCACGGCGTCGATACCGTCGGCGACCCGGCCCGTGGTCGTGTAAAGGACCCGATGGACGTTGTCGGCGGCGATCGCGCCGAGGCTGGCCAAGAACCCCGGCGTGCGCGTGGCGAGGTTGCGGGTGCGCATGAAGGCGGCCGCGGGCGGGCAGGCGCTGGAGGCGAGCTCGCGCGGTGATGCTGGGTCATACGTCGCCAGACGCTGCGCAGGAGCGCTCGCGGCAAAAGCGCCGACAGCGAAGGCCGCGATCAGGATGTTCGAATTGTTTCTCATGGTTTGCCTCAGGTTGTTTGAAGGTTTGCCTTTAGGGCGGATCGAAGCGCCGTGTCATGGGCGCGCACTCCCCAAAGAGCCGTTCCTCGCCTGGCGCACGGCGTCGCTTCGAAAATTTGCCGTGGCTCCTCTCGGCATAGGGCGAGGAGGGCGGCGTCGCCGGCCGCGTCGCGCCCCGCCGGTCTGTCCGCTGTCGCGCGCTGCGTCGGTCGAGCGCGCGGGGCGCCGCAGCCAAGCGCGCTTCGATTACCCCGCCGGGCGCAGCCAGGCGCTGGGGTCACGCCCGTCCAGCCGCGCGAGCTCGCTGCGCAGTCGCCACCAGAATGCCAGCCCGACCACGAGTCCCGAGGCGAGGTCAAAGATGAAGTGCTGTTTGGTGGTGAGCACGCTGAGGCACAGAAGCAGCCACTCACTCCACAGCAGGCAGAGCAGCGCCGTGGCCAGCGTGCGTTGCCCGCGGTCTCGACGAATCCAACGGGTCATCATCATGACCAGCAAGAGCGAGTGCACGATGTGCAGGCTCGGCCACGCGTTCCAAGGTGCGTCGGACTCGTGCACGAACGCGAACAGCGACGCTTCGAGGGCGCTGGGCGGCGTGTTTTGCCAGTGAGCGGTCAGCTGGTCGCGGAGGTCGACCTCGGCGGGCAGCAGCAGGAACACCGCGACGCAGCTCCAGGTCGCCGCGGAGAGCACCTGCAGGCCAACAGCCAGTTCGGCGCGGCCCCTGTCGTCGCGAGGGGCGACCAGGATGGTGGCCGGAAACAGCAGGTAGAACGCTGTATACGGCACGATCATCCAGTTGACGGCCGGAATCGACGCGTCGAGGGCCGTGGCGGGGTCCCAGACGGTCTCCAGATAGCGCGCTGCGAGCGCGTTGGAGGCGAAATACGGCGCCGCGACGGTCGCGACGCCCACCAAGAAGACGACGGCCGGGAACAGCCAGCCGCGCAGGCTCTCGCGGTGCGGCCAGGCGCGCAGCCAAACAGAGCGCCACGGTCGGATCTGCGGCATCGGCGGTTGCGTTTTCATCGAGTTCAGCAAGCGGCGCGAACCGCGCGCCGCAGGTCTCGTCGATCGTAGCCTGCGCGGCTCTGCACGTTATCACCCGGGCGCCAGCGTATGAACGCAGGCTGTCACGACTGCGCGCGGCGCGCGCAGCACGGCCTGAGAGGTGACGTCGCAAAGGGCGCCAACGGAATGGTGCGGAACGCAGGCCTCAGCGGCTATATCCTAGAAGCCTGGTGCGAGCGACGGGGTCGTGCGGACGGCGCGGCGTGTTTTCGCGGCCTCCGCGGTCTCTGCCGCCGCCCGATAGGCACTCATGAAATCCTCCACTCTCTTTCCGGGTGTCGCGGTCGTCGCGGCGTTGGCCACGGCCGCTTGGCTGATCTCTGGCTTCGACTTCGCGGAGTCGCTGCGGTTGAGCCCGCTCATCTTCGGGATCGTGATCGGCGCGCTGGTCGGTAACAGCGCCCCAGGTGGGCTGCCGGCGTCGTTGAGTGACGGCGTCACGTTCTGCACCAAGCGAATCTTGCGCGCGGCGATCGTGCTCTACGGCTTCAAGATCACGTTCAGCCAGGTCGCCGAGCTCGGCGTGGAGGGGCTGCTCCTGGACGTGCTGATGGTCGGTGGCACGCTGTGTCTCGGCGCGTTCGTCGGCATCCGGCTCCTTCGGGTGGACCGCGCAACGGCGTGGATGGTGGCTTCGGGCGCGGCTATCTGCGGTGCGGCCGCGGTGATCGCGACCGAACCTGTCGTAAAAGGCAAGAGCCACCAGACCGCCGCGGCGGTCGTCACGGTCGTCGTGTTTGGGACCCTGTCGATGTTCCTTTATCCGATCCTTTACCGCGCCGAGCTGTTTGAGATGAGCGAGGACGTCTTCGGCGTCTATATCGGGGCGTCTGTCCACGAGGTCGCGCACGTTGTCGGCGCCGGCGAGGCGGTTAGCCAACAAGCGGGAGCCACGGCCGTGATCGTGAAAATGACGCGGGTACTGCTGCTGGCGCCCGCGTTGCTCGGCATCGGCTGGCTCGCGAACCGGGGGCGCGCGGCCGAGGGGGG
>NYVR01000055.1 GCA_002684655.1 Planctomycetota bacterium | reverse complement strand
GAGGATGGGCCCGCCGCTATGCCGTGGTTCGCCGGTTATGCCTCACTGGTCGCAGCCGAGCAGCACCGGCGGCGGTCGAAACCCGGCGCAGCGCGCCAAAGCTACAACCAGGCGCTTGAGCACTTCGCGGCTTATCGCGAGCGGGCCGGCAGCAACGACGGCGCCCATTATGAGGCGATGGCGCACGGGGGGCTCGCGCGGCTAGCGCTGCAGGCCGGCGACCTCGACCTCACGTTCTCAGAGCTGCTCCAGGTCTTCCGGATCGCGCCGCTCGCTGCGAGCGCCGTGGACGGCCTCAGCATCACGGCGATGCAGACCGCGGAGGCTCTCCGCGGACAAGCCCTGCAGGACGACCCGGACCTCGTCGCTCGTCTCGACGCGTCTCTGCGCGACTTGCCTGACGACGCTTTCTTGCTGCCCGAGTATGAGCAGCGCAACCCTGGCAATCCGCGCTATTCGCGGCTTAAGCCGCGGCGATGAGGTCGACCCGATGAACCTAACAAAAGACCAGACAGCCGCGCTGGTGGCGGCGGCGCGCGCGGTTCAGGGCCGCGCGTATGCGCCAGCTTCGCAGTTCCGCGTCGGCGCGGCGGTGTTGTCCGAGGACGGGCAGACCTTCGTCGGCTGCAACGTCGAGAACGCCAGCTACGGCTTGACCATCTGCGCGGAGCGCGCGGCCGTCTGCGCGGCCGTCGCAGCAGGCGTGCGCCGGGTCGCTGCGGTCGCCATCGTCACCGACTTGGACGACCCGGCGCGGCCGTGCGGCGCCTGTCGCCAGGTGCTCGCCGAGTTCGGGCCGTCGATGCGGGTGCTGCTGGCCGGGCACGGTGACCGCGTCATCGAGCAGTCGCTCGCTGACCTGCTCCCTGACCCGTTCACCTTCGATGGTCCGCTGGGGCCTGCGTGACCGCGGCGCCGGGAATGGCAGGCCCGGTGTCGACTCAGGACGCTTGAGGCGGCACGATCGAGATCTGCATGTCTTCATCGCCGATCAAGCCTGACTTCCGGGTGCCGCCCGTAGACGCCGTCGCGCTGGAGACGCGCGCGGCGGACCTGGCGACGCGCTCGATCAAGAAGCACGCCAAGGAGCGTGGGCTCAAGCTCGTTGTCGCGATGATCGACCTAACGACCCTGGAGGGTCAGGATTCACCGGGCAAGGTCCGGCACTTGTGCAGCAAGGCCGCGACGCCGCTCCCGCGGCGCGAGGACGTGCCGAGCTGCGCCGCGGTTTGCGTCTACCCTGACCTGGTATCAGTCGCCGCGCAGGCCGTCGCGGGGACCGGCGTGCAGGTCGCTTCGGTCGCTACCGGGTTTCCCGCGGGGCGGACCGACCGACGGACCAAGCTGCGCGAGGTCGCGCTCGCGGTCCAAGCCGGCGCGAGCGAGATCGACATGGTGATTGACCGCGGCGCCTTCCTCGCGGGGCGCGACCGCGCCGTCTACGACGAGATCCGCGCGGTCAAGGACGCGTGCGGTGAAGCCCACCTTAAGGTGATCCTGGAGACGGGCGAGCTCGGGACCTACGACAACGTGCGGCGCGCCAGCCACGTGGCGATGCTCGCGGGGGCCGACTTCATTAAGACGAGCACGGGCAAGATCTCGCCCGCCAGCACCAGGCCGACCGTGCTGTTGATGCTGGAGGCGGCGCGGGATCACTTCCTCGAGACCGGCCGCATGGTCGGCGTGAAGGCCGCGGGCGGAATCCGCACGGCCAAGGACGCGCTCCGCTACCTCGTGCTCGTTAACGAAACGTGCGGCGACAGCTGGATGTCTCCGGATTGGTTCCGGTTCGGCGCCAGCTCCTTGCTCAACGATGTGCTGATGCAGCTGGAGAAGCTGCGCACTGGCCGCTACCAACGACCCACGGACTTCAGCAGAGACTGACATGGCCAACACCGGTAAGCGCAAGGGGCGCCGCGAGCGCCCCGACCTGACCTTCGGGGGTGTCTGGGATTACGCGCCGGCCCCCGAGTCGACCGATCACGTCGACGTCGCCGAGCGCTACGGGCTGTTCGTCGGCGGCGCTTGGGCGCGGCCGCGATCGGGCAAGTACTTCGCGACGATGAACCCCGCGAACGGGCGCAAGCTCAGCGACGTCGCCTACGCCGGAGGCAAAGACGTCGACGCGGCCGTCGCCGCGGCCAAAAAGGCGCTGCCTGGCTGGAGCAGGCTCTCGGGAGACGACCGCGCGCGCTATCTGTATCGCGTCGCGCGGGTGCTGCAGGAGCGTGCCCGCGAGTTCGCCGTGCTCGAGACCCTCGACAACGGCAAGCCGATCAAGGAGACCCGCGACGTCGATGTGCCGCTCGCGGCGCAGCACTTCTTCTATCACGCCGGTTGGGCAGACAAGCTCGACATGCTGTTCCCGGGCCAGGACGTGCAGCCGGTCGGCGTCGTCGGCCAGGTGATCCCGTGGAACTTTCCGCTGCTGATGGCGGCGTGGAAGATCGCGCCCGCGCTCGCGGCCGGCAACACCGTGGTCATCAAGCCCGCCGAGACCTCACCGTTGACCGCGCTGCGATTGTGCGAGGTCTTCATGCAGGCCGGCTTGCCCGCGGGCGTGGTCAACGTCGTCACGGGCGACGGCAAGACCGGGCGATCGCTGGTCACCCACCCAGGCGTAGACAAGGTCGCGTTCACCGGGAGCACCGAGGTCGGTAAGGAGATCCAGCGCGCGGTCGCTGGCCGCGGGGTTGACCTGACGCTGGAGCTAGGCGGGAAGGCTGCGCACCTCGTGTTCGAGGACGCGGCGCTCGACCAGGCCGTCGAGGGCGTCGTGCGGGGGATCTTCTTCAACCAAGGACACGTGTGCTGCGCGGGTTCCCGCCTGCTGGTGCAGGAAGGCGTGCACGACGTCTTCGTCCGCAAGCTTAAGCGTCGCATGGGGCGCATTCGCGTCGGGGACCCGTTGGACAAGAACACCGACATGGGCGCGATCCACAGCCGCGAACAGCTGCAGCGCATCCGCGAGTTGGTCGACGCAGGGGTCCAGGAGGGCGCGACGCTTTATCAGCCTGAATGCGAGCTGCCGCGCGGTGGCTACTGGTTCGCGCCGACCCTGTTCACTGGGGTCTCGCAGACGCAGCGCATCGTGCGTGAGGAGATCTTCGGCCCGGTGTTGAGCGTCTCGACGTTCCGGACGCCGGAGGAGGCGGTCGCCAAGGCCAACGACACGAGCTACGGTCTCTCCGCAGGGATCTGGACGGACAAGGGCGCCCGAATCTTGTGGATGGCGGCTCGGATGCGCGCTGGCGTCGTCTGGAACAATACGTTCAACCGGTTCGACGCAGCCTCGCCGTTCGGCGGGTTCCAAGAGAGCGGCTTTGGCCGGGAAGGCGGGCGGCAGGGTCTGCGCGCTTATGTGCGGTTGGGCGCCGGCTTGCTGCCGGGTTGACGCGACGACCGGCGCGTTCGAGGCTGTTGGGGCGGCTGTTGGCCTAGCGCCAATTCTCTGCCGACCGTCGTTTATATTTCGCGCATGTCTCCTGCACGCGGTTCGATGTTAGGCCTCTTGATCGCCAGTCTCTTCGTTGGGGTTACGCCGTGCCAGGCAGAGACCGACGCGACGGCAGCGCGGCGATCTTTTCTGCGCGTGGTCGAAAATGACGACGGCGGCCGCCTAGAGGTGCTGGTCGCAACCTACCGCAAAGGGTCCGCGGTGCTGCAGCTTTTCGGCTGCGTACACGTCGCCGACCGCAGCTTCTACGAGGAGATGCAGCGGCGCTTCCGGGGTTTGGACGCGCTGCTATACGAGCTGGTCGGCGACCCGAGCATTCGCCCGCACCCGGACATGAAGCGCGGCGATAACACGCATTGGATCGCGACGGTCCAAGGCGGCATGGGCGCTGGGTTGAAGCTCGCCGACCAGTTCGGCGCCATGGACTATCGTCAAGATAACTTCGTGCACGCCGACATGACCGACGTCGAGTGGCGTCAGGCGATCAAGGCCGCCAATTCTAGCGAGCTCCGAGAGGTCTTCTCCATCGGCTCAATGGATAACGACCGCGCCGAGGGGTCGAAGCAAAGCGAGATCGACTTAGTCGGCGCGTTCCGCAGCGGCGGCGGGATCGCGGAGCTGCGCCTGATGATGGCGCGCATGATGATCGGGGGAGATCCTGCCATTGATCAGCCGACCGTCATCATCCACGGGCGCAATGAGAAGTGTCTTCGCGTGCTCCAGCAGCAGCTGGACCTCGGCAAGCAGCGCCTTGGCATCTTCTATGGCGCCGCGCATATGGAGCACATGGAGCACCGGCTCGTCGAAGACCTCGGCTGGGCGCGCGCTGGCGAGGAGTGGGTGCTCGCGTGGGACTGCTCAAGGAAGCGTTGGCCCAAGCAGGAGCGCGGGCTGAAGCAGAAACGCTACCGCGCGCGTCGAGACCTGAAAAAGCTGATCGAGGCCGTCGTCGAACACGCCGCCTCGTTCGAGGGCGAGGTGACTTGGGCGACGCTCCGCGCTGCGCGCCCCGACGGTCGACTGCCTGGTCGCAATGACGGCAAGGACGAGTGGGGACGTCACTACCTCCTTCGCCGCGTCGACGGGGGGTGGCAGGTCCGCTGCGTCGGCAGCGACGGTGAGCCCGATACCGCGGACGACCTCGTGCAAGGGGCCGGGGCCTAGCCGCGCGCCGGACGGCCGCGACCCGCGCGACCTGGCTGCGCGGGCAAGAACTCGGCACCCTCCGCTTGCTCGCCGGCGGCTCTTACGGCACCGTACGTGCATGAGCGTGTCGGTGCGCAAGACGTACAAACTCTACGTGGGCGGTAAGTTCCCGCGCAGCGAGTCCGGGCGGGTCTACCAACCAGCGGGAAACACCGCGATGAACGTCGCGCGAGCGTCTCGCAAGGACCTCCGAGACGCGGTCCCGGCGGCGCGCAAAGGCCTCGCGACGTGGAGCGGTAGCGCCGCGTATCTGCGGGGGCAGATCCTCTATCGGCTCGCCGAGATGCTTGAGTCCCGCCGAGACGCGATGTTGCAAGAGCTAAGGCTTGGCGGCGCGACGCCTGCAGCGGCCAAGCGGGAGTTGGAGACCGCGATCGACTTGACGGTCTGGTATGCGGGTCTGTGCGACAAGGTCGAGAGCCTGCTGGGGAGTCAGAACGCCGTGCAAGGACCGTTCTTCAACTTCACTACGGTGGAGCCGACCGGCGTAATCGGCGTCTTGGCCGCGCCGGAGTCGCCGCTCGTCGGGACGCTGGCGCTCGCCCTTCCCGTGCTGGCTGGAGGCAACGCTGTGGTGGCGTTGGTTTCCGAGGCAGCACCGTTCGCGGGGCTCGCGTTGGGAGAGGTCTGCGCTTCGAGCGACGTCCCGGCGGGCGCGATCAACCTGCTGAGTGGTAGGCGCGACGAGCTCGCGCTGCAGTTCGCTGAGCACCGCGACATCGACGGCTTGTTGATCGGAGGGGCGCCTGACGCCGCGTTGAGCGCCGCTGCGGCGGATAACGTCAAGCGTGTGCGCTACTGTGATCTGCCGCGAGCGGCGTGGGGCCGCGTCGAGCAGTTGCGTCAATTGGCGTGGGTCGAGCCGTTTGTGGAGGCCAAGACGCTCTGGCACCCGGTCGCTCCCTAATGCGCGTCCACCCCGCGAGGCTGATCGAGAAGAAGCGTGATGGCGGCGCGCTCTCGGCGGAAGAGATCGCCGATGTTGTCACCGGCGTCGTGGACGGCTCGCTCGGGGACACGCAGCTCGGCGCGTTCTTGATGGCGGTCTGCTGCAACGGCATGACCGCTGCCGAGACGGCAGCGCTGACGTTGGCCATGCGCGACTCCGGTCGAGTGCTGCGCCACGATCACGTCGCGAAGAGAAAGGTCGACAAGCACTCGACCGGGGGCGTCGGAGACAAGGTGAGCCTGCTGTTAGCGCCGATGGTCGCCGCGGCCGGGGTGGCCGTCCCGATGGTCAGCGGCCGGGGGCTAGGGCACACTGGCGGCACGATCGACAAGCTCGCGTCGTTGCCTGGTTACTCGACGGACCTCGGCTTGGAGCGCTTTGGCGCGGTCTTGCAGCAGTGCGGTTACGCCATGCTCGCGCCGAGCGCCGAGATCGCGCCTGCAGACGCGAGGATGTATGCCGCCAGAGACGTCAGCGGGACCGTCGAGAGCATCCCGTTGATCACCAGTTCGATCTTATCAAAGAAGCTGGCCGAGGGCATCGACGGCCTCGTTATGGACGTCAAGGTCGGCCGGGCTTCGTTCATGCGGACCGAGCACGACGCTGCGGCCCTGATGTCTGGGTTGGTCGAGACGGGTGCCGCGGCTGGCGTGCAGGTTCGTGCCTTGATGACGGATATGGACCATCCGCTCGGGCGCGCGATCGGCAACGCGCTCGAGGTCGTCGAGGTGCTGAGGGCGCTCGACGGCGACTGCCCCGACGACCTGCGCGAGCTGACGCTGGCGCTCGGCGCCGAGATGCTGGTCCTCGGCGCGGTCGAAGCGGACGTAGACAGCGCGAGGGTCGCGCTGCAGCGGCTGTGGGAGGACGGCGTCGTGCGACAGGTGTTCTGCGACAACCTCGTCTTACAAGGCGGCGACCCGAGCGTCGTCGATCATCATGACCGGCTACCGCGCGCGCCGCACGTGCGCGTCGTAGAGGCGCAGCGTGACGGCTTCGTGGAGGACGTGGACCCGCTCGCGCTGGGCCGCGTGGTCGTGGACCTCGGCGGCGGTCGACGTCAGGCGCACGACGTGATCGACCCCTCGGTCGGCGTCGTCGTGGAGAAGGTGCTCGGTGACCGCGTCGTCCGCGGTGAACCGCTCGCGGTGGTGCACGCGGCGACCGCTGCGGACGCCGCGGGCGCGGTCGAGCGCGTGTGCGCAGCGCTCACGGTCGGGGAGGAGCGGCTCCGACGTCGGCCGCTAATCCTAGATCGGATGAGCTGATCGTCCGCGCCGCCGTCGCGTGGGTCGGGTCGCTGCCGCGATGTCGCAGCTCAGCGGTAGCGCTTGCTGCCCTCGGGCGCTCGGTATGGTCGATCTGGTTCAAAGTGCTCCCAGATGATCCGCGAAACGTCCCGCAGCAAGACGAACCCTTGGTTGTCGTGGCCCCATGACTGATCCGTCTGCCTGTTGGTGATGCAGCAAAAGGCGTAGTCGCCATGCGGCGCGTGGACCAACACGACCTCGCTGCGGGACGCGTTGACCGCGCCCTGTTTGCTCATGGTCGCGACATCCGGCGGCAGCGACGCCAGCGCTTCACCGTCCCAGTAGATCCTGCCGAGCGCGCGCGCCATCTCTTCGCTGGCGGCGGCTGAGCCGAGCCGACGGCCGCGGACCCGGGCCAACAGCTCGCACATTTCGCGGGGGGTGGTCTGTCCCCACCCATAGCGGGCGCGCGCAGCTTCCCGTCCGGGGGTTCGCGAGTTCACCCGCGTGCGGAGGAAGCCTTGTTGTTCGAGCCACGCGTTGACTGCCGTACCGGTCCCAGCTAGCTCCTGGCACCAGAGCGCCGCTGTGTTGTCGCTCGTGGTGATCATCAGGAACGCGAGCTTGTCGATGGTCACCTGCTCGCCGGACGCAAAGGAGCCGAGCAGGTCTTCGCCTGCGTAGAGTCGGTCGCTGGTGTAGGTCAGCTTTTCGTGATAGTCGAGCTCCCCGCTGTCGACGCGGTGGAGCAGGGCCGCCAGGATCGGGACCTTGATCATGCTGGCGGTCGGAAACAGCTCGTCCGCCGCGATCTCGACAGTCTGGTCGTGCTCGAAGTGGCGAACGTATACGCCCACGTCGCCGTCGAATTGCGCGAGGCGCGCAGACAGTCGCTCGCGCAGGGCCGCGGCGTCGGGGGACGTCTGGCAGGACGTCAGCAGCCCGACCAGCACCGCCGCTCCGGCGTGCGCTGATCTCCTCACTGCACGCCTCCGCGCTTCGCGCCGCACTGCCTGCAGAAGCGCGCGGTTGGATCGTCTTCTTGGTGGCCGCATTCGCCGCAGTGGGGGAGTGCGGCGGGTGTCGCGAGCCGCGCTGCCGTGAACTCTGAGCTGACGATGCCCGTCGGCACCGCCAAGGTGCCCCAGCCCAGCAACATCATGATCGACGCGATGAAGCGGCCAACGTCGGTCTGCGGCGTCACGTCGCCGAACCCCACCGTGGTCATCGTCGTGATCGCCCAGTAGACGCCCATCGGGATCGAGGTGAAGCCGTTCTGCTCGCCCTCGATCACGTACATCAGCGTGCCGATGATCAAGACGATGATGACAACGAAGAACAGGAACACGAAGATCTTGTGCCGTGAAGCCGCCAGGGCGCGGGCGAGCGCCCCGAACTCCGCGACGAACTTGCCGAGCCGGAGCACCCGAAACACGCGGAGCAGTCGGAGGACGCGGACGTCGACGAGGACCGCGACGGCGGGCGCGAGCATCGCCACATACGTCGGCACGATCGCGAGCAGGTCAACCACGCCGAAGAAGCTGCGCGCATACCGCGTCGGCTTCTCTACGCAGTAGAGCCGCGCGACGTATTCGAAGGTGAAGGCCACCGTGAAGACCCACTCGAGCGTGTCGAGGAGGTCGCCGTATTCCTGATGCACCTCGGCGATGCTGTCGACCATCACCACCAGCACGCTGACCGCGATCAGGCTGATCAAGGCGATGTCGAACCCGCGGCCCGCGGGCGTGTGGATCCCGAAGATGACGTCGTGGAGCTGCTGCCTCACCCCGCCGGCGGGTCGCCCGAAGTCGGTGTTTGGCGTCGTGCGGTCCGTGTGCTGCGTCATCGCCAGAGCTCCGTCGGGTGAGGCCGCGAGCGTAGCTCTATCTGCCCTGACCGGCACGCGTTTGGTCGTATTCAGAGGCGGATAGTCAGGCAAAGGCACGCCCGCCTTGAGTTGCCGAGGCGATCTTGCCGATGCCACCGAGGTCATGACCTCGACTTCACCTGCACACCAGCCGTCCCGCGCTGGCGCGCTCCTGGCCGCGATCGCGCTGTCGGGATGCGGGACGCTGGACTACACCCAGGACCTCGCGTCCAACGAACTCTTTTACGTCGACGTGTCGTATGCGACGGCGGCTCCGGGCGACGTCGAGGTGTTTGTCGCGCCTGTCGACGACCAGCGGGACGCCGACGCGCTGCCACGCCATGATCGCGGCTTCCCGATCCGCTACGGCGGTGACGACTTCTGGGAGCGGCCGGTCGTGGTGATGGTTGACGAGATCCTGCGGCGCCAGCTCACAGGGAGCCGCCTGTTCGCGGCGATCGCCGACCGCGCCGGGCCGGAGACGGTCGTCGTGCGCCCCAGCCTCGTTCGGTTCGTCGTCGGAGCACAAGAGGGCGTGTCGGGATCGATGACGTTTGCCGAGGTCGGCTTACGCCTTGAGGTGCTCGGGCCCGTAGGCGCCGACGGTGAGCGCCCGCGCTGGCACGACCGCGTCTACGGCAACCGACAGCGAACCGAGCATCAGGTCAGCCCAGTCAGCCCCTACAGGCTGATCGGTCGAGCGCTGCAGGTCACCATCAGCGAGGCGCTCAGCGGTTTGGACGGCAGCAACGTCGCGCGCAGCAGCGTGCCGGCTGCGGGAGTCAGCGCCGGTGCGGCGCGTCACGCGTCGCCGGCTCGTTAGCCTGCGACCGTCATCGCCTCGCTCGGCGGGGCGTAGCTGGTAAGGTCGATCCCTCGGACCGCGGCTTTATATTCGTCGATCGTCGGCGTGCGACCGAGGATCGAGGACAGCACGACGACCGGCGTCGAGGCGAGCAAAGACTCGCCGAGCTTATTTGGCGTGTCGCCGACAACCCGACCTTGGAACAGGCGCGTCGACGTGGCCATCACGGTGTCGCCTTTCTGCGCCTTCTCTTGGTTGCCCATGCACAGGTTGCAGCCAGGTCGCTCCAGGTAGAGCATGTTGTCGTATTCGGTGCGGGCGACGTTCTTCGGAGACGTGTCGTCGAAGACGAAGCCGGCATACTTCTGCAGCGGCTCCCAGTCGCCCTCCTTCTTCAACTCGTCGATGATGTTGTACGTAGGCGGCGCCACGATCAGCGGGGCGCGGAACTCGACCTTGCCGTGCATGGCTTCGAGGTTGCGGAGCATGCGGGCGAGCACCTTCATGTCGCCCTTGTGCACCATGCATGATCCAACAAAGCCCAGATCGACCTTCTTTTCGCCGCGGTAGTAGGTCAGGTCGCGGATGGTGTCGTGCGTGTAGCGCTTCGACACGTCGTCGTTGCTAACGTCGGGGTCCGCGATCATCGGCTCGTTGATCTCGTCGAGGTTGACCGTGAACTCTGCGAAGTACTTGGCGTCCGCGTCGGGTTTGAGCGCGGGCTTATCGCCCGAGCGGATCTCCGCGATTCTTTGATTGGCTTGGCCGACGAGCTGTGCAAGGACCTGCTGCTCGTTGTCCATACCCTTGTCGATCATGATCTGGATGCGGTCTCGCGCGATCTGCAAAGACGCGATCAGGGTCTCGTCCTGGCTGATGCAGATCGAGGCCTTGGCCTTCATCTCGGCCGTCCAGTCGGTGAAGGTGAAGGCTTGGTCGGCGAGCAGTGTCCCGATGTGCACCTCGATCACGCGTCCTTGGAAGACGTTGTCCCCGTCGAACTCCCTGAGCATCTGCGCCTGGGTGGCGTGCACGACGTCGCGGAAGTCCATGTAGGGCTTCATGCTGCCCTCGAAGGTCACCTTGACAGATTCAGGGATCGGCATCGAAGCCTCACCGGTCGCGAGGGCGAGCGCGACGGTGCCAGAGTCGGCGCCGAACGCGACGCCTTTGGACATGCGGGTGTGCGAGTCGCCGCCGATGATGATCGACCAATCGTCGACGGTGATGTCGTTCAGCACCTTGTGGATGACGTCCGTCATCGAGTGGTAGTCACCCTCGGGATCGCGCGCCGTAATCAAGCCGAAGTCGTTCATGAACTTCATCAGCTTGGGGATATTTACCTGCGCCTTCTTGTCCCACACGGAGGCAGTGTGACAGCCGGACTGGTACGCCGCGTCGACGATCGGCGAGATCACCGTCGCGGCCATCATCTCCAACTCCTGAGACGTCATCAGGCCAGTGGTGTCTTGTGAGCCGACGATGTCGACCTCGACGCGGACGTCAGAGCCGGCGTGCAGGGTCTTGCCCGGGGTCGTGCCAACAGCGTTCGCGTTGAAGATCTTCTCGACGGCTGTTAGCCCCTGACCCTCGTGTGAGATCTCCTTGGAAGGCGCGAACACGGCTGGCGCCTCGACGCCCAGCGTCTTGGCCGCGAAGGTCTGTAGCTTCTTGCCGAACACGATGGCGTAGGAGCCGCCGGCTCGCATGAACTCCACCTTCTGCGGCGTGAACGCGCTGCTGACGTCGATAAGCGGCTCGCCGTCCTTGTAGAGCTTCATCTCCTCGGTGTTGATCGTCAGCAGCGTGCCTGTGTCGATCGTGTAGACCTGCTCAAGGACAGGCTCGCCCTCTTCGTTCATGACGACTTCGCCGTCGTCGTCCGTCTTCTTGATCCAGTTCTTCAGGTCTAGGCCGATACCTCCGGTGACGCCGACTGTCGTAAGGAAGATCGGGGAGATGCCGTTGGTCCCCGCGACAACCGGCGCGATGTTGATGAACGGCACGTAAGGGCTTGCCTGCCTGCCGATCCAGAGCGCGACGTTGTTGACGCCGGACATGCGCGACGAGCCGACGCCCATGGTGCCCTTTTCGGCGACGAGCATGACCCGCCTATCGGGGTGCTGCTGCTGCAGTTCGACGAGCTCTTGCTGGGCCTTCGGGCTGATCAAGCTCCTGCCGTGGAGCTCGCGATCGGAGCGGGAGTGCGCCTCGCTTCCGGGCGAGAGCAGGTCGGTCGAGATGTCGCCGATGCCGGCGACATACGTCACCAGCTCGATGGTTTTGGGGACGTCGGGCAGCTTGGTGAAGAACTCTGCGGCGGCGTAGCTCTTGAGGACCTCTGTCGCGATCTCGTTGCCCGCAGCGTGCGCACGCGTGAGCCGTTCGGTGTCCGCTTCGTAGAGGAACACCTGGGTCTTGAGCACCGCCGCGGCGCGCGCGGCGATGTCCTCGTCTTCGCCCAGCGCAAGGTCGAGCAGGACCTCGATAGACGGGCCGCCCTTCATATGCGAGAGCTGATTGAACGCCGACTCCTTGCTGATCTCCGCGACCGCGACTTCGTCGTTGATGACCTGCTTGAGGAAGCTGGCTTTGACCCCTGCGGCGCTCGTGGTGCCCGGCAGGGTGTTGTAGGTGAAGAACTCGAGCGCTTGGTCTCGGTGCGGGTGCGACGATTCTTGGATGATCGCGATGATTTGCTCTACCAGCTCTGCCCCATCGATGGGTTTGGGGTGGAGGCCAGTCTCCGCTCGTTCAGCGATCTCTGCTAAGTAGCTGTCGTAGGCGTTCATCGGTGGTCGTCGCTGCTGCGGACCCGCGCTACGTATGCGTCTCCGGAGCAGAGCAAGGCGAACATCTTAGCAGACCCGCGCCTGCGCTGCGCGGGGTCTGCCACAACATCGGCGTGGTTCTTGGCTGCGTCAGCGGCGCGCCCGCGTCCGGCGCTTCTTTTGCGGCTTGCTGCGGATGAGGATGTCGACGCGGCCGTTCTTGCTGGTCTCTCGTTCGATGTCGAACGCCTCGGTCGCCTCGACCAGGCTGGAGAGCTTGCCGTGCCCGTAGCTGCGCGCGTCGAAGTCCGGCTGCTGGGCCATCACTTTGGCGCCGACGGTGCCCAGATCGGCCCAGCCTTCCTCATCGTCGCTGCGCTCGACGGCCCAGCGCAGCAGGTCGAGCAGCTGGGTGTCGATCGGCAGCGTCTCGCCGCGGCTGCGGGGGTCGTCGTCGTCGTCGGCGCTCGCGCGCCTGGCGCCGCGCAGGATGTCGGTGTGCACGAAACGGTCGCACGCCGTGACGAAGGCCCGCGGGGTCTTGCGCTCGCCGAATCCGATCACCATGAGCCCTTCTTCGCGGATCCTGGATGCGAGGCGGGTGAAGTCGCTGTCGCTGCTGACGAGGCAGAAGCCGTCCAGCTTACCCTCGTAGAGCAGGTCCATGGCGTCGATGATCAGCGCGCTGTCGGTCGCGTTCTTGCCGGTCGTGTAACGGAACTGCTGGATCGGCTGGATCGCGTGCTCAAGGAGCATCGGCTTCCAGGAGTTTAGCGACGGCGTCGTCCAGTCGCCGTAGATCCGCTTGACCATGGCCGTGCCGTAGTTGGCGACCTCGGCGAGTAGGCCCTCAAGGGCCTTTGCCGAGACGTTGTCGGCGTCGATCAGCACGGCGAAGCGGCGCTGGGGAGGAGGCGATGGCATCGCCCCACGGTAGCGGCTATCCCGCCGAAGCGACACGCGGGAATTGGATCCCGTGAGTTCGCCGTCGTCCTGCGCAGCGCGGGGGTGCACAATACCGAGCCATGCGACGCCTCAACTCCCCGCTCGCGGCCACAGCCGCGCTCGTCCTGTTGCCCCTCGCTGCCTCGGTCGACGCTGTGCCGTCGGGGCTCGCCTCGCTGCCGCACCCGCACTTCCCCAAGACGCTGATCTGCGAGATCCCTCAGGGGCCAAAGATCACTGTCCGGCACCTGACGGTGACGTTTGACGCCGCAGGCGCTGCCAAGATGGACGCCGGCGAGGCCTGGCACCTAGCGGGGGCGACGTTCGAGACGGACAGCGACCTCGTCGTCGGAGGCAAGGCCGTCCAGGCCGGTATGTATGCGCTCAGCGCGCGCAAGGCCTCGAAAGGGTGGACCTTGACGCTGCACGACGGCAAGGGCTTCAGCCGCCCCGGCGACGACGCGATCGTCCTCGAAACAGACTTCCGCGCCGGCGGCGTCTTGTTCGAGCACTTGAACTGCGACGTCCAGCCGGGCGGAGACAAGCGAAGCACGCGCCTGTTCCTCGACGTTCGCTTCGACAAAATGCTGGCGCGATGCGCGATCGATCTTCCGAAGAAGTGAGCACACCCCCGGCATCCTCTCCACCGGCACAGACGGTGCAGTTGAACGCCCGCGCTAGCGGGTTCGCGCGTCGGGGGAGGCCTTGGTTCTACCGCGACGACCTCGTAGGGGGCGAAGTCGCGCCGGCGAGGCTGGTTCGATGCATCGACGAGCATGGTCGTGACCTTGGGCTTGGATTTACGGCGAGCAACAAGCTCGCGTTGCGGCTCTGTGGCCCTTGGGCCCGCGAAGGCTTGCCAGCGCGAGAGGACTTCTTTCGCGTCCGTCTGGACGCGGCGATCGCGGCTCGCGCGGAGCGGCTCGGGGCCGAGCACGGCGCGCGTCTCGTGCATGGGGAGGCAGACTGGCTGCCCGGTCTGGTGGTCGATCGTTACGCCGACGTGCTCGTGTTGCAGGTCACGAGCGAGTTCGTGGAGCGTTCGCTCGACGCCATCGTGCCGTTCCTAGCCGAGCGCCTCGGCGCGTCTGCCGTGGTGGCCCGAAATGACGTCGCGACGCGAAGGCGCGAAGGTCTAGACGAGTATGTCGAGCTGCTCCACGGGGATCGTAAGACAGAGGTCGAAATCGTTGAGGGCGACGTCCGCCACATGGTGCGGCCGTTCGCGGGCCACAAGACCGGTTTCTACCTCGACCAGCGTCCGGCGCGGGCGCTGGTCCAGAGGCTCGCGAAGGGGGACCACCAAAACGAGCTGGGGCCCCCCATCGTGAGGGGCCACCTCCCGGGGAGGCTGGG
>NYVR01000054.1 GCA_002684655.1 Planctomycetota bacterium | reverse complement strand
GGGTAATGTTCATGTTATGTCGCATTTCATATTTGTCATATTTGTATGTTCTTTGAAACTTTGCAGCTCAAGAAAAACCGTCCAGAAATGTCAATTATAATTTTGTCATTTTATTTGTCACATGATGAAATCATTAGATGTTACATAATTTTGTTCGAGTCCTTTTTGAATAATCATAGCGTGACGTGCATTTGTGTCAAAAAAATTAATGCTTTTTTTGTTCTTGTTATTGATTCTTCTCCTACTGTTAAAAGTGTGTGTTCACTTCGCACATAGTACTTACTCACAACTTTAAATTATGGAAATAATTATCAAGCAAATTATGGAGGGGAGGGCAAGGGAATATATGGGGGGGGGGACTTTTGTTATCCTCTTGCAATGCCATGGCTCAACAACAAATAAATTTCGTCGTAAGGTCCAACCGCCACAAAAACGTAACAGGATATGCAACAATGATTACACTCGTGTAATGTGGTATAGAGAAAGGAATTTTGTCTGTTCTCAACAAAAATGATATGTTTGGGTCAACGATGATTATTTTGTTGGCTTTTATTATAAAGTATCTTTGTCACTTTCGGAAAGAGAAGAGTAAACGTGGAAGAAGTTTGTTAAGAAGCAGTCAAGAAGATTGGTGATGTGGTGTTCAAAAGATTGCAAGCTTCGAAAGAGGCGCATGAGTAGAGAGAGCAAAAGAAATCATAAAATGTGCGACACATTTAAAAAAGAAATAGAAAGAAGTGTTGTTGATATGGTTGTGCTTCCATGGTTGTCCCTCAAAAAGTTTGAAAACTTTTTGTTTAAAGGACACAGATTTTATAAACGGCAACAACTTTTTGATTATTTTGATATTCTCATCATATCATGGCAAATTGCAAGGGGGAGTGGCATAGATAACTTTTTTGATATGCTTGTGCTACACTATACACAATCATTTAGTGGGAGGGAAGGGGGAGAGGGCCAGTTAATAGTGGTTTTTGAAAGCCTTTCAGGACACATGATAAAATAACCAAAGGGTTGTTAAACATACAAAAAAGGTTCATCATGAGTAAGATAACCAACGTGCGATAGTTAGTCATGTTAAAATTAATCGGATGTGTATGAATGTGTGTGGCTACAGTATAACATATGATGTATGGCAAAGCGAGATATTGTGTGCGGAAGAAGCATATATAGAAGTATTTTCTACTCGATTCTGTATGTCTTGCTGGAAATGGTTCGTTGTTCTTCGACGGACTTGGTGGTCCTGTGCTGACTGGACGAGAAGGAGGAGGAGTGAGTCTGCTGAGAGTACTTTTGTTGCTGATGACTGCTCTGCTTAAAGACGGACTGTTTGTAAGACGATGGGGTGGCGGCGGCAGCGGGTCGGAGCCCTTCGCCGTCACTCGTCTCGCCGTCTGTCGCCGACCGGAACCGCTCCAAGCTCTCGTTGAAGCTGGGCCCCGACTCGATGGTGTGCTGGGGCGCCTCGGACGCTGAGACGTCCGGCGACGAGAAGAGTGCGGAGGAGGCGGCCACTTGGGATGGTCTGAAGGGAGACGCGTTGCTGTAGCCTCGCTGCTGCCGCCCGAAGAACGTGTCATCGTAGCCGCTCGACTCGTACCCAGATTGTTCCGTGTCCGAATCGGTGCGGTACTTCAGCTGGTTGAATTCTTTGTAAGCTTTTTCAGCCTGGGCCAGCTCACGTCTTTTCTTCTCGATCTCCGCTTGGATTCGTATGCGCTCACTCATGCCTCTAACTCCCGTGGCTGTCTCCCAAGGATGTGCTTGACTCTGCGTGTCTTTCTTAAATATTTTCTGGGCCTGTTGGACGAGGTTGTCTGTGGCTTTGCGAACAGCGACGCTGGCGCCCTCTAGCGACCGCATGGTGCCGGACTCAGGGTCCGCCTTGACCTGGCAGGCAATCACCAACTGGGCAGTGGAGGCGGCTACTTGCTTGGACGCTGCGATCAGTCTCTCGCCCGACTCCAGACCCTTGACCAGAGCGTTGGCTGCGTCGCACAGCTCCTTGGTCGCTTCCGCCACAACCTGGGCAGCAGAAACCAAGCCCTTTGACCACTGTCCGTCTTCGGATGAAATTTGAACGCTCTTGGAGACTTTTCCTTGGGCGACCAACTCCCTCTGTGCCGCGGAGGCGGCTTTGATCAGTTGAGAGGTCGCGTTGGCGATAGCCTTGGCAGCTTCCAAGATCAACTCGTCGAAATTCATCATGCTGGTGTCCACGTCCTGTCCCTGCCTGGTCTCAGTCCTGGGCTGTAAACTGGCCAACTTGGTGGCAGCAGCCTCAATGGACTGGGCGGCTCTGAGCAGCTCGTTCTCGGCAATGATGGTGGGGTCGGAGGGGTCGACCCAGTTCCGGTCCTTGAGGTTCTGCGCGGCTTCCACCAGGTCTTTCACGCATTGGGCGATGTTAGTGGAGATGGTGCCCAGCTGGGCTTGGCCCTCGCCAGAAGGCTTGACCAAGTTGTGCATGACCATTTGCAAAAGTTCTCGGTATTGGACGGCCACGTCGTGACCAGCCCTCAAAGCTCGAGTTTGGCACTCTACGTTCTCAGAGGTGTACGCTGCAGCCTTGCACAGCTTCAGCATGTCCGAGACAGCTTTTCTGCCTACGTTGGCGGCGACAATAATGTCCTCCTGTTTGAGTGACTTGCCAGCTGCGACGGCCTTGCTGGTGGCCAAGGTGATGGGCCTGGTTGCCCTGACCAGCTCCTCCGGTTCGGCCTTGCCCCTGGGCATCTCCGAGGACGAGTCGAAGGAGCGGATCTCTTGGGCGATGGCTTCGATGGAAGACTCCAGGGCTCGGGTGCCGCGGGTGTGCTCGTCTTCCACGGCTTTCACAGTCTTCAGCAGTGACGTCACGTTCGTCACCATTATCTTGGCCGAGTCTTTGAGGTGGTGCATTGCTGGGTCCTGGATGCTCTTGCCCGAGGCGGCCTTGGTTGACTGCATGAGGTCACCGAGAGCGGAGGCCACGTCCTTGACTGCGTTGAGGAGGAGAACCTGTCCCTCGCTCTTGTTGGAGCCGAGGCTGGCAGCTCCTGACTTGACGACGTCGCTGAGCTGGACGATGGTGGTGACAGCATTTTCAGCCGCCTTGGCTAGCTGCTCCTGCGACGAGGCGGCGCCTGCCACCAGCGTCTTTGTATCTTCAACCAAAGCCTTAGCCGTCGTCAGTATCTTTTCACGGTGATCTGAAAAGTTGTCTTCATTGACGTCTGCGTTGTAGGTTCCGGCAGTGGCAAACATGATGGTGGTGTCCAGGTCGCCAAGGATCCCCGAGACCGTGTTGGCTGCTTCCTCAAGTTCCTTGATGCCAACATTTGTGTTGGCCGCCGAGAGAGCAGACAGGACGTGGTGACACTTTTCGCTCACCGACCGAGCGTTCTCAGACACGTTTCTCAACACATGACTGTCTGATGGAGTAACCTGGCATGATCCAGTGGCTTTGACTAACTCGATGGTGGCTTGTCCCAACTCCTGGACGGAGACCCTGATCCTCTGTCCCATCTCGGCGCTAGAAGTGCCAAGACTGGCGCGCTTGGCGTCGTTGGCAAGCTGCTGGTATTGGGTGGAGATGTTGGTTGCCAGGCCACCCAGCTTGTCCGGCTCGTTGGTGCTCTGGATCACAATATTCTGGGCGGTGCGGGCAATCTCCTTGGTCGAAGCCATCATGTTGGTCTGAAAGAGGACAAAGGTCGAGTCTTCGTCTTGACCCTGCCTGCTGCCAGGCCTGTAGTCCTCGACGGTGAAAATGGCCTCGGTGATGCAATTGACAATCCTTGACACGGATCCAATTTGAGGCTCCAGCTTCTTGATCGAGGCTTGCAGGTCATAGATGGACGAGGACATGGCTTCGGCGCTCTCGTCGATGTCGGCGTGAACGTGGGTGGCCTTGGGGTTTCCCCCGCTCTCTTTGGCCGCGTACAGCAGCTGCTGGGCGCACTCAGCAACAGTTTTGGTCTGGTCCAACACCAGAATCTGCTGTTTCGAGCTGACCATGTTGGAGGCAAACCCGATAGCGTTGTTGACCAAGGGGTCGAAGAAGCTGACCATGCCAGCGACTGAATGGCCTAACCGTTCAGCCTCGGTCTTGGAGGCAGCCTGGACCTCGGGCAGCTTCTGGTTGATCTGTTTGGCAGCGCTTTCCATTTGCTCGGTGAAGTACTTGGCCTCCTTATCCTTCCTGGCAGTGAAGTTTTGGTTGATGGCAGCCAGCGAGGCAGAGTCCAGATCACGGATGTTCATCGTCAGCGTGTCAATGGCGTCGTCGCACTCGCTCTGCCCGGGAGCCTTGTCTCTTATGGAGGAGACGAGTTTCTTGATGGAATCGGAGACGGCTTTGCTACTGTTTGCCAGTGCCTGCCAAGTGGGTGGGTCCTTGGGGTTGATGGCCAAGCTTTTGGCACTCTGGATCATCTGGCATGACCCATCGATGATGTAGTATCCCGAGTCGAGGATTGGTGCCTGGGCCTCCCGCCCTTCGTGCGATATTTTGGCCGGCAGAGAGGCAAACTCCGGCGATCCGGCGAACTGACACAAGTTGTCCACTGCTTCGATCAGGGGCCTTGTGGCATTGGAGCAAGTGGCACGGTTGGCCTCGTTGTAGTTGGAGTCCAAGTTCTTGATCTCTTTGACCAGGGTGGCGGTGGCGTTGGCCACCTCTTTGGCCGATTGGACAAAAGTCCGCTTGGCCGACTGGTCGTTGGTGGCGGACGAGGCCTGACGGCACGAGTTGCAGATGACGTTGGTGTGCTTGGCAATGACAGTGGCGGAAGACAGGATCTGTTGCTGGCCAGAATTGGCGTTGCACAGTACCTGGCAGGCTTGCTTGATGGCCTGGGCAGCTCTGACGAACTGTGACTGATCGATGAGTCCGGCCCTGCCCGTAACAGAGGAGGGGTCCGACACACCCACCAAGTAGGCAGACTGGGCGGCAGCCTCGACCAGGCCGCAGATGGCGTCAGCGACCGACTTGACAGAGTCTCCAAACTCTTCGTGCTCCGACTTCTTGGCGTGGTTGGCGATGCCAGTCATGCCGTCGCCAAGAGCCTTGGACTTCTCCATAACCGTGTCCAAACACTCGTAGTAGGACATGTCTGAGACCCCAGAATAGCCGGCGTTCTCCAGCACATGCTTCGATGCTTGAATTGCCCTAACGGCGTTGTCACACTCGTTTTGACCAGGCGACGCCGAAGTGTAGACGTTGATGAGGTCGTTGATGGACTCAGTGACGCCCATGGCTGCGGCCGTCAAGTTGTTCTTGGCCTGGCCACTCTTGGGATCGGCGGCGACGCTCTTGGCAGAAGCCATCAGGGTCGACGACGACGTTGTTACGTTCCGCATCGTTATCACCATCTCGGAACGGGTCGACTCAATACGAGTCTGGCCAGCCATGTCCATGGACACCTCCATGACCTCTCCCAAGACCTGACCGAACTTCCTGGAACTCTCAGCCAAGTGGTCTGGCCTCGCAGCCGACTGGACCACACCGGAAGTGGCTCCG
>NYVR01000053.1 GCA_002684655.1 Planctomycetota bacterium | reverse complement strand
TCGAGGTCGCTGTCGAGGGCGGCGGACGAGCGCATGGTGCGGAGCAGCTTTGTGGACTCGTGCGTCATCAGGCCATTGACGACGGCCGCAGAGTCGCTGCTCGGCAGCCCTAACTGCGACGCCAAGCGCGCGAGGTCCGAGTGGCGAGAGAGCACCAGCGAGTTGTTGGTGGCCATCGCTTGCGACCAAGCGCTCAGCGCCGCGGCGCGCGGGTGGTTGCCCCTGCTGTATTGAGGAGTCGCGGGCACTGCCGCGCTCGCGCGCTCGGTCGGCTCCGGGGATGATCCGCCGCTGACCGCGAATAACACGATGATCGCCACTGCCGCGACCCCGAAGCCGACGTACGTCTTGGTGTGATCAGGCTTCTGGACGCGGCGGCCAACCGCCGCCTTCGGGATGAAGACGCGGTAACACTGCGCGCACTCCACCTTCTCGTCCAGCATGTCTGCGGGCACGCGGTAGCCCGCGCCGCAGGCTGGGCACTGAACGTCGAGCTTGCCGTCGGTGCGCGCGCGCGGCGTTCTAGATGACGGAGCGGAGCGCGCGCTGCGGCGCGAGGAGCCAGTGCGGGCCGAGCCGCTGCGGCGAGATGCAGATGGACGTCTTCGGGCCACGAGCGGACCTTTCGGGTTGAGGGTCGAGATGACGTGCGAGCCGTGGACGGTAATTGGGTTTCTGCCGGGGATCAACGGCCGCCAAGCGCTCCGGGTTCGGTCTTGCTTGCGCCGGCCGTTAGATCTAGATCGACATACCGAAAGGATGCGTTTCCGTCTCCAAAGCGACATGCAGCCTGCTGGCGACCAGCCGCATGCGATCGAGACTCTGGCCGGATGGATCCAGGGCGGCGCCAAGGCTAGCACCTTGCTGGGGGTGACCGGTTCGGGCAAGACCTTCACGACGGCTAAGCTGATCGAGAAGCTGCAGCGGCCGGCGCTGGTGCTGGCGCCGAACAAGATCCTCGCTGCTCAGCTCTACGCGGAGTTCAAGGCCTTCTTCCCGGACAACGCTGTCGAGTATTTCGTCAGCTATTACGACTACTACCAGCCTGAGGCCTACGTCCCGACGACGGACACCTTCATCGAGAAGGACGCGCTCATCAACGAGTCCATCGAGCGCATGCGCAACTCGGCGACGCGATCGCTGATGGATCGCCGCGACGTCTTGATCGTCGCGTCGATCAGCTGCATCTACGGCCTCGGTTCGCCGGACAACTACCGCGAACTGTCGGTCCAGATTCAGAAGGGCATGACGATCGACCGCGACGTGCTGCTCCGTCAGCTGACTTCGATCCAGTTCGTGCGCGACAACTACGACTTCCAGGCGGGGCGATTTCGCGTGCGCGGCGACGTCGTCGAGATTTATCCGTCTTATGAAGACGCGCGCGCCATCCGCGTCGAGATGTGGGGTGACGAGGTCGAAGGCCTGTTCGCCATCGACCCCTTGCGCGGCGAGGTGCTTCAGGAGCTGGACGATGTCACGATCTATCCGACAACGCATTACATAGCGACGGGTGACCAGACGAAGGGCGCGTGCGATCTGATCGAGCAGGAGCTTGAGGAGCGCGTCGCCGAGCTGGAGGGAAAGAAAAAGCTACTTGAGGCGCAGCGGCTTGGTCAGCGGACGCGTCACGACCTTGAGATGCTGCGCGCAACCGGGATGTGTAACGGCATCGAGAACTACAGCCGGCACTTCGACGGTCGCGTCTCGGGTCAGCCAGCAGCGACCTTGCTCCACTACTTCCCTGACGACTTCCTAATGGTCGTCGACGAGTCCCACGTCGCGATGCCGCAGGCGGGGGGAATGTACCGTGGTGACCGGGCTCGCAAGGAGACATTGATCGAGCACGGTTTCCGGTTGCCAAGCGCCATTGACAACCGGCCGCTGAAGTTTGACGAGTTCCAAGGGCTGTTGCAGCAGGTGCTGTTCGTCTCGGCGACGCCTGGCGCACACGAGATCGAGCGTAGCGACGGGCGCGTCGTCGAGCTGGTGGTTCGGCCGACTGGGCTGGTGGACCCGCCTGTAGAGGTGCGCCCCGCCAAGGGGCAAGTAGACGACGTCGTCGACGAGGTGCGACTGAGGACCGAGAAGAAAGAGCGCGTGTTGATCACGACGTTGACCAAGAGGTCTGCGGAAGAGCTGACAGATTATCTAAGGGACCTCGGCATCAAGGTCCGCTACCTGCACAGCGACATCGACTCAATCGAGCGAACCGCGCTGATCCGTGATCTCCGCTTGGGAGTCTTTGACGTGCTGGTCGGGATCAACCTGCTGCGCGAAGGTCTCGACATCCCCGAGGTCACGCTGGTCGCCGTGCTCGACGCCGACAAGGAGGGTTACTTGCGGAGCAAGACCTCCTTGATCCAGACGTGCGGGCGTGCGGCGCGCAATGCCGACGGTCGGGTGATCCTCTACGCGGACAAGCGCACCGACTCCATCGACGGCGCGATGGGGGAGATGGAGCGACGTCGCGTCAAGCAGATCGCGCACAACGAAAAGCAAGGCATCGTGCCGCGTACGATCGTGAAGCCGGTGCGCGAGCTGCTCGACCTCTCGTCAGAGGACCTCGATGACGACGGCGGGGCTGGAAAGGGGAAGAGGTCGAAAAAGGGCAAGGGCAAGAAGGGCCGCGGCAGGCAGCAGGGCCAGCAGCCGGACGCGCCGGTCGAGCAGCGTCGGCAGTTTGAGACCCATCAGGACCTCGTACGCCACGTCAAGCAGCTGCGTCAGCAGATGATAACGGCCGCAAAGGACCTCGACTTCGAACTGGCGGCGCAGATCCGCGACGAGGTCTACCGCCTGGAGAAGGCCGACATGGAGTTGCTCTAGTCTGTGCGCCTCGGCGCGTATCGCGGCTTGCCGTGGCGCGCTGTGTGTCGCATCTTGGCGGAGCCGGTATGGACCAAAGCATCCGCGACAAGGTGGCCCGATTCCCAAAGGAGCCAGGGGTCTATCTGTTCCGGGACGGCGCTGGCAAGGTGCTTTACGCCGGCAAGGCCGCCGATCTGCGCGCGCGGGTGCGTAGCTACCTAGCGCCTGGGGGTGACGGACGCTACCAGCTGCGGTTCTTAGAGCGCGAAGCGCGCGACGTTGAGTTCATCGCGACCGCGACGGAGACCGAAGCGCTGCTGCTTGAGAACACCGTCATCAAGAAGCACAAGCCGCGCTACAACATCAAGCTGAAGGATGACAAGGCCTTCCTGCTCCTGCGTCTTGATCGCAAAGAGGAGTGGCCCTGGTTCCGCTTCGTTCGACGTCGCCGCGACGACGGCGCGATGTATTTTGGCCCGTTTGCCTCCGCCAAGGCTGTGCGCCGGACGCTGCGGCTGCTGCACAAGGTCGTGCCGCTGCGCGATTGCACCGACGGGGTCTTCCGCAACCGCACCCGCGCCTGCGTCAAACATCAGATCGGACGCTGCCCGGCTCCTTGCGTCGGTGAGGTCTCGCGCGAAGACTACGACCACCAACTCGACGCGGCCGTTCGGATCCTGCAAGGCGAAATCCGGGCGCTCGTGCAAGGCCTGCAGGAGCGTATGGCTGAAGCTGCCGAGCGGCTCGAGTTTGAACGGGCGCAAGCGATGAAGGAGCAGATCGCGGCGCTGCAGCGCGTGGCTGAGCGGCAGTCGGTCGTCGCGCGCGGCGGCGACGAGGACGCTGTGGGCGTATTCCGTCGCGGCGACGAGGTCACCGTCGCTTACCTAGCGTTCAGGGAAGGCGCGTTGGAGCAGTGTACGCGACATACGATCAAGAGCGAGCTGCCTGACGGCATGCTGTTGGCTGACGTGCTGGCGAGGCTCTACGAAGGAGACCGCTTCGTGCCTCGCGCGTTGCTCGTACCGCAGCTCCCAGATGAGCCTGCGATCTTGCGAGAGTGGCTCGAGCAGAAGCGCGGCGGGCGCGTTGAGCTGCACGTGCCGCAGCGCGGCGAGCGCAGAAAGCACCTCGCGCTGGCCATGCAGAACGCGGAGCTCGGGGACGCGGTCGAGGCCGACGCCGACGCGCGGCGCCGGCGCGCCGCTGAGCGTCTCGCGAGGCTGCTTGATCTTGAGGACACACCCTTGCTGCTCCATTGCTTGGATGTTTCGACGACGCAGGGCACCAACACGGTCGCCTCCCGAGTCTGCTTCAGCGAGGGGCAGCCTCACAAAGGTCAGTATCGCCGCTTCAAAATCAGCAAGGAGCACGCCGGCGACGATTTCTCGGCGATGGAAGAGGCGGTCCGACGCAGCCTGCGGCTCTGTCTCGAGCGAGAGGAAGAGGAGTTGCCGGACCTCCTGATCGTTGACGGCGGGCGCGGTCAGCTGTCCGCCGCCGAGCGAGCGGTCGAAGAACTCGGCTTAGAGAGCGACATCTGGCTCTGCGGGCTCGCGAAGAGCCGGCTAAAGGGTCGCGGCGACCGCCGCTCTGAGAGCGGCGAGCGGATCTTCCTGCCTGGCCAGGAGACCCCGATCCCTTTGGGCAAAGACACCGCCGAGATGCTGCTGGTCGCGGCCATCCGCGACGAGGCCCACAGATTCGCGATCACCTATCACCGCAAGCAGCGGGGCAAGATCACCAGCGAGCTGGACGACATCCCCGGCGTTGGACCGACGCGCCGCAAGGCGTTGCTGCGTCACTTCGGCTCGTTGACGCGGATGAAGCAGGCGTCGCGAGACGATCTGCTTGCGACGCCCGGCGTTCCAACGGCGGTCGCCGAGCAGGTCTATGAGTTCTTCGCCGCGCGCGCCTGAGCGGTTGGCGTCCGGGCGCGACGCGTGAGGTTTGGCGGGGCAGCCTGCAGCGAAGGTGGTGATCGCGTCGCGGGATGGTCAGGGTCGCGCTGTGGCGTCAGCCTTGCGCGTGACGCGGACGCGCTCCGCGCGGCGGTTGTTGGCCTTGGTGACCTCGAAGCGGAAGCCCCCGATGTCGACGTAGGCGCCGGCCTTCGGGACCTGCTCAAGCCGTTCCGACAAGAACCCTGAGAGGGTCTTGCTCTCCGTCTCGACGTCTTGGAGCGACAGTCGATCGAAGACCTCTGCGATCTCGGCGACGCCGCGACACATCAGCGCCCCGTCGGCGCGCTCGACGATCTCGGTAGGGTGGATGTCTGACTCGTCCTCGATCTCGCCGACGATCTCCTCAAGCACGTCCTCAAGGGTGATGATGCCTTCTGTCGACCCGTATTCATCAACGACGATCGCCATGTGGCGACGGCTGATCTGGAACTTGCGCAGCACGTTGTTGAGCGTCGCGGACTCCGGCACGATCAGCAGCTCGACCAGCAGGGACTCCCAGTCAGGCGCTTCGTGGTCGCGTAGGTGGAATAAGAGCTGTTTGGTGAGCACGACGCCTTTGACGTCGTCGAGCTCTCCTGTCGGCGTGTAAGGGAAGCGGCTGTGTCCGGTGCGGTGGACTCGCTTCAGGTTGTCCTCGGTGGGTTGGTTCCCAGAGAGGTAGGTCACGCGGTCGCGCGAGACCATGACGTCCTTAGCGGTCAGGTCGCGCAGCCTCGTCGCGTTCTGGATCAGCTCGCCGGTGATCTTTCCGAACGCACCCTGGCTCATCCCGGCCGTCGCCATCACGCGGATCTCGTCGAGCGACGTCGTCGGACCGTCTTCGGCGCGGGCGAACAGGCGCGCTAGCGCGCGCGTCAGGAAGAGCATCGGCCAAACGGCCACGATCATCGCTTGGACGATCCCGGTGATCGGCGTCGCCAAGCTGTCGGCGTAGACGACGCCCATGGTCTTCGGGACGATCTCGGTGACCGCTAGCACCGTGATCACGAAGAAGGCCGCGAACCACGCCTCGGAGATGCCTGGAAACGCGGTCGTAAACTGCGCGGTCGCGATCGCTGCGCCGCCGGAGTTACTGATCGTGTTGACGATCAAGATGGCCGCGATGGGGCGGTCGGGTTCGGCGCGGAAGCGCTGCAGCAACTTGCCCAGGCGGGAGCCGCTCTGGGCTAGCTGTTCGACCCGCGCTGGCCCCACGCTGAGCAGCGTCGCCTCGGAGATCGAGCAGACGAACGAGAAGACCAGCGAAAAGGTGACGGCGAGAACGAGCAGTAGCATCGATCAGGGCCTGCGGAGCAGGCCGTAGCACCGTACGGCTAGCGGCCCTTCAGGTCCAACCAATACGGTCCGATGCCGGCAGGCTGCTCAGGCCGTCTGCGTAGCCTTCGCCTCTTCACAGGCGAAGGTGTACTCCCCGTGGCGCACGCGGACGGAGACCTTGGCGCCTTGGCCCAAGTCGTGGTCGAGGATCAGCTCGGTCAGCGGGTCCTCGATGTTGCGCTTGATCAGGCGGCGCAACTCTCGGGCGCCGAACTCCTCGCTGAAGCCATCCTTCGCCAGTCGTACGCGCACCTGCGGCGAGAAGGTGGCCTTGATTCCGCGGCGGGCGAGCAGGTCCGAGACCTCGCGCAGCATGTTGCCGGCGATGCGTTGGCAGACCTTCTCGTCGAGCGGGTTGAACATGATGACTTCGTCGATGCGGTTGACGAACTCGGGACGGAAGAACTCGCGGAGCGCTTCGTTGGTCACGTCGCGCAGGTCGATGTCGTGCAGGCTCTGGCGCTTGTGCGCGGCCGAGAAGCCCATCCGCGTGCGAACGGCGTCGATCTTTTCGATGCCGAGGTTGCTGGTCATCAAGATCAGCGCCTGGTTGAACGAAACGGTCTGGCCCTTGCTGTCCGTGATGATGCCCTCGTCGAGCAGCTGCAAGAGCAGGTTGTGGACCTTGCTGTGCGCCTTCTCGACCTCGTCGAAGAGCACGACGCTGGTCGGCTTCTTCTTGATGCCTTCGGTCAGGAAGCCGCCTTCGTTGTGGCCGATGTAACCAGGGGGAGACCCGATGAGCTTCGCGTATTCGTGCGGCAGCGCATACTCGCTGCAGTCGACGCGGATCATCGCGCTAGGGTCGTCAAACAGGCTCTTGGCCAGCGACTTGGCGAGCTCGGTCTTGCCGGTGCCCGTTCTACCGACGAGCAGGAATGTGCCGACCGGATGGCTCGGACGCTTCAGGCCAACCGCGGCCTTCTTCACGGCGCGGGTCAGTGAGGTGATGGCCTCATCCTGCCCGATGATCTGTTGACGCAGGTCCCGTTCGAGGCTGGTTACGCGGCGGAACAACGACTGCCGCGCCTGCTCGTTGCCGGGTCGTGACAGGAACGGATCCTCCGCGTTGGTCCCGGGCTGTCCGTCTTCGCTGCTCGGGATGCTCACCTGGTGGATCTCAAGCGACGGGTTCACGTCGATGCAGATTTGGTAGAGGAGCTCTTCGACGATCTCTGGATCGTAACCCTCGTCCATGCTGCGGACGGCGTTGAGCACCGCGGTCTCGAACGAGGGGACGCACGACACCACAACGCGGTGGCGATAGTCCGTCTTGTTCG
>NYVR01000052.1 GCA_002684655.1 Planctomycetota bacterium | reverse complement strand
GGGAAAACAGTGGAGGAGACAGTGGACTACCTGACCGCCCAAGGGGAGAAGGTCGGTGTCCTCAAAGTCCGCCTCTTCCGCCCCTTCTCGGTCGAGCACTTCATGGCCGCGCTTCCCCCGACCGTCCAGGCGATCGCGGCAGACGACGGGCTGCTGCGGGGCCACGTCGCCAGCGAGCCGGCGGACCTGTTCATCGCGCTCGGCAGCCCCCACGTCCACCTGGCGACGTGGCTTACGGGCCGACACGCGCAGCGCGTCACCGCGCAGACCAGCCGGACCGTCGCCGCCGAGGTCGACGACGGCGCTGTCGCCACCGTGGTGCTTCGAGGCGAGGTCCCTTGCACCTTCTCGGCCAGTCGGCTGGCGCGCGCAGAGGCGTTCGCGATCCACGGCACGGACGGCGGCGTTCGCATGGCCGGCGACCGCATCTGGCTCCTCGGCCAGCGCCCGTTCCGCGGGCACGTGTTCGACTACGACACGCCTGGCACCGAGCAAGTCCTCGCGCGCCGCGACATCGAAGGGGCGCTCGAGAGCCAACGTGCACGATCGGAGCTCCACGACCGCTTCGCGCGGTGGCTACAAGACACAGACGACTACCCTGTCCCCGGCGAGCAAGCGGTCGCCGACTACGAGATCCTCGCGGCGATGTCGCGGGCCGCGTCCGACGGCGTCGTCGTCGACTTGTGACTCAGCGCCCGCCGTACTGGCGGCTGTAATAGTCTTGGTAAGCGCCGCTGCGGACACGCTCCCACCACTGCTGGTTCGCCAAGTACCACTCGACAGTCTGTGCGAGCCCTGACTCGAAGGTGAAAGACGGAGACCAACCAAGCTGACTTTTAGCCTTCGAGCTGTCCATGGCGTAGCGCCGGTCGTGACCAGGCCGGTCCGTAACGAACCGGATCAGGTCTTCGCCTTTGCCGACCAACCGGAGGATCTCGTGGACGACGAACAGGTTCTCACGCTCCGCGTCTCCGCCAAAGTTGTAGACCTCGCCGGTAGCGCCGTCCTCCATGGCCCGCCTGATCCCGCGGCAGTGATCGTCGACGTGGATCCAGTCGCGAACGTTCTTACCGTCGCCATAGACCGGCAGCGGCGTGTCTTCGCGGGCGTTCGCGATCATCAGCGGGATCAACTTCTCTGGGAACTGAAACGGGCCGTAGTTGTTTGAGCAACGGGTGATCACGCAGTCCATATCGTGCGTATGAACCGCCGCCCGCACGAGCAGGTCGCTCCCAGCCTTCGACGAAGAGTACGGCGAATTAGGCTGCAGCGGCGTGTCCTCAGTGAACAAGCCCGTCGCACCGAGCGAGCCGTAGACCTCGTCCGTGCTGACGTGCACGAACCGACGAACGCCGTGATGGCGACTCTGGTCCAGCAACACCTGCGTGCCGACGACGTTGGTCTGCACGAACGCCGTCGCATCGAGCACCGACCTGTCCACGTGGCTCTCAGCCGCGAAGTGGACGACGACCTCAGGCTGATGTTCGGCGAACACCGCTGACATCACGCGCGCGTCGACGATGTCTCCTCGCACAAACGCGTAGTTGGCGCGACCTTCGACATCACTGAGGTTCTCGAGGTTGCCCGCATAGGTGAGCAGGTCGAGATTGATGATCTGGTGGTCCGTCTCCGCGAGCATCATGCGGACAAAATTCGAACCGATGAACCCGGCGCCGCCGGTCACGAGGATCTTGCTCACGTTGGGATTCCTGAGTGGGGATCGGTCAGTGGGTCTTGCCGCCCAGCCCCGCGTCGGGGCCGGCCTCGGCTGATGAGGAGCCGCGCTGGTTCGGCTCGTCGAGCACGACGTGCCGCTTCAAGGCGTCGAGGTAGTCCGGGAGCGGCGCGCCGCGAGCGGCCGTCAACTTAGCCGTGTCCAACACCGACCAAGCCGGCCGCGCCGCTGGCAGGTCGAGGTCGGCGGCCGTCTGCTCGCCCACGTCGACCGCCAAGCCGGCGACGCGCAGGACGTCGACCGCGAACTGGTGCCAGCTGCAGTGGCCTTCGTTAGCCGCGTGATACACGCCGGCAGCGGGCCGGATCTTCGCGATGTCCAACAGCGCGTCCGCGAGGTCAAAGGTCATCGTAGGCCGCCCCACCTGATCGGTGACGACCTTGAGCGGCTGGCCCGCGCGCGCGCGGTTGAGGATGGCGCGCGGGAAGTTCTTACCACCTGGTCCGAAGACCCAGCTGGTGCGGACCACGTAAAAGTCGCCTCGCCCGTAGCTGAGCACGGCCTCTTCGCCGAGGCGTTTGCTGGCGCCGTAGACCGACAGCGGCCGCGCCGTCGCGTCGGTCGCATACGGCGTGCCCGCCGCGGCGCCGTCAAAGACGAAGTCCGTGCTGACGTAGGCTAGGCCAGCGCCCGCAGCAGCCGCGGCTTCAGCGACCCACGCGGTGGCGAGGCCGTTGACGCGGTAGGCGGCGAGCGGCGCCGCTTCGCAGCCGTCGACGTTGGTGATGGCTCCGCAGTGCACGATGAATCCTGGACGAGCCTCGCTGATCGCGCGGCGAATGGCGTCACGGTCCTCGAGCGGCATCTCGTCGACATCGACTCCCGTCGCCGCCAGCCCGCGCCGTTCGGCGCTGGCGAGCACCGCCCGGCCGAGTTGACCGGCGGCGCCCGTGACCAGCAGATCGCATTTGGTGGTCATCTGCCTCTTAGAGGTCGGTACGGTTCGCGCCAGCGTCGCGCACAAGCGTAGATGAACGGTAGAGAGACTCGAAGGTGCCAGCGTCGGTCCACCACCCCTCGAGCTTCTGGCTAGTCAACGTGCCGCGGCGCACATACTCGTTGTTGACGTCGGTGATCTCTAGCTCCCCGCGATCCGAAGGTCGCAGCGTCCGGCAGATGTCAAAGACGTCTGCGTCATACATGTAGATGCCGATCACGGCGAGGTTAGTCGCCGGCTGCGCAGGCTTCTCGACGATCTCTAACACCTTTCCGTCTGCGTCGATCGTCGCGACCCCGAAGCGCTCGGGGTCATGAACCTCTTTGAGCAAGATCTTGGCGCCGCCGCCCTGTTCTCGGAAGTCGTCCGCGGCCTTCTTGATGTTGCCTTCGATGATGTTGTCGCCGAGCACGACGCAGATCGACTCCCCCTCGGCGAACTCCTCAGCGAGCTTGAGCGCGTCGGCGATGCCGCCTTCGCCTTCTTGGTAGGCATATCCCAGACGTCGAAGGCCGAAATCAGACCCGTTGCGCAGCAGCTGCAAGAAGTGTCCTGCGTAGTTCCCACCCGTAACCACCAGGATGTCCGTTATGCCAGCGTTCACCAAGCACTGGATCGGGTAGTAGATCATCGGCTTGTCGAACACCGGCAACAGGTGCTTGTTGGTGATCTTGGTCAGCGGGTAGAGACGGCTCCCGAGGCCACCGGCGAGGACGACACCCTTCATGTTGCGTGCTCCGATCGAGTCTGTGCGAGGTAGTAGGCGAACGTCCGGCGCAGCCCTTCGGCGAAGCCAACGGTCGGCGCAAACCCGAAGCGCGCCTTCGCTACGTCCGTGTTCGCGAGGGAGTGCCGCACGTCACCAGCGCGCGGCGGCGCTACGACCGGCGCGGGCGTCGCCACCGCTGGGAGCTGCTCGCGCACGAAGACCAAGAGCTGCTGGTAGACGTCGTTGACGGTGACCGAGTCCCCGTACGCGAGGTTGACCGTTTGGCACCCGCTGCTGTCTGCGTCCAGACACTGGACGACCCCCCCGACGAGGTCGTCGACGTAGGTGAAGTCGCGCGCTTGACCGCCATCGCCGTCGATCCGCACAGGTTGACCGAGGATCAGGTTTCGGCAGAACGCCGCGATCACCCCGGAGTACGGGCTGCCGGCGGGCTGCCGGGGCCCGAACACGTTGAAAAACCGCGTCACCACGACGTCGAGGCCGAAGACGCGAGCAAAGGTGCGACAGTAGAGTTCGCCAGCGAGCTTCGCGGCGGCGTAGGGCGACAGCGGATCTTCGCGGAGCTGCTCGTGCTTCATGAGCACCTCCTGGTCACCGTATGCCGAGCTGCTGCCGGCATACACGACACGCGCGCCCGCTTGCTTGGCGGCTTGCAGCACGGTCACAGTGCCGGTCGCGCAGGCCTCGTGTGTGTCCAGGGGCTGCTCCAAGGACCGGGCCACCGACGGCAACGCCGCGAGGTGGACGACCTTGTTGACGCCCCTCATCGCGGCCGCTACGTCCGCGACGCTAGCGATCGAACCTTCAATGAATGAGACCTCTAGGCCGTCCAAATTCCGGCGATCACCGGTCGCGAGGTTGTCCAAGACGACGACCTCGCGGCCCTCGCTACACAGCCTGGCGCAGACGTGCGACCCGATGAAGCCGGCGCCGCCTGTGACCAGGACCCTGTCCGAGCGGTTCGCTTGGCTCACAGCAACCTCGCAGCGAGCTTCTCTTCGAGGTACCAGCGACAGAACTTTTGCACGCCCTCGGCCAAGGGGGTCTCGGAGCGATAGCCGAGCTCGCGCTCCGCGCGCCGGACATCCGCGTAGGTCACCGGGACGTCGCCGGGTTGGTCCGGCAGTCGCTCTAGCTCAGCGGGCCTCTCCAAGGCGCGCTCGAGGTGCTGCACCAACTCAGCCAGAGACGTCGTGGCCGCGCCCCCGAGGTTGAAGATCTCGTAGCCTTCGTCGCGGTCCATCGACGCCCGCAGCCCGCTGACGATATCGTCGACGTAGGTGTAATCGCGGCGTGATTCGCCGTCACCGAAGAACGGGATCGACTCCCCGTTAGAGATCAGCCTTGCGAACTTATGGATCGCCATCTCCGGACGTTGGCGCGGTCCGTAGACCGTGAAGAACCGGAGACACGTGACCGCGTTGCCGTTCAGGTGGTGCCAAGTATAGCAGAGCACTTCGCCGGCCTTCTTGCTCGCGGCGTATGGAGAGACCGGCCGGTCGACGATCTGGTCCTCGCCGAAGGGCACCTGCTTGTTGCCGCCGTAGACCGACGAGCTGCTGCCGAAGACGAACCGGACCGAGGGGTCCGAGATCTCGTTCAGCAAGAGTTGGGTCCCCCGGACGTTCACGTCCATATAACGCGCTGGGTCGCTCAGCGACGGCCGCACTCCCGCGAGAGCCGCGAGGTGCACCACCACGTCGGCGCCGTCGACCGCGCGCCTGCAAGCGCCCGAATCTCGCAAGTCACCCTCAAGGAACGAGAAGCGGTCGCCCCCTTGCTCGGACAACAGCTCGAGGTTGCGGTGCTTGATCGCTGGGTCGTAGAAGGGATCCAGATTGTCGAAGACTCGTACGCGAAGCCCCTCGCTGAGGAGCCGCTGCGCCAGATGCGAGCCGATGAAACCCGCGCCGCCGGTGACCAGTACCTGATTCATGAAGGCGTTGCCTGACAATGTCGTACCGGTTCGCACGACCCCAATGCAACGGACATGGGCGCGAAAACACGCGGGCGCGGTCATCTGTGGATCCCAGGCCACCAACCGATCGCCGAATCCACTACAATCGCGCCATGCCTACCTACCCTGTGGCGTCGCTGTTCGCTGTCGTTGCCCTCGTTTCAGGGAGCGCGCTCGCGCAGAAATCCGCGGAGCCGCCGGTCGACCCGACGGTGCCCAAGCGCGTCGCCGAGCTGAAGGGCTACATCAAGAACCGCAAGATGACCGACGACTTCCAGGCGATCGGGCTCATCCAGGCGCTCACCAAGGCGCCTGAGCAACAGAACTCCAAGGACAAGAAGAAGATCGCGAAAGGCCTCGGGGACTGCTTCAAGCTCGGCAAGGTCCGCGAAGGCCGGCAAGACCTGATCTATCGCGAGGCAGCTAACGGGCTCGCCAAATACGGCGCCGACGGCGCCAAGGAGCTGTCGAAGTACGTTGAGAATAAGCGCTTCAAGGACAACCTGTCGCTACGCGCCCACCTGCTCCGCTCCCTAGGCAAGACCGAGGACATCAAGCAAGTCGACTACCTCATCGAGGTGACGTCGCGCTCACACCACAACGAGCTGCGGGCAGCCTCCGGCGAAGCGCTGGGCAACTACAAAGAGGCCAAGATCCAGACCAAGCGCGAGATCGTAAAAATGATCATCAGGGCGTGGGGCAGCCTGCACTCAGCTGCCACCGCACCGGTCAGCAACGACCCCAACGGCCCGCAAGATTTCGGCCCGCAGAACGCTCAGCAGACCCTCGGAGCCTGCCAGGGGAAGTGGGTCGCCACCCTCCAGAAGCTGACCGGCGTGACCCTGCGAAAGTTCATGGAGTGGCAGCGTTGGCAAAACAAGAACAAGCGCTGGAAGCTCTAAGACCGCCGCGGCCATCCCCCTGCCATACGCTCGGCGCTGCGTTAGAATCTCGCCCCGCGATCCACCCCCGCCGCTCTGCCTGCATGGTCTACGCCCGCCTGTTGAGCGCTGCGCTCCTGCTGAATGCAGGAGCAGCAGCCCAAGACGCCCCGCCTGCGCCGAAGCCGGCCGCCTCGCTCGTGATCCAGCTGAAGGCACGCCGACTCAGCGTCGAGAAGGCAGAGGCGATCGTGACCGAACTGGTCACCCGGCCAACGCGGTTCCGCATCCAAGCGTCTGCCGCCCTGCGGAAACAGTTCCTCAACCGCGAGAAGGTCTACGACAAGCGAGCCGCCAAGGTCTTGAAGACCTTCGAGTCGGTCGCCAAGAAGGCGCAGAAGGCGCTCTTAGGCCGCGAGGGTGCGCGCGCCGTCGCGACGCTGCGGTCGGAGTCGCTGGCGGTCACGCGCGGGCCGGACCTGACCAAAGCAGCGATCCAGCGCGAGATCGACCCGCGGATCGAACAGCTGCGCGGCCTGCTGATGCCTGACTTCGCCGACATCATCCGCGCGGACGAGCAGCTGGACCTCAAGCTCACCGACCTGCGGGTGGCTCACGGCGAGCTCCGTGACTGGTTTCGCATCTACGCCTCGGCAACCGCGGGCTTGGAGCTCCACTCCGACGCCCAAAAGCACTTCGCCAAGCTGCCAATGCCTCGCGGCCCGGGCGACGAGGATCAAATCGACGCCGCGATCGCGTTCGCCACGTTCGCGGGACTGTCGATGAGCGGCAGCGACCGACAGGCGCTGCAGACGAATCACGACCTGAAGAGCACCACGCCGCGGCAGGAATATCTGGGCACACTAGAACTCAACCGCCTGCGCTACTTGCTCGGCCTCAAGCTACTACGCAATGACCCCAAGCTGTCGGACGCTGCGCGCGACCACAGCAAAGACATGGCGAACCTAGGCTTCTTCTCGCACACCTCTCCCGTGCAGGGCAAGCAGCGCTTCGGCCAGCGCGCCGCCAACTTCGGCACCAGCGCCGGGGCCGAGAACATCGCAGCCGGCCAGAGCACCGGGGAGGGCGCGATCCGAGCGTGGTGGTACAGCCCTGGTCACCACAAGAACATGCTCGGCGGCCACGGGCGCGCGGGCCTCGGCCAGCACGCGCGCATGTGGACCCAAATGCTGGGCGGCTGAGAGCGCGAGGCCGACCAGAGGCAGCGCAGCGGATCGGCGCAGCGTCGGCCGGTTATCCCGGTTCGCCGTTCACCAAGCGCGAGATCCCGCGCGGGTTGTCGTCCTGAAGCTCGACCGGCAGCTGATCCTGCGGCCAGTCCTGCCAGCAGGCCGGCCGGACCCAGCGGAGAATCGATGTAACGCCCACCGCGCTGAACCGCGCGTCAGAGGCGGCAGGATATGGCCCCCCGTGGACCATGGCCGAAGAGACCTCAACGCCTGTCGGAACGCCGTTGGCGATCAAGCGCCCCGCGCGGCTACGCAGCGCCGCGACAGCGGCGGCGTGCTCGACGAAGTCGGCACCATCGCCGTGCACGGTCGCGGTTAAGTGCCCGTCCAGCGCGGCGAGGACCTGCTGCAGCTGCGCGGCATCCTCGCACACCACCGCCAACACCGCCGGCCCATAGATCTCGGTGCGCAGGCGCGCGTTCTGCAAGAAGGCCTGCGGCGTCGCCTGCAGCAATGCCGGGCATACGTCGCTGCTGTTGACGGCGCGGTCCGCGGCCGCAGACAGTTCGACGGGCAGGGTCGTGAGCTCCGCCATCGCGCGCTCGTATCCCTGACGAATCGACGGGTGAACCGCCGGGCCGGGCGCGGCGCCCGTCAGCTGCTCGCGCAGCGTCGCCGAGAACGCTTCGCTGCCCTCTCCGTCTAACCAAACGACCATGCCAGGGCTCGTGCAGAATTGCCCCTGCGCAAGCAGCGCCGACGCCGCCAACTGCGCCGCGACCGCGGCGCCGCGCTGACGCAGCGCGTTGGGCAAGACCACGACGGGGTTCGCCGACCCCATCTCGGCGAACACCGGAATCGGCTCTCTACGCGCCGCCGCGATGTCGCACAGCGCCCGCCCGCCGCCGTGAGATCCTGTGAACCCGACCGCCTTGACAGCTTCATGCGAGACCAAGGCCTCGCCGGTCTCGTGCAGGCGCCCGTGCAGCAGCGAGAAAGTGCCAGCCGGCAGGCCGTTCTTGGCGACCGCTGCTTGGATCACACCGCCGACCATCTCGCTGGTGCCAGGGTGTGCGGGGTGCCCCTTCACGATGACAGGACATCCCGCCGCGAGCGCAGGCGCCGTATCGCCGCCCGCGACCGAGTAGGCCAACGGAAAGTTGCTCGCGCCGAAGACCGCGACCGGACCGAGCGGCAGGTGCATCCTGCGCAAGTCGGGCTTTGGCATCGGCTGACGATCGGGATCTGCGTGATCGATCCGCGCGTCGACCCAAGAGCCGTCCTCGACAAGGTCCGCGAACTGATTGAGCTGCATGATAGTGCGCGCGCGCTCGCCTTCGACGCGCGCCGCAGGCAACGCTGTCTCAGCTTGGACGCGCTCAACGAGCGCGTCCCCGAGGCCTTGCAGACCATCGGCGATGTCACGCAGCAGCGCCGCCCTGGTCGCCGGCGGCGTAGCCGCGAACGGATCAGCCGCTGCGGCCGCTGCGACGCAGGCTCGATCGACCTGATCTTTGGACGCTTCTCGATAGACGGGCTGCAGCTCTGCGCCGCCGATCGGGTCGAGCGCGGAGAATGGTGCGCCGTCACCGCCCTCGACGCTGCCAGCGAGGAAGTGCATACCGCGGGGCGCGCTCACGTGGTCGCCTCCTCGCCCTCGGCGAACCGTGATCGAGACAGGCGATGAACAAGCGCGCGGGTATCGTGAACCATGCTTTAGATAACAGACGAGGTCCGCACCTGGATCGCAAGCCGGACCCAACCATTGGCGCTACGGGCGAAGCTGCGCTGCGGCAGGATCCTCAAGCGCCGGCTTGCCAGGCGGCGCCGACTCGGCTTGCCTTGCACGCTGGCGCCGGCCTACGCCCGTCGCCGACGGCCGCTTACGAACCGCGCAGGGCAGACCGCGCACAGACACCATGGACACCTTGGACTTCTCGCAAACGCCGGTCAACCGCTGGCTAGGACTCCGCCTCGTGCGGAGGTCTCCGTCAGAAGCCGTGGTTCAACAAGAGCTGCGGCCTGAGTTCCTACAAGAGGCCGGGGTCGTGCAAGGCGGACTGCTCACCGCGCTGGCGGACACCGCCGCGGTCTACGTGATCTGGCCCGACCTGGGCGCGTCGCGGACCATGACGGGCACGAACGTCGCGATGCAGTTCCTTTCGGCTGCCCGAGTCGAAGAAGGGGCGCTGACCGCGACGGCGACGCCGCTCCGCGTGGGGCGGCGCGTCGCCGTTTGCGAGAGCAGCGTCCACCAGGGCGCGCGCCTCGTATGCAAGGGCACCTTCACCTTCCTCATCACGGAGAGAGCTTGATGACCACCATCGTGGACGCGCCGCCCGACAGCTTCGCGACGATGCTGCTCGCCCACGGGGCGGGCGCCGGCATGGAGCACGAGTGGATGACATCGATGGCGAACGCGCTCGCGCGCCGCGGCCTCCGGGTTGTGCGGTTCGAATTCCCATACATGCAAGCGCGACGGGAAGGCCGACGGCCTGGGCCCGACCGTATGCCCAAGCTGATCGCGTGCTACCGAGCGCAAGTCGAGGCGCAGCAAGCGCCCGTGTTCCTCGCCGGGAAGTCGATGGGCGGCCGCGTCGCGACGATGCTAGCGCCCGACGTAGACTGCGCCGGCGTGGTCGTGTTCGGCTATCCGTTCCACCCGCCCGGCAATCCCGAGAAGCTGCGCACGGCGCACTTAGCAGGGATGCAAACGCCGACCCTCATCGTGCAGGGCGAACGCGACACCTTCGGCCACCGTGGCGACGTCGCAGCCTATAAACTCTCGACGGCCGTTCAGTTCCACTGGCTCGCCGACGGCGACCACTCTTTGAAACCTCGCAAGAAGAGCGGGCACACCCACGCCGAGCACCTTGATGACGCGGCCGACGCCGCCGCGGCGTTCTGTCGCCGACAAGTAGGCTGACAGCGCCGCAGCTCAGACCATCACCGCCCGCTCCCAGCGGGCCCGGTTGCGCGCGGCGCTCTTCTCCAAATCCACCATGGGCGCCGGATACGACCGCCCGATCGCGACGCCGGCATCAGCCAGCGCGCGCTCGGGGGCACTCCAAGGCGCGTGCACGTATTCAGGCGCCAGCCGGCGCAGCTCCGGACACCAATACTGGGCGTGCGCGCCGCGCCGGTCGTACTTATCAGCTTGCGTCGCGAGGTTGAAGTAGCGGAAGCCGCGGCTGTCGTTGCCGACGCCGGCGCCGTAGTTCCAGTTGCCGTAGTTCGACCCCACGTCGTGGTCGATCAGCAGACGCTCAAACCACTCTGCCCCCCAGCGCCAGTCGATGCCGAGGTTCTTGGTGAGGAAGCTGGTGACGATCTGGCGTCCACGATTGCTCATGAAGCCTGTCGCAGACAGTTCCCGCATGCATGCGTCCACGATCGGGAACCCCGTCTGGCCTTCGCTCCAACGCGCGAAGCGCGACTCGTCATGATCCCAAGGGACGGGGATCCCTTGCAGCCCTGACGACCGAAAGAGGGCCGCGCCGTGCTTGCAGGTGATCCACTGGAAGTAATCCCTCCAGAGCAGCTCGAAGGTCATCCAATAGGTGGACTCGTTCTTTGTTCGCTCTCGCTCGTAGCGATCGACCTCGGCCTGAATCGACCGCGCCGAGATACATCCGTGGGCCAGCCATGCGGAGAAGCGTGACGAGTAGTCCCCGCCCAACATCCCGTTGCGCGTCTGCTTGTAAGACTTCAAACGATCCTCGTCCCAACACCACCGCTGCAGCCGACGCCATGCCTCTGGCTCCCCGCCGTGCATGGGCACGAGAGCGTCAGGGTGGTCGTCCGCGTCGACGCCTGCGAGCTGCGTCACCGTCGGCAATGCGCCCGGCTCTATCCCCGCCGCCGTGGTCAGCTGCGTCGGCGCTGGCAGCGGCGCCGCGTAGGCGCGGTCACGCTCGATCTTCTTGCGGAATGACGAGAAGCTCTCCGGAGTATGCGCGACCGCGAACGGCAGGTCTTCTGGCGGCACGAGGGTTCGGTCCCAGAACTCCTCCACGCGCACGCCTGCAGCCCGAGCGGCGTCGCGGACTGCTGCGGTCTCTCGGTCTTCTTCGACGCCGATGTCGGCGTGAAAGTGGAGGGCGCTCGCGCCGACCTCGCGCAGCAGGCTGGGCAACCCCTGTGACGGGGCGCCAGAGCGAATCAGCAGATCAGCGCCGAGTTCGCGCAGTGAGGTCCGCAGCGCAGCTAGCGACTCGATCAAAAAACGAGTCCGAAAAGCGCCTACGCGTGGCCCTGCCAGCTGACGCGCGATCGCGGAGGTCGGCGACCACCGCGCTTCATCGAGGTAGTAGACACACACCACAGGACCTCGCCGCGCCGCCGCGATCAGGGCAGCGTGGTCGCGTATCCGGAGGTCGCGACGAAACCAGACGACCGTATGCGATGATGACGTCATGCGCAGTCTTTCGCCGGTTGGCCCAGCGCGTATGCAACCGCTTCACGGACCTCTGCGATACTCATGGTGATGCCGCATCCGTCCGCCTCCTCTCCATCACAACCGGTGATCGTCATCGGCGCCGGCCTGAGCGGTCTCTGCTGTGCGCTTCGCCTCCACGAAGCCGGCAGAGACGTCACGGTTTTCGACCAGCATGACCGCGTCGGCGGCAGAATCGCCACCGACGTGCAAGACGGCTTCCTGTTGGACCGCGGATTCCAGGTCTTATTGACCTCCTACTCCGAGGTGCGCGCGCGTCTCGACCTCGACGCGCTGGCGCTCGCAGCCTTCCGCTCCGGCAGCGCAATCCAGACAAACAAAGGCGTGCGCGTGATCGCGGATCCTTTCCGCGAGCCATGGACCGCGATCCAGTCGCTGCTATCAGGAACCCTCAGCCTGCGAGACGCGCTCCGCGCTTACAGGCTTCGCCGAGCGCTGCTGTCTCACCCCCCCGCGACCGGGAGCGCCAACGACATCCTCAAGGGATCGGGCATCTCGGAGTCGCTGCAAGCGTCATTCTTTCGGCCGTTTTTCCAGGGCGTCACGCTCGACCCCGACCTCGCGGTGCCAGCAGACTACTTCGCGTTCTTGTTCCGCATGTTCGCGACCGGAGCAGCCACCTTGCCACGCGACGGCATCGGCGCGATCCCCAGACAGCTGGCTGCTGGGCTCAAGCCAGGATCTATCCGGCTGAAGACGGCGGTTCGCACCGCGCGCGCGCGCCACGTCGTCCTAGCAGACGGCACCCACGTAGACGCCGCCGCCGTGATCGTCGCGACTGAAGGCTCGGCGGCAGCGGATCTCGCTGGCACTCCGCCGCCGTCTGGGCACCGCGCCACGACATGCGTCTACTTCGCCGTCGCAGGACCGCCGCCGTTCACGCCGCGTTTGCTGCTGCTGAACGGAACCGGCAGCGGCACCGCCCTGCACGTGTGCGTGCCCAGCGTCATCCAGGCCTCGTATGCGCCTCCTGGACACCACCTCGTCTCCGCGACCGTGCTCGGAGACGCGAGCGAAGACGTGCACAACAAGGTGCGCGCGGACCTCCGCGCCTGGTTCGGCGACACCGTCGACGAATGGCAGCACCTGCGTAACTCAGCGGTGCCGCGCGCCCTCCCGGTCCTAAGATCCTCAGGAGCCGTTATGTCACGACCTGGCTTCGAGCGCGCCCAGAACGGCGTCGTCGTGTGCGGCGACCACCTCGCCACGCCGTCGATTCAGGGCGCGATGCTGGCTGGTCGCAACGCGGCCGAAGAGGTGTTGCGAGAGACTGCCGCGGGCTGATCGCCGCGATTAGGAGCCGTGGTGCGCGCGCAGGTGGTCGCGGAGGACATCTCCGCCCATGTCCCGATCGAAATCGCGCCAGACCACATGCACGTGGTCTGCGTTGTTCTGCGTGCAGTCGTATTCGACCGCGAAGCGCTCGCCGTGGATCCGGTAGTAGTGGCCTTTGCCCTCTTCCGTCGAGCCCGCCCAGCCGAACACTAACGAGTCCATATCGCGCGCCCGGATCCGCGACAGCTCCTGGGCGGCTATCGGGCCGCGCAGCGCGCCGACGTGCAGCTCCAAGAGCTCCCAGAGCTTCTCCCGCTGGTCGTCAAGCATGTCACCCCAAGCCAAGCCCTGCCGCGGCCCGATCGCCGTCGGCGCCTTGCCGGGGCCCAGCAGCACGTCGTTCGGCGCCACGTCGTCGAACACAGCGGTCGCCAGCTGCGCCGGCGTGAGCATCGCGAGGAGTTCACGGGCGAGGTCCTCTTCGCGCCCCAGAGGCGCTGTGCGCGCCCATCGCGCAGGGACACGGTGCGGGTTGGTCCCGAGGAAGTGCGGCGTGTGCGCCACGAGCACGCCGCCGATCACCATCATGCGAAGTGAGAGATGGTGTCCCTGGAACCGCACCGAGAAGTCGTCGGCGCCAGGATCGCCACAGATCAACAGGGCGTAGCGGCCTGGATCGCGGTGCGACGCGGGCTTACCGGGTCGGGAGTCCCGCTCGAACAACACCCGCTCGAGGTCAACGATCGCCATGGACTTGGCGAAGCCGGACGCGCTTAGCATCGTGCGCAAGACGTCGTGCGCGGCCTCACGCTGACCGTGGTCGAGCGCCGACATCTCGACGCCTGCGTAACGGCCAGGCACGAAGTGCCATTTGACGGCCTCGCCGTCGGTGAGCGAGCGCTGCGCGAGCGCGCGCTGCTCGTCGGAGAGTTTCCCGAGGAACCGCTGGGTCATCCACGCGAGTTCAGCCGTGACGTCATCGACCGTGGGCGGCAGCGCGCACCCTGCGAGGATGAGCGAGGCGACGAACAGGAGGCGGCGCATCAGTGTTTGGAGACGGCGTTGGCGACGACCGCGGCCTGCTCAGCCTTGTGACGCTGCAAGGAGCCGGTCGCCGGGCTGGCGGCGGCCCGCCGGCAGACGTGGTCCGACCAATCGAAGCGGTCTCGGACGAACTGCCACGAACCCATGTTCTCAGGCTCTTCTTGGCACCAGACAAACTCCGCGCCCTGGTAGCGACCGCGCAACGCCTGCATCGCCGACGCTGGCCACGGATAGAGCAGCTCGGCGCGAACCAGCGCGACCGAGCGGTCGTCGCCCCGAGCGGCGTGTAGGTCGTAGAACACTTTGCCCGAGCAGACGACGACGCGACGAACCTGTCCGGGGTCTGTGACCGAGTCGTCGTCGAGGACAGCGCGGAACGGGTGATCCACAAGGTCCGCGAGGGACGAGCCGGCGTTCTTTTGGCGCAGCAGGCTCTTCGTGGTCATCACCACGAGCGGCTTGCGGTTAGGGTCCAACGCCTGCGCGCGGAGCAGATGGTAGTAGCTCGCGGCGCACGAGGGCATCGCGACGCGCATGTTGTTCTCAGCGCACAGCTGCAGGAAGCGCTCCAGACGGGCGGAGCTGTGCTCTGGACCTTGTCCGTCATAGCCGTGCGGGAGCAGCAACCCGACCGAGGACTGTTGCTGCCACTTGGCGTCGCCGGCAGCGAGGAACTGATCGATCTGGATCTGCGCCCCGTTGACGAAGTCGCCGAACTGCGCCTCCCACAACAGCAGCCCCTTTGGCGAGACGACGCTGTAGCCGTATTCGAAGCCCAACGCAGCCTCTTCGCTCAGCAGCGAGTCGACCGCGCAGAAGTCAGCTTGCTGCTCTTCCATGCGGGCCAAGGGCACGAACCGAGCGGCGTTCTTGAAGTCGTAGAGCGCGGCGTGCCGCTGGCTGAACGTGCCTCGCCCCGAATCTTGGCCCGCGAGCCGCACAGGGACACCGCGACACACGAGGCTCGCGAACGCCAAGGCCTCGCAGGTCGCGAAGTCAATCGGCAGCTTGCCGGCGACCATGTCGGCGCGACGCCCAAGGACACCCTTGATCTTGGGGTGCGGCGTGAACGTCTCCGGCCAGTCGAGCATGCGATCGCTCCACGCGACCAGCTGCGCTGCGGAGGGCCGGTCAGCCGGCGGCGACCACTCCTGCTCTGCAGCCGCGTCGCCGAGGACGACGGCCGGCGGTTCGGACGCGCGCACTGAGTCGAGAGACTCTTTGAGGCGCGCCTGGACCTTGTCGTCGTAGGTCGCGACGTCCTCTGCCGTGAGCACTTTCTTGCGAACCAAGTAGTCCTGGTAGCTCGTACGCACCGTTGGGTGAGACTCGATCGCGGCGTAGAGCAGCGGCTGCGTATAGCTCGGCTCGTCGCCCTCGTTGTGGCCATGTCGTCGGTAGCAGACGACGTCGAGCACGACGTCGGTGTGGAACTTTGCGCGGTATTCCATCGCCAGCCGAATCATCCGAGCCGCGGCCAAAGGGTCGTCGCCGTTGACGTGGAAGATGGGCACCTGGATCGCCTTGGCGACGTCTGTGCAGAAGGGCGTGCTGCGCGAATCGTGCGGCGACGTCGTGTAGCCGATCTGGTTGTTGACGACGATGTGGATCGTTCCGCCGGTGCGGTATCCCTGTAGCTGAGACATCTGCAGGGTCTCGAAGACGACCCCCTGTCCCGAGAACGCTGCGTCACCGTGCACGAGGATCGGCAGGACGGCGTCGTAGGCATCTTGCTCGACCTCAACGGAGCCGACGAGCTGGTCCTGGCGCGCCCGCGCCATACCCTCCACGACGGGGTTGACCGCCTCGAGGTGGCTCGGGTTGCACGCGAGCTCCAACGCGACGGTCTTGCCCGAGCGCGTCGTGTAGTCCCCCGACTCACCGAGGTGATATTTCACGTCTCCCGACCCCTCGGTCATCGAAGGGTCTAGCCACCCTTCGAACTCGCCAAAGATCTTGGTGAGCGGCTTCTTCATGACGTGCGCGAGCACGTTGAGCCGCCCCCGGTGCGCCATGCCGATCACCGCCCGCGAGACGCCGAGGTCTGCGGCCTTATCCAACAAGGCGTCAATCGTCGGCACCAGGGTCTCCCCGCCCTCCAACGAGAAGCGCTTGTGGCCGACGAAGCGCGTGTGCAGGAACTGCTCGAAAGCTTCGGCCTCAACCAGCTTGTCGAGGATCCTGAGCTGGGCATCGGTGTCGAGCTCCTCCTCGTTACGGTTGGCCTCCATGCGCTCTCGCAGCCACTGCCGCGGCTCTTGATCAGCGATATGCATGAACTCGACGCCGACGTTGCGACAGTAGGTCAGGTGCAGCGTCTCCTGGATCTCGCGCAGGGTCGCGAAGGGTTTCGGCGTGACCCCGTCGCTGTAAAAAGTCCGCTCCTTGTCCCAGATCGACAGCCCGTAGCTGGCCATATCTAGCTCGGGCTGGTCCTTTGGCTCAAACGTCAGCGGATCGAGCTTCGCGAGCACGTGGCCCCTGACCCGGTAGCTGCGGATGTAGGTCATCACGCCCGCGGCACGCTCCAGGTTCTCCGACTCACGCAGGCTGGACCCCAGCGGCGGCCGTCGGTCAACGCTGTTGCGCACCGGCTGATACGGGACCCGCAATGAGCGGAAGATGTCGTCGTAGAAGCCCTCCTCGCCAAGCAACAGCTTATGCATCCAATCCAGGAACTGGCCCGACTCCGCTCCCTGGATGACCCTGTGATCGTATGTGCTGGTGAGGGTCATGACCCGGGCGACGCCGAGCTCGGTCAGCGTCTCTGCCGCCGCGCCCTGAAACGCCCCCGGGACCGTGATGGCCCCCGTGGCCATGATGAAGCTCTGGCCCGTCATCAAGCGAGGCAGCGAGCTGACGGTGCCGATCGTCCCAGGGTTTGTCAGCGTGCAGGTCGTATCCGCGAAGTCGTCTGGCGTCAGCTTCCCTGAGCGCGACTTCCGGATCTGATCGTTGAACGCCGCGAAGAAGCCAGCGAAGTCGAGGTTGGCGCAGTCCTTGATGTTCGGCACCACGAGGCTGCGCCGGCCGTCTTTACCCGGCAGATCCACAGCGATGCCGACGTTGAGCGACCTGCCCAGCCGCCGGAACGGCTTGCCGTCCTGCTCGACATACTGAGCAGCCATCGACGGCACCCGCAGGATCGACTGGACCATCGCCCAGCCGATCAAGTGGGTAAAGCTGACCTTGGGCATGTATTGCCCGAGCTGGTGGCGATTGACGGAGTGCCTGTTCTCCTCCAGCACCTTGACGCCGACCTCACGGGTCGACGTTGCCGTCGGCACGCTCAGGCTCTCCGACATGTTGCGGACGATCTTGCCTGCGACGCCCGTGAGGGCCGTCAAATCGTCGCCGTCTTCGGCCTTCACAGCGGCGGGCACCGGCTTCGGCGCGGCCTTTGGCTTGGCCACCGCGCGCTGTTCGGGCGGCAGCTCCGCTTCGAACCAGCTGCGCCACTCGGCCGGCACCGAATCCGGCGCCTCAAGATAGTCACCGTAGACCTTCTCCGCATAGGCGGCGTTCAGGCCGAACACTTCTTCGAAATCGGGAGCTTGCATGACCGGGATCTCTGGTGTCGAGGGTAACGCCCGACGGCGACCGACAGGAGCCACCACCCCGCGAAAGCGCCTGAGCCACGAGCGGAGCGGCGCACGCCCGCTGGGGAACAGCCGAACGCGGACCTACTTCTTGGCGAGCATGAGGACCATGCGACGGCCTTCCTGCCGCAATGGAGCCTCGATCTTGGCGACGTCGGCGAGGTGCTTGACCACCTCCATGATCACTTGCTCACCGACGTCCTTGTGCGCCATCTGACGGCCTCGGAACAGGCAGCAAACGAGCACCTTGTCTCCTCCTTCGAGGAAGTCGCGCGCGCGCTTCACCTTGGTCTGGAGGTCGTGCTCTCCGGTGCCCGGACGGACACGAAGCTCCTTGACCTGCACCTGGTGCTGCTTGCGGCGGCTGGCTTGCTCTTTCTTCTTCTCCTCATACTTGAACTTGCCGTAGTCCATGATGCGGCAGACGGGCGGCCGCTGGTTTGGGGCAATTTCTACGAGGTCGAGTCCCTTACGGACGGCCAGGGCCAACGCATCGGCCGTATCCAAGACGCCGAGCTGTTGGTTTTCTTCGTCAATGACGCGGATCTGCCGGATCCGAATCTGATGGTTGATACGCGGGCCTCGATCCTGAGGGGGGCGACGACGCGGATCAGGCCTGGGCATGAAGCCTCTTAAACTGCTGCACTTGGATGTGGATCTCCTTGGAAAAGGTGGGCGATGAGCATCGAAGGCGCTCAGAAGGCCTTCGTGCACTCCAGAGGATAAATTGCGCCCGGCTCCACCGCAACGCCGTATCGAAGTCCCACCGCGCGAGCGGTCGATTCCAGCCGTCCTGCCAACGAAATCGTCCCCGCTACGATGCCGTCACCTCAGAAGCCGACGGTGCCAACGCCGCCGTTCGTCACGGTCCAGCCAAAGGCGTTCGCGGCCGGGTCGATCGCGAACGCTTGGTTATAGAAAACGGCGCCAAACAAGCTCGGCTGGCTCGGCAACGTCCAGGTCCACGAAGCGGCGCCGCCGGCGCCTGCGACGAAGTCGATCACCTGCGCATCGACCAGCTGACTGCACCCGCTCATCCCGATCACCGACAGGTCCAGCGGGAGCGGCAGGCCAGCGCTGGTTGCGCTTGCGCGCAGCGCTCAGCAGCGCTCGCGCTCGTGCTTGCGCAGCATCTCGGAGAACTCTTCGATCGTCATCGTGCCGAGGTCGCCGTCTTTGCGCGAACGAACAGCGACCGTGCCCGCGTCGATCTCGTTGTCGCCAAGCACAGCTACGAGCGGAATCTTTTCCTGCCAGAGATGGTGGCGGATCTTGGCGCCGATCTTCCAACCGCTGGTGTCGGCGTCGACACGGAGACGCTGCTCTTTACAGCGCCGCGCGAGCGCCTCGGCGGCGTCAGCGTGCCGCTCCCCGACAGACAAGACCACCGCTTGCGTCGGCGCCAGCCAGACCGGAAACGCGCCGCCGTAGTGCTCGACCAGCACCCCGAAGAACCGCTCGATAGAGCCGAGCAGCGCCCGGTGGACCATGACCGGTCGCGTCTTGTTGCCGTCCGCGTCGACGTAGTTCATGTCGAAGCGCTCGGGCAAACTGAAGTCGCACTGGATGGTCGAGCACTGCCACGTGCGACCCAAGCTGTCCTTAATCTTGACGTCGATCTTCGGCCCGTAAAACGCGCCGCCGCCTTCGTCGATCACATAGCCCAGCCCGACCGACTCGAGCGCAACACGGAGCGCGTTGGTCGCCTTCTCCCAGCCCGCGTCATCGCCGACGCTCTTTTCTGGGCGCGTCGACAGGTTCATCTCGTACTCCTCGAAGCCGAAAGCCCGCAGCATGTCGATGACAAAGTGCAGGCACCGCGTGATCTCTTCCTCAACCTGGTCTTCACGCAGGAAGAGGTGCGCGTCGTCCTGCGTGAAGCCGCGCACGCGCAGCAGTCCGTGCAGCGACCCCTGGTTCTCATAGCGGTAGACCGTCCCGAGCTCTGCCCACCGAAACGGCAGCTCGCGGTAACTGCGGCGCTTCGACTTGAAGATCTGCACGTGGAACGGGCAGTTCATCGGCTTGAGGAGGTATTCGGAGCCGTCGATATCGATGCCCGAATACATGGACTCTTTGTAGAAGTCGAGGTGACCCGAGGTCGCCCACAGGTCGCGCTTAGCGATGTGCGGCGAGTTGACGAAGTCGTAGCCACCGTCGAGGTGCTGGTGGCGCCAGAACTCCTCGACCTTGTGCCGCACGAAGCCGCCCTTTGGGTGCCACAGGATCAGGCCCGCGCCGAGGTCCCCCATGGTCGAGAACAGGTCGAGGTCTACGCCGAGCCGACGGTGATCGCGTTTCTGCGCCTCCTCTAGGTTCTTGCGATGCGCCTCCATCGCCTTTTTGTCCGCGAACGCGTGCCCGTAGATGCGCGTCAGCATCTTGTTGCCGGCGTCCCCTTCAAAGTAGGCGCCCGCGAGCGACAGCACCGCGACGCCGGCGCCGATCGACCCGGTCGACGGCACGTGCGGCCCCTTGCATAGGTCTACGAACGGTTCGTTGGTCCAAAAGGTGATCGTCGCGTCCTCGGGGAGCTTATCGATGATGGCCACCTTGTAGGTTTCGCCGTTCTCGACCATCAGCGCGCGCGCCTCTGCGCGCTCCAGGGTAGACAGCGTGAACGGCACGTCCTGCTTGATGATCTCGCGCATCAACCGCTCGATCTCGGCGAAGTCATCCTGACTGATCGGCTCGTCACCGAAGTCGATGTCGTAGTAGAAGCCGTAGCGTGGATCCTCGATCGGCGGCCCCTTCCAGAGCTTGGCGTTGGGTCGGATCCGCTTGATCGCGTCGGCCATGACGTGCGCAGCTGAGTGACGCAGCACCATCAGCCCCTCGCTGCTCTCGCGCGTATGGATCTTGATGGACGCCGACGCATCGATCGGTAGCTGCAAGCTGCGCACCTCGCCGTCCAACTCGATGACCACGGCAGCCTTGGCCAGCCCCTTGCCGATCGACGCGGCAACTTGGAGCCCCGTAGTGCCCGCTGCATATTCGCGCACGGAGCCGTCTGGGAGGGTGAGTTGGATTTGGCTTTGGGTCATGTCTGCTGTCGTGAATCAATGGACGACGCGATACAGGCATGGATAAGAGCGCGGCCAGGCGCCGCGAGCAAGGTTGCGGTCTGGCGAGCGACCGGCGCCGCCCTGGAGAAGTCGCGTCGACGCGGCTACAAACCGTGATATGCGCGTGTTGCCGAGCCTCGTCACAGCCGCTCTTCTGACAGCCTGTATGACACCAGAACCCGCCTCGCGGCCCTGGCAGGGCGCCCCCGACGACCACAGCTTCGCGCGACCCGAGCAAGTCCGATCGACCCACCTTGAGCTCGTCCTCGACCTAGACTTCGACGCACGAGTCGCGACCGGGCATGTCGTGCATCACCTCGAACGCAGCGACCGAAACGCGCCGCTCGTCCTCGACACCGACGGACTCGCGATCCAATCGGTCACAGACCAGCGCGGCGAGCCGTTGCATTACACCATGGGCGAACGCGACGAGAAGTGGCTCGGACGCGCCATGACGATCGACCTAGCCCCTGAGTCGACCCGCGTGCGCGTTGATTACGCGACGTCTCCGACGGCGGAAGCCATGCAGTGGCTCGCTCCCGAGCAGACGCACGGCAAGCTGCAGCCTTTCCTCTTCACGCAGGGGCAAGCCATCCTGACCCGCACCTGGATCCCGCTGCAAGACTCCCCTGCCGTGCGCGTCACCTGGAAGGCGAAGATTCGCGCGCCCCGTCACCTGCGCACCGTGATGAGCGCGGACCACCGAGACGTTCGCGACGACGTCACGGTCTTCTCGATGACGCGCCCCGTACCCAGCTACCTGATCGCGCTCGCGTGCGGTGACCTCGCGGCGCGTCCCGTGAGCGGACGGTGCGCAGTCTGGGCCGAGCCCAGCCTCGTCGACGAGGCGACGGCCGAACTCGAAGACCTAGAGCGGATGGTCGTCGCCTGCGAGGAGCTGTTCGGCCCGTATCGCTGGGGCCGCTACGACGTCTTGTTCTTGCCGCCGAGCTTCCCGTTTGGCGGCATGGAGAATCCTTGCATGACGTTTGCGACGCCGACCATCCTGGCTGGAGACAAATCGCTGGTCGCGCTGATCGCGCACGAACTCGCCCACAGCTGGTCAGGCAACCTCGTGACCAACGCGACGTGGCGAGACTTTTGGCTGAACGAAGGCTTCACCGTGTATCTCGAGCAGCGGATCATGGAGCACGTTTACGGCCAGGACCGCGCGGCGATGGAGATCGCGCTGGGCATGCAAGGCCTGCAGCAAGAGCTGCGCACCCTGCCTGAGCCAGATCAGGTCTTGCACATCGACCTGACGGGTCGCAACCCGGATGACGGGATGACCGCCGTCGCATACGACAAGGGCGCTGCCTTCCTGCGGCGGCTCGAGCAGGCGTTCGGCCGCGCGGAAATGGACCGCTTCCTGCGGCTGTGGTTCGAGCAGCACAGCTTCCAGAGCGTCACGACGAAGACCTTCTTGGACTTCCTGCAGAGAGAGATGCTGTCACGGAATCCGGCCGCAGCGGCCGCCGTTGACGTGACACGGTGGGTCGAGCAAGCGGGCCTCCCCGGCGACGCCAGCGTGCCCCAGAGCGCGCGCTTCGCGGCCGTGGACGGAGCGGTCGCCGCCTTCTCAGCGGGAGCCAGCGCGGTCGACCTGGACACCGATGGTTGGGTCACGCAGCAGTGGCTCCGCTTCCTCAGCCAGTTGGAATCCCCCTCTCTCGACCAGCTCCAGCAGCTCGACGAGGCATTCGCGCTGACGCGCAGCAGCAACAGCGAGGTCCTCTGCGCGTGGCTCGTGCTGGCCACGCAACGCGGTCTCCGAGCGGTTGACGCCCGCGCGGAGCTGTTTCTGCTGACGGTCGGCAGGCGAAAGTTCCTGGTCCCGCTCTACGAAGCCATTCTCTCGACCGAAGCGGGGCAGGAGCGCGCCCTGGACATCTACCGCCGCGCGCGGCGGCGATACCACGCCGTCAGCCAACGGACGCTCGACGCTCTGCTAGATTGGGAAGGGCTGGATGCTGTCCCGGCAGACGACGAGCCCCGAAAGAGGTGAAAATATCGCCGCCACCTGCGGTTCTCTTCAATACGACGCTATCCTGGTAAACCGCGATGAGTGACGACAAGCCCCAACTCCCGATCGACCCGAAGGAGCTCATTCCCGCCGGTTTCGGCGTCGCCATCGGCATCGCGCTGATCATCGGATTTGTGGTCCTCGCCACCACCATGGGGCTGACCCTGCTGGTCGATCAAGGCGACATCCCGCACCAGTAATCCGCTGAAGGCACCTATAGCCTGCTGTGGTGAGCCTGCGGAGGACGCAGACGATGGTGGACCGCGACCGTCCCCATCAAACCCCGCGGTGCGCAGACCTCGTTGGCTGAGCGGCGGGATGGCCCGCGCTCTGCCCGCGGCACATAGCGCGAGCGTCAAAGGGAGCGAGGCCGAATCTAGGTTTGGGCCGGCCGCCATCGGCTTGCGCCACAGACGCGCACACAGAGGCACGCTGCTGCCGAGGGCCATTCCCACGGCGCGGGCATCATCGCATTACGAGGATGCTCGGCCTGGACGCCGCTCGGAAACCCGAGCGGCATGATCAGATCGGGGCGCGTGTAGCGCCCCGGCGACTACCCCTCGTCGCCGCCGCCGTCGTCGTAGCCGCCGCCGCCGCGACCGCCACCGTAGCCGCCACGGCCACCGCCGCCGCCGCCGCGACCACCACGACCGCCGCCGTAGCCTCCACGGCCGCCGCCGCCGCCGCCGCCGCCGCGGTAGCCACCGCCGCCACCGCCGCCGCCACCGCCGCGGTAGCCACCGCCGCCACCGCCGCCGCCGCCACGGTAGCCACCGCCACCGCCGCCGCCGCCGCCGCCGCCGCCACGACCACCAAAGTCTTGGCGCGGCTGTGCTTCATTGACGCGCAAAGGACGGCCGTCGACTTCCGCGCCGTCCATAGCTTCGATAGCGCTTTGCGCTCCTTCGTCGGTCGCCATCTCGACGAACGCGAAGCCACGGCTGCGGCCCGTGTCGCGCTCGAGCATAATTTTGACCTCTGCGACCTCTCGCCCATCGGCGGCAAAGGCGTCTCGCAACGCTTCCTCCGTTGTCTGGAAGGACAGGTTGCCTACGTACAGTCTCTTACCCATCGGGTTCTCACGATCTCTTTCCCTTTCTAGCAGTCATGCGCGCGTCTGGGTCAAAGGGAGCAGGCACCAGACGGCATTGGAGCAAAAGCGCGAGTTCTCTACACAGCTACTCCACCGATTACCCAAGGAGGGCCTGGATCGAGAGACACACAGAGAATCGCAGACGCGCGAACAGTGCTGCAAGCGCCCCCCGAGCGCAAGCAACGGCCCGAATTTCACGTCGAACCAATCAACCGGCGCGACGCGCCGCTCGACGCGCGATCCCGACCACAGACCGCCAGCGAGAACACGCAGCGCCAACCCGCGTGCATCGTGCGCCCACTCCAAGGACCGGCAACGGCCCCGGCGACGCGCGCAACAATCGTCATAGGCGTCGATTTGACACGACTTTGCCGCGCCGCCAAGCATTTCCGCAGGGCCGCGTCCAAGAGCTGCGCGCAGCGCGACACCGACGCCCGCCAGGCTCCGCCGCCCGCGCCCCTGCCTGCCTTTGTTGCCGGGCGCCAACCGCACGCAGCATCCGCTGGCCTCTTGGAATCTTTTTCTATCCGGCGCCGTATTGTTCGGGCTGTCCCGACACTTTTGGTGTCGTAGCAGAACAGAGACGCGGGATGCCCGCTCTCCAGGCGCCCCTCGCCCTTCCTATAAGGCTCCCCATCGCACCATGACCAAGCTCTTTTCCTGGCTCGCCGCGTCGGTCGCGACCGCTGTCATCGCAGCCCCTGTCGCGGCCCAATTCCAGCGGCGCGAATCCAGCCCGCCAAAGTTGGAGCATTTCTACTTCGACAGCTGGAGCTTCGAGTCTGAGAACGCCCGCGGCGGCGAGGCCAGCTACTACATCTCCCTGCCCAAAGCTCACGACCACGCGGCCAGTAGCCCCCGCCGTTTTCCATGGATCCTCTGGTGCCCCGGCTTCGGTGGGCCCAACGACTTCCAAACCCGCGGCGGCGCCGAGACGCTCGATCGCCTGCGGGGCGAGGGTCAGATCCCCGAGCTCGCGCTGATCGTTTTCCGTCCCTCGGGCGGCCGCGGCCGAACGACCTACATGAACGGCGAGGCTGGCGGCGACATCGAGGACCTACTCGTCCAAGACCTCGTCGCCCACGCCGAGTCGCGCTACCGCTTGAGCAGCGAGCGCCGCGGCCGCGCCGTCATGGGCGTCAGCGCCGGCGGATTCGGCGCGTTGAAGCTGTCGCTCCGTCACCCCGACGTGTTCGGCGCCGTAGCGGCCCACTCGGCCGCGATCCTGCCCGCAGACCCGACCGAGCTGGCAGGATATTCTGAGAGCATGGTGTCGCGGTTTCTGCGCGGCGGACTCAAAGAGCAGCTCGGCGACCCCATCGACCCGGAGAAGTGGGCCGAGCAGATGCCGATGGGCCTAGCCACTCGCCGCACGCCCGAACAGTTGATGGGCCTGCACGTCTACTTCGACGCAGGCACCGAAGACGACTACGGCTTCTTTGAGCCGAACCAACAGCTAGCGCTCACCATGAAGCGCGCGGGACACAGGTTCGAGTTCCACCCCGTCGAGGAGGGCGGGCATGCCTGGAGCAGCTTGAAGATGCGAGACAACCTGGCCCGCTCGCTGACATTCGTCGGCAAGTCTCTCTCAGGGAAGAACCCGTACGAACAGGTCGCGACGTTCGGCGGCGGCTGCTTCTGGTGCACAGAGGCCGTGCTCGAGCAGCTCGACGGGGTGACCGCGGTCACCTCTGGCTACATGGGCGGCGAGGTCGCCTCACCCACCTACAAGCAGGTCTGCACAGGCACGACGGGCCACGCAGAGGTTGTGCAGGTGCGGTTCGATACGACGGTCATCTCGTACGAAACGCTGCTGGAGTGGTTCTTCCGCTCACACGATCCGACCACCCTCAACCGACAGGGATATGACGTCGGAACGCAGTACCGCTCAGCCATCTTCTTCCACGATGAGACGCAGCGCAGGACCGCCCTCGCGTTGATCAACGCCATCGCGTCCACCTGGCCGGACCCGATCGTCACGGAGGTCACGCCGCTCGCGCCGTTTTGGCCAGCCGAGGGCTACCACCAGGACTACTACCGCAATAACTCAAGCCAGCGCTACTGTCGCGGCGTCATCGCCCCAAAGCTGCGCAAGCTGAAGCTCAAAACGGACTACGCCAAGTGAGCCCTCACGCGCTGCGCGACCCAAGGCCCGTGCAGAGGACGCCGCGTCGGTGACCGACAACGCGGCCACCCCTCAGAGACCACAGCGCAGCTACGCAACGATCGCGCTGGTGGCGGTGCTCTGCGCGGTCTGGAGCAGCACTTGGTGGGCCATCCGCGTCTGCCTAGAGACCCAGCCGCCGATCACGTCCTGCGCCGTTCGCTTCACGGTCGCTGGCTTGGCGATGGCGGCGTTGACCCCGTGGTTGCGCGCGCGAGAACGCGCCCCTGCCCCGAAACCATGGCTCTGGATCCTCTGCGGAGCCACCAACTTTAGCATCGGGTATGGCGTCCTCTACATCGCCGAGACCGTCGTGCCGTCCGGTATCGCCGCCGTCCTTTGGGCGATCTTTCCGCTCTTGATGGCCGCCAGCGCGACCTGCTTTTTGGGCGAGCGGTTGCGCACCGTGCAATGGCTCGGCTTCGCCGTCTCTTTTGCGGGGATCTGCGTGGTCTTCGCAGGCGACCTCGGCGGCGTCGACGAACAAAACGTCGGCTACGCGTGGTTGCTGCTGCTCAGCCCGCTGATCGCGGCCTTCGGCACCACCATCGTCAAGAAGTACGGCAGCGACGCCAGTTCTGTCTTACTCAACAGGAACGGGATGCTGCTTGGCGCCGCGCTGCTGCTGGCGTGGGCCTTCGCGACAGAGGATCCGCTCGCGGTGTCGTGGTCCGCTCGCGCTGTGGCGGCGACCGCGTACCTCGCAGTCTTCGGAACCACCGTCACCTTCGGCGTCTACTTCTGGCTGCTGCGGACAGCGCCGGCGTCGATGCTCGCCCTGATCAATTACGTGATCCCGGTCATGGCGATGCTCTTCGCGGCGTTGATGGGTGACGGCGAGCACGGCGCCGCAGCTTGGGGCGGCGCCGCGCTGGTCGTCTCAGGCATCGCCTTGGTTGTTAGACGATGACCCGAGCCGAGGGACCCGCAGTGTCGACGCGAGACGTGGAGCGGCGCCGCCGACGCAGCGAACTGCGGCGGCGGCGCCACAGCGCAGCCATCGCTGGCGGCGTGCTTGCCCTGCTTTGGTGGACCGCCGACATCTTCAGCGGCCCTGCCAGATCTACGTGGCCGAGACGCGAGATCCTCGACGCGCTCCGGTGGGTAGAGAGCGGCGACCTCCCCGACGCGCAGGTCCCCGATGGCGACGACGGCCTCGCCATCGGCCCCTACCAGATCCACCGCGTCTATTGGCGCGACGCCATCGACTTCGATGATGAGCTCGACGGCGCGTATCGTGATTGCCGCAAGGCGTCCTATGCCGAGCGCGTGATCCACGCCTACATGCGTCGCCACGCGCCAAACGCGTGGGCCCGCGGCGACGCCGAGCGGATCGCTCGCACGCACAACGGCGGACCGGAAGGGCACCGCAAGCGTGCTACAGACGACTACTGGCGGCGGGTGCAGGCGCGCCTTTACGCCCACTGACCCGCCGCTGCGCGGTCAACGACCGAGCTTCTTCTTCGCCTGCTCGCCCGCGTAGGTGCCTTCGTATCTGTCCGCGAACTTGCGGAGCGCGTCCTGGAGCTTGCGCGCCTGCGCGATGCGCGAAGGGTCGTATTTCCCCTCCAGCTTGGCCAGCGCTTTGCTCGCTGCGATCTCCTTCTTGATCTGAGAGTCCTTGCTGAACCGCTTCAACTCAGCCGTCGCCTGTTTCGCGGCATCGAAGCCCCTCCAATCCTTTTTGATGCGCTCCAGCGCGGCGCGCGAGGCCAAGAAGTCTGGCCCCGCACCGAGCGACTGCACCCGTGCGAGCTGCTTGCTGGCTTTCTTCGCCAAGACCTCTTGCTGGCCTTCAAACACCTCGCGCATGTCTGCGTCGAGCTTGTCAGCACCGAGCATGCGCTGCAGGTAGCTGTCGAGCTTGGAGTAGTCGCGCTTCTCCCACATCTTGCGGACCGGCGCGTAGCGCGCGTCGTCCGGGAGCTTCGGCGCGAGGGAAACGTCTTCGAGCAGCTTCTCGATGCTCTCCTCGGACGGCATCCGGTCATCCGGCGTCGAGTGCACGGTGCCGTCCGGCGCGAGGCAGTAGAAGCTCGGGTAGAACTTCACCTTGTAGTCCGCCGTCGCGCTCGGCTTGATCTTGGCCATCGGGTACGTCGCCCCGAGACCGTCAATAAAGGTCTTCTCGATCTTGTCTTCTTGCTCATCGGACACGCCGATGATCAGCAGCCCCCGCTCACCATACTTCTCTTGAAGTTGGTTAAGCTTCGGGACGGCCGCCTTGCAGGGGCCTCACCAAGTCGCGCCAAAGTCCAGGATGACGACCTTGCCCTCGAGCTCGTCGAAGGACTCAGGGGCGCCGTTCCAGACTTTGACAAACTCAATCGGCGGCGGCGCAGCGCCCTTCTGTTGCGCGACCAACGGGCCGACAGCAGCGAGCGCAGACGCGGCCACGATGACTCGTGAGCAGCTTTTGAACATCGCGGCACGATATCCGCTGCGCTGCGAACTGGACCTAGGAGATCCCGTCTCGCTAGAGAAAACGTGACCGCGCGCTGCAGCTGAAGCGCGCGCGCCCGTCGGTCGCTCTCGCGGCACGCGCGCCGGCCGACGCCGACGCGCGCGACCAGCGCGCCGCGAATGCAGCGCAGGTCAAATGCAGCGCACGTCAGTTGTGGGCGTCGTGCACGCGGCCAACCATCTCCGGGCCGGGCGTGAGCGTCGAGTCGCCGTCTTCCTTCCACTTCGACGGGCAGCCCTCGTCGGGCTTTTTGCCGAGGTAGATGTTCGCTTTGAACTTGCGCATCGTCTCGTCGATGTTGCGGCCGAGGTTCAGGAAGTTGACCTCGCTGTTCATCAACATGCCGTTGGGGGAGATCAGGTAGGTCCCCCGTAGACAGAAGCCGCCGTTCCAAACCCCGAATTGCTTGGCGAGGTCGCCGTTACGGTCGGAGGCCATGTGGAACTTGACGCCTTCGAGGTCTTTCTCCTCGCGCTGCCACGCGAGGTGAACGAACTGCGTGTCGGCGCTGACGGTGACGACCTCGCAGCCCATCTTCGCGAACCGGTCTTGCTGCTCTGCCAGAGCAGCGAACTCGGTGCTTCAAACGAAGGTGTAGTCAGCGGGATAGAAGAACAGCATCGTCCACTTGCCGTTCTTCATAGCTTCGCTGAGCTTGTATTCGCCGAACCCCTTGGTCGTGGGCTCGTAGGTGGTCAGGGTGAAGTCAGGGACGGTGTCCCCGACCTGCAGAATGGAGTTCTCGGTCATGATGATTCCTTGGCAGGGCACGTTAGGCGCCGCGCGGCACCTTCGCCAGACGTATTGGCCGGGGGGAAACCGGATTCCTCACCTGGAGCCAAAGGCTTATATAGTGTCAGATGGGGCTCAATACAGCCTCCCACAGAGACCGTGACTACGACCACTCCTAACAGCACCTCCCCCCAACCATCCTCGACCGCAGCGCAGGCGCTGGCGGCAGCCGGAGACGCCGAGAGCGCGCGCGACGTCGGCGCTCTCGACGACGCCGCCAAGCAGGCAGCGCTCCGCCTCGGCGCGAGTAAGAAGGGCCTCGTCGAGCGCCTGATCTACGGCCCCCTGCCCGAGACAGGCGAGCTTCAGAGCGGCGCCGTGGCGGCGTCGCGCATGGACACCGACGCCGGCGACGAGGTGATGGCCGCCGCGCTCGGCTCCCTCGAACGCGGCGAGGCGTTCACTGCAGACGGAAAGCTCTCCGCGGCGCTGCGCAAGGCCGTCGCCGACGCAGGCGGCTACGGGTTTACGGTGCCGGAGGAATTCGGCGGCAAGGAGCGTGAATACACTCAGCTCGCGCTGATCGAGGAAGAGATGGCGGCCAACGGCCTCGGCCCGCTCGCCGTCGAGATCTCGGGCGAACTGACCATCGGCGCCGGGTCCTTGCTCGCGTATGGGACCGAGGCGCAGAAGAAGACGTTCCTGCCGCTGGTGAGCGAAGGACAGCTTATGGCCTTCGGACTCACCGAGGTCGGCATCGGGGTCAACGCAAAGAAGGTGCGCGCCTACGTCGAACCCGATCCGTCGGGCTTCGGCTACCGACTGTTCGCGCAGGGAGACCGCAACAAGCTGTGGATCACCAACGCAACCCACGGCAGCCTCGTCGGGATCGTCGCGCGCATCGGCCAGACGGGCAAAAAAGTCGGCCTCTTCGTCACGCGGCTCCCTGAGAAGGACATCCGAAAGCAAGACGGCAAGGACCACGAGTTCTGGTGCCAGTCGTCCAACACGGGCGCCTTTACCGCCAACTTCAACTCAAGGATCCACTTCGACAACTTCCCGCTCAAGCAGGACCAAGAGATCCCAGCCGACGGCGTCGAGGTCCTCTTCTATTGCCTGCGCATGGGGCGCTGCATGCTCGCAGCGATGTCCGCGGGCTACCAGCGCATGTTCGCGGCCGACGCCTCTGCCTACGCGAACGGCCGCGAAGGTGTCGGCGGCCAAGTGATCAAGCACGAGCTCCCCCGACAGCACCTCGGCAAGATGCTCGGCGGAGCGCTCATGTCCCGCGCGCTCAGCCACCTGTCGCTGCGCCAGGACAAGCAGGGCGTGGACCTCGCGGGGCTACGCGACCTGACCAAGTCAGCAGCCGCGACCAGCGCGCTCGAAGCACAGATCGCATGCGAGCGCGTGCTCGGCGGGCGCTCGTTCGACAAGACGTCGCGAGTTCACGATGCCAGGCACAACATGCACGTGTTCGGCGTCGTGGAGGGCGAAGACGACTTGATCCTGATGGGCATGGTCAAGGACGTCACCGACGGCTTCACGACGAAATACATGGCTGGCATGCTCGGCGTGCTGCAGTCGCTCAACGTCGACCCGGACGGCAAGCCGCTCCCGCGCGACGAGCGCATCTTGCGGATCACCCCGAGCACCGTCATCAACAAGCCCGGCAAGGTCGTCACGGCGACGCGGCGCCTGCTCGGCAACGGCTCTTTCTGGAAGCTCGCAGGATGGATCACGGGCAACGCAGTGGTCGAACTCCTGCGGCTGCCGGGCCGCTTGGTGCCGACGAACCTGTGCCCGCGTTTTCAGCTGCTCCCCAAAGAGCTGCGAGGCTACGCCCGATTCGCCGAGCGCCGCCTGCGGTGGCTCCGCTGGGCTTACCTGGGCATCAACCTCCACTTCCAACTCGAGCTCACGCGGGCGCAGATCCCCCTGCAGAGGCTCGGGAAGGTCATGGAGCTGCTGGTCTCGATCCTCGCGACGGCGCACCACGCAGCCAGCACGAGGGACCAAAGCCAGATCCGTGTCGCTGCGCTGCAGTGCGAGCAACTGATGACCCGCGTCCAAGGCATGAAGTTGCTGACAGGACTTTGGCAAATGGACCGCCTCCGCAAGCACGTCGCGAACGTCGGCCAAGACATCGAGAAGGGCCAGAGCACGCTGCTCCAAGACGTCAAGCCGCAAGCCTTCGCGCACCCGTTCGAGCCCGCGCCGCCGAAGAAGCGGCGCTGACGCAGATCAGCGCCGCCGCTGGTCCTTGAAGCGACCGTGCAAGCGCAAGGCCCGCGTGGTCGCCCAGTGAAGGAGCCGGTGGAGCGGTCCCAGCCGCTCGAGGGCCCTGCCGACGCCATCCGCGACGACGAACCGCGTGAAGTCGGGGCGGAGCCTTTTCGCCATGACCGCTGGGCGCTCCCACGCATCGGCGCGTCCGCAAAGCGCCGAGGCCAGCGCTCCGACCCCCCAGCCTTGGGACAGGTTGATCAGCATCGTGCGCTCGGCCTCCGTCGTGTCCGGTAGGTGACGATCAATCAAGACCCCCAGCATCGGCAGGGGCCGATCCCAGGCGTTCTGATCCATCAGCGAACCCGCGCGGATTCGGTAGTCGTAAAGCACCCTCGGGACCACCTCGACGGCGAGGCCGCGCTGCGCCATGTCCAACCAAAGCGCCCAGTCGGAGTAGGTGTCGACGTCGGGGTCGTATCGAAGACCGTGCTCATGGAAGACCTCTCGCCGAAACATCGCGCCGGCGTCGCCCATGGCGTTCCGGAGCAAGGCCAGCGCCCGGTCGTACGGTAGCGCCTGGACGACATTGCGCGGCGCGCCCGTGACGTCCTCGAACTTCTGGAAGCGCGGCACGACGGCCATGGACTCCGGGCAGCGCGCGAGCACGTCGACGCCGACGGCCGCGTAGTCGGGCCGCAGCAGGTTATCGGCGTCACAGCAGAGCACATAGTCGCCCTTGGCGCGCTCGATCGCAAAGTTACGCGCAGAGGCGAGCCCGCCGTTCTGCTTGTGCAAGATCTCGATCCGCGGGTCGCGCGCCGCGATGTCTGCGAGGATCTGCTCCTTGTCTGAACGCGGCGAGCCGTCCTCCACGACGAGGATCTCCAGGTCCGCGTGCGATTGGCCGGTCACCGAGTCGATCGCTGCGCCGACGGTGGCGAGGTCCTCATTGTAGTAGGGCACCACGACAGATACGCGCCGCGAACCAGACGCGGCTGTCGGGAGTCGACCTCGGCCGCGTCGACGCGCGACGAAAGCTTCGATGGTGGCGACGTAGTGCTCAGGGTCGCTGAGCGAGCGGATCCTGCTGGCGGCGCTGCGACCGATCTCGTCCAACCTCGGAAGCGCCTCGCGCACGTCCTCGCGCAAAACGCGGACGATGTCCTCGGGGTCGCTGCCGTCCACGAGGAAGCCGCTCACCCCGTGCTCGATCATTTCGCCCATGCCGCCGTTGCGACCGCCGACGACAACGCGCGCCGCCGCCATCGACTCGACGCACGTGTTGGGCCAGTTCTCCCAAGGAGACGGCAGGATCACGAGATCAGCGGCTCGCAGCCGCTGCAACATCTCGTCACGGGGCAAGGGCGGGGTAAAAGTAACGTTGCCGATCCCGCGACGACGCAGATACGCGACCTCGCTGGTCTGCTGCGGCGACGTCGGGCCGTCGCGGCCGATGCATTCGATCGACAAGCCCGGGAGCTGCCCGAACGCGTCCACGAGCTGTCGAACACCCTTGCGGGGCTCGATGCGGCCGAAGTAGAGGATCTGCAGATCTTCGAGCTTCGCCTTCGGCGCCGGCGGCGCCGGCGCCTGCGCAGGCAACGTCATCGGGTAGCGGATGACGTCCGCGAAGTCCTTGGGCAGCCCGAGCCGCTCTGCGACCATCTCTCGTAGACGCGTCGACGGCGTCCACACGGCGGGCGCCTTGCGGATGGTGTCATCTTCTAGCACGCACAGCTCCCGCTCGGACGGCGGCAGCAGGTGGAGCGTCTCGTTGTACTGCCAGCACTCGTGGGTCGGGGAGTGCAGCACGACCGTGACGACGGCGTCTCCCAGGCTGCCAAACAGGCGCTGCTCTTGCACCGCGACGGCGCCCCAGCCGCCGTAGTCCGCGAACTCGACGTAGTCGAAGCTCGCGCCGCTCTGCGCCAACACGTCAAACGCCAGCTGCGCACACCGCAGCGGCTGACGCGCCACGCCGAAGTCGACCTCGTGAGCCGGCGTGTTCGCGTCCTCGATGTAGAGAACGCGCGCGAAGCTCGCGCCGGCGCCGAACACCGAGGCGCCCTGCTCTGGGCGCGCAGTGACCAGCCACACCTCGTGCCCCGCGGCCGTCAGCGCCCGACCGGCTTCGGACACGTAGGTGCCTACGCCTCCGCCGCGCAGGCCCGCGACCTCGAAGCTGCACAGCGCGATCCTCATACAGCGGCTCCTTCTATACGAAAGCGCGCGCAGTTTGCATGCGCAGTGGCAACCGCTACCCTCCGAGGCGCTTCATGCGTATCTCGGTCATCCTGCCCACGAAGGACCGCGGTCCCGATATCGACCAGACCCTCGCGGCGCTGCGCGACCAGTCCGTCGCGGTGGCCGACTACGAGGTGATCGTGGTCGACAACGCGTCGTCGCCGGAGAACGGGCTTAGGCTGCGTCGATGGTGTGAGCAAAACCCCGACGTCTTTCGCTACCTGCCCGAACCGGCGCCTGGCCTCAACCACGCGCGCAACGCGGGCGTCCGGGCCGCGCGCGGCGACGTCCTCGCGTTCCTGGACGACGACGCGGTGCCCGACCAAACCTGGCTGGCCGCGCTCGACCAGGTCTTCGAGCAGCACGCGGCCGCCTGGGCGGTCGGCGGCCGCGTCGTGTCCCGGTTCACCTCCGAGCCGCCAGCGTGGCTGGACGCGACCTTTGACGTCTACCTCAGCGCGTTCGACCGCGGTGACTCCGTGCGACCGCTCCACTACGACGACCTGCCGCGAGGCGCCAACATGGCCTTCCGCAAGCCAGCGTTCGAACAGTGTGGCTTGTTCGCGACGCGCCTCGATCGGCGCGGAGACATGCTGCTGAGCAATGGCGACATCGAAATGTGCTACCGCGTCGAGCGTGCTGGCCACGACGTGCTCTACGCGCCAGACGCACGCGTTCTGCACCTGATCCGCGGAGACAGACTCGACCAGCAGTGGTTCCGACGTCGCGCCTATTGGCAGGGGCGATCGCAGGCGCTGTTCGAGCGCATGCACTTCGGCGCAGCCCACCTCATCCGGAAGCTCCCTTATCGATTGCTGCGAACGCTTGTCAGCGCAAGCTCGTATCGACGCGCGATGCATCGAGGCCTCTGCGCAGGCACCCTCCGACACCTGTTCGAGAATCGGATCCACTAACCGCCGCGAGACGACGACGCAGCGCGGCCGCCGCGAATCCACGCGGGTCACTCGCGCCGCGTTCAAGGGGGTCGCCGAGACAACTTTCGCCGACGCTGCGGGCGACGTCCCTCGCGCGTCCGCCGCGTGCTCTCGACCCAGTTGCATACCTTCATTTTCGACCACGTCGGGGGTGCTGCTTGGTCCCCTTCCGCCGCGCCGATGACATGGTCACTTCCCGCGCTTGCGGCAACTTGGCAAGCGACCCTCACCTCGTAACCTTTACGGATGCTGTTCATCCAAGCGCCAGCGCGCGGTCGCTTCGACGCGCCCCACCGGCGCCGCAGCTGGCGCACCGTGCTGCTGATCGCAGCCGCGACGGGTGTAGCCGCGGCCACCCAACCCTGGCTCCGCGTACGCTTCGATCGACTGTTCGGAGACCATGTCGGTCCCCCTGGATGGCGCGCAAACGCCGGCTTCACCTGCTTGTGCACGTGCGCGCTGATCGGCGTCCTGGCGCTCTCCGAGACGCGCACACGACAAAGCCAGCAAGCGGTTCGACCGGCCTGCCTGCTGCTCGCGTGCGTGATGTTCGCCGTGTTGCTGCAGAGCCACGTCGTCGGCCCGGGGACACTCCGCGGCGTGACCGCGACTTGGACAGGCTGCGCATACGCCGCGCTGGCTGCGGGCGCTGGCCTCCTCGCGGCCTGCGCCGCCCGGTTCCTCCAGATGCCGCGTCGCGAGCGCGGCGCGCCCGCCGCCGGCGACTGACCTGACCACCCTGCGCCCGCGTCACGCACTGGCCTGTCGTCCCAGAGCTTGTCAAACGCTACGCTCCGTCCACCATGGCAGCGTTGCTCCGCCTCGCTCAAATCGTCGACGCCTGCAACCGCGCCATCAGCCGCGCGGTCGGCTGGATGCTCCTGGTCATGGTCTTATTGGGCGCCTACAACGCAGTCGCCCGCTACCTAGAACGAGACGCAGGATTACAACTGTCGTCGAACGCGCTCACAGAGCTTCAATGGTACCTGTTCGGCGTCGCCTTTATGCTCGGCGCTCCCTTCGCGCTTCAAAAGGGCGCGCACGTCCGCGTCGACGTGCTCTACGGAGGTCTGCCGGAGCGGACCCAGCTTCGGGTCGACTTCTGGGGATCGGTGCTGTTTCTGATCCCGAGCTGCGCCTGCGCCGTGTGGCTCAGCCTCGACTTCGTCGCCAACTCATGGAGCGAGTTTGAGTGGTCGAACGACCCCGGCGGCCTGCCGAGGTATCCGCTCAAACCCGTAATCCCTCTAGGCTTCGCGATGCTCCTCTTGCAGGGATTCTCCGAGGCGATCAAGCGCGCCGCCATCCTAAGAGGCGAGGCGACGCCTGATCAGCTCGCCGTGCGCATCGGAACAGGAGACCCGGGCGATGAACACTGACCCGCTCGCGCCGCTGATGTTCGCGGTGCTGTTCCTGCTGCTGTTCGTTGGATACCCGGTTGCGTTCGTGCTCGGGGGCGTCGCGCTGGTGTTCGGGTCGCTCGCGCTCGCCGGAGACGCGGTGAACGTGACCTACCTGCAGCTGCTGCCTGCGCGCGTCTTCGGCATCATGGAGAACCAGGTCCTACTGGCGATCCCGTTCTTCATCTTCATGGGGACCATGCTGGAGCGGTCGAGGCTTGCCGAGGATCTGCTCCGCACGATCGGGCTACTGTTCGGGCGGCGACCAGGCGGCCTCGCGCTCGCCGTCGTCTTCGTCGGCGCGCTGCTGGCCGCAGCGACTGGCGTCGTCGGCGCGTCCGTCGTCGCGATGGGTCTGATCTCGCTTCCGATCATGCGCCGCTACGGCTACCGCGCCGAACTCGCCACTGGCGTGATCTGCGCGTCGGGCACGCTCGGTCAGATCATCCCGCCGAGCATCGTCTTGGTGGTGCTCGCCGACCAGCTGGGTGAAAGCGTCGGCGACTTGTTCCTCGGCGCGCTCGTCCCCGGCCTTTTGCTCGCGGTCCTTTACGCCGTCTATGTGGCCTTCATCGCAGCGCGACGACCGCAGGACGCCCCGCCGCTCCCCGAGGAAGAACGCGCCGCTATCCCCCACCTGGGGCGCCAGGTGCTGCGAGTGCTCGCCCCGCCCCTGCTGCTCATTCTCGTAGTGCTGGGCAGCATCTTCGCGGGCGTCGCGACGCCGACCGAGGCTGGCGCGCTCGGCGCCGTCGGCGCGATCGCTCTGGCGGCCATCAACCGGCGACTGACGCGCGCGAACCTCAACGCGACGATGGAGTCGACGCTCCGCATCACCAGCATGGTGGTGTTCTTGCTGGTCGGCTCGACAGCGTTCACCCTGGTGTTCCGCGGTCTAGAAGGCGACCTGTGGATCGAGCACCACTTGACCAACCTCCCCGGCGGCAAGATCGGGCTCCTGCTGGTCGCGAACATCGCTGTGTTCTTGCTGGGATTCTTTATCGACTTCTTCGAGATCGCCTTCATCGTGCTGCCGCTAATCGCACCAGCAGCGCGCGCCCTCGGCATCGTGGACGATGAGATGATCTGGTTCGCGGTCTTGTTGGCGATGAACCTCCAGACCAGCTTCCTGACGCCGCCGTTCGGCTTCTCGCTGTTCTACCTACGCGGCGTAGCGCCGCGCGAGATCCCCACGTCGTCGATCTACCGCGGCGCCATACCGTTCATTTGCATCCAGTTGATCGGCCTCGGCCTCGTCTGGATGTTCCCGTCGCTCGTCACCGGCATGCTCCGCGACTGACCTGAACATCGGACGCTAGGCCCACGCGAACGACGCATAGGCCAGCTCGTTCTTACCGAGCCACGCGGTCGACTCCGCCGCGAAGTCGCGCCAATGGTCACGGATCGCCCGGTAGGCAGGATCAACCGCAGCCTCGTCATCGACCAGCGCGCGGCTAGCCTCCCGCGCCCGCCTCAGCACGTCGTCGTCGAAGCGGCGCAGCTTGACGCCGCGGTCGAGCAGCCGCCGCAAGGCCCGGGGGTTCTCGCGGTCGTAGCGCTGCATCATCGTCGCTGCTGCCTGCGCGATGCCCGCCTCCAAGATCGCACGATAGTCAGCTGGCAGCGCGTCGAAGGCCGCTTGCGAGACCATGAACGACAGGCTCGGGCCAGGCTCCCACCAGCCGGGATAATAGTAGTTCTTGGCGATCTCGTAGAAGCCGAGCTTCTCGTCATCGTAAGGCCCTACCCATTCGGTGGCGTCGATCGCGCCGCGCTCCAGCGCCGGGTAGATGTCGCCCGCCGCGAGGTTCTGGACGCTCACGCCGAGCCGGTCCATGACCTTGCCACCGAGCCCTGGGATGCGCATCCGCAGGCCCTTCAGGTCCGCGGCCGACTGCACCTGTTCGCGGAACCATCCGCCCATCTGCGCGCCGGTGTTGCCGCACGAGTAGTTGCGGATCCCAAAATCGGCGTAGACTCGTCGGAGCAGCTCCCTCCCGCCCGCCTGCTCCAACCACGCCGTCTGTTGCCGCGCCGTTAGGCCGAAGGGGATGCAGGTGTCGAAGGCCAGCGACGGGTTCTTTCCCGTGTAGTAGTAGCCTGCGGACTGGCCGATCTCAGCAGAACCCTGCTGCACGGCGTCCATCACCTGCGCCGCCGGGACCAACTCGCCAGCTTGGTGGCAGCGGATCTCGAACGCGCCATCCGACATGGCAGACACTCGCTCCGACAAGACCTCTGCGACCCCGTAGATGCCGTCCAGAGTCCTGGGGAAGCTGGACGCAAGCCGCCACAAAACACGCCGCCGCCCTTTACCGTCGAGCAAACCTGAGCCGCCCGCACGACGCCGCAAGACGCCCGCCGCGGATGCAGTGACGATCCCACCGGCAGCGCCGACCAGCCCACCGGTCAAGAACGCGCGGCGAGAGTCTGGCGTATGTTCGCTCATCGCCGCAGCGTATCGTCAGAGAGGCTGCCGCGCCTCCGCCGAACCCGCGGACCCGCCGCCAACGCTGCGTCGCTACCGCCGCTGCGGCGCGGCGATCACAGCTCGTCAGGGCCGCCGACGTAACCTAGATAGGCGCTCGCGACGACCACATAAGGGCTCGCGAGGTAGACCTGGCCAGGACCGGAGCGACCAGGGAAGTTGCGGTTGATCGCCGACACCGTGACCTCTTCCGGCGTGAACGAGACGCCGGGACCTGCCTTGATGCAGGCCCCACAGCTCGGGTCGATCAGCTCGACGCCCGCGCTCTCAAACAACTGCACGTAACCCATCGTCTCCGCATAGTCGCGGATCTTTTGGCTACCGAATTGGATGTAGGTCTTGGCCTTGAGCGTCAGGCCCTTGTCCAACGCCTTGCGCACGACCTCGGCATACATGTCCATGTCGGCCTTCTTCCCGCCAGTGCAGGAGCCACCGTACGCGATCTGGCACGCGACCTCGCCATGCTCCTGGCGGAACGCCGACAGCACGATCCCGTTGCGCGGATCACCTGGCGTCGCCACCGTCGGCGCGACGTCGCTCAGGTCGATATCGAACGTCTTGCAGTAGGTAGCGCCTTCGTCTGCCGCGACGACCTCACGTCGCAGGTGCTCCTTGTCGGTGCCCCGAAGCTTATGGATGTGATTGATGACGACCTCGTCGGCCTCAACGATGCCGGTGAATCCGCCGGCTTCGACCGCCATGTTGGTGAGCGTCGCGCGCTCATCAAGCGACATCGCCATGGTCCCGGCGCCCGCGAACTCAAGGACCTTGCCGATCCCGTCCCCGCTCTTAAAGAATTCATCGCTGAGCAGGTGCAACATGACGTCCTTGGCGCAGACGCCGTCGTTCAGTTGGCCGCGCAGATTGACCCGCACCGACTCCGGCACCTTGACGCGGACGTCCTTCGTGAACCAGCTGTTCGCCATGTCCGTCGAGCCGACGCCGAAGGCAAAGCAACCGATCGCCCCGCCCATGCAGGTGTGGCTGTCGGTCCCGATCACCAGCTGGCCGGGCTCGGCGAGGTCCTCGATCACGATGTTGTGGCAGATGCCTTCCGAGCCGACCGTCTTGCCATCGCGCTCCACTTCGCCGTAGAGGCGCATCCCCTGCGCCGCGGCGAAGGACTCTTGCACAGTCGCCAACGACGCAGCCTGCTCCTTGAGCCCCATCTCGACGTGCTTCTTGGGCATGATCCGGTCCAAGAAGGTCAGGTGGTCGCGGAACGCGAACACCGAGGCAGGGTCGGTCACTTTGGCGTCCTCCCCGAGCCCCATCTTGAACAGGGCCGACGCCATCGGAGTGACATATTCGTGGCTGAAGCGCACGTCGGTTCGCACGAACAACGCGTCGCCGGGCGCCACCGCTGGGATGCCGAGTTCGCCCGTCTTCGCGTCTGCGATCGCCCGGTTGCTGATGATCTTTTCGCACAGCGTCATCGGCCGCGGCGCGGTCTCGACAGGCGGCGGCGCGGTCTCACCCGCGAGACGCGCCTTGTTGTAGGCGAACAAGCCGCCGTGTCGCACGATCTCGGTCGCGATCGGGTCGAGGCCCTTGGTGAACTCTTCGATCGAGATCTCTTCGCCGTTCTTGATCCGGTCGATCAGCGTGAAGTCGGTCGACGTCAACATGCCGATGTTCTGGCAGTTCTGGCCGTAAATCTTCTCGATGTTCTTAGCGATCACCAACCGGATCCCAGACTTCAGCTCGCTGAACGGCGCCGTCTCGCGCGAGCTGCCGCAACCCTTCGAGACACCGCTCACGATCACCGAGAAGCCGCCGTTCTTGATGCCGTCGCGCTCGACGTTGCCGCCGCGCAACCCAACGAGGCAGTAGCGCGCCAGCGTCTCGTCGTAGTAGTAACAAACCCACCCAGGAGTCAGTTCGTCGGTCGAGATGTTGTCGATCAGCTTGTGATCCTTGCCGTCCGGCAGGTCCACGCCGTCATACAGCTGCGCCCTCAGCAGCTTCTCATCCTCGGTCAGATACAGGATCCGACCTTCGAACTTCATCTTGGGGTCCCGCATCAGCTCACGACCTCTCCAGCACCATCGCGATACCTTGGCCGCCGCCGATGCAAGCCGAAGCGCAGCCGAGGCCCTTGCCCGACTCCTCCATCTCGCGAACCAGGGTCAGCAGCAGCCGCGTCCCGGTCGCGCCCAGAGGGTGACCCAGCGCGATCGCGCCGCCGTTGACGTTGCACTTATCGCGGTCGAGTCCGAGTTCCTTCTCGCAGCCGAGGTACTGCGCCGAGAACGCCTCATTGATCTCGATGAGGTCCAAGTCGCCGACCTGCAACCCCGCCTTATCGCACGCCTGCTGGATCGCCGGAACCGGGCCGAGTCCCATGACCTCCGGCTCGACCCCTGCGATGCCCCAGGACTTGATCTTGGCCTTCACCGTGAGGCCGAGGTCCTTAGCGTGATCGGCGGTCGTCACCACCAGCATCGCCGCCCCGTCGACGATGCCCGAGGCGTTACCTGCCGTGACTGTGCCCTCTTTGCCGAAGGCCGGACGCAGCTTCTGCAGGCCCTCCATTGTCGTCTCGGGCTTGATGTGGTCATCGGTGTCGACAACGAACTCCTTGCGGCCCTTGGTGACCGTCATCGGCGCGATCTCCGCGGCGAACTTGCCCGCCTTCACTGCGGCGGCGCCGAGTTGGTGGCTGCGCAGCGCATACTCATCTTGTTCCTCGCGACTAATGCCCACGCGCTTGGCGACGTTCTCCGCGGTTTGTGCCATGAAGAACTTACAGAACGGGTCGTAGAGCGCGGCGAACAGAAGGTCCTCGATCTTGGGCTCCATACCAAAACGGAAGCCTTCGCGCCCGCCGCGGATCACGTGCGGGACCTGGCTCATGTTCTCGATGCCGCCGGCGAGGCAGAGCTTGGACTCTCCAAGCATCATCGATTGCGCGGCAGACACGACGGACTGGATCCCCGAGCCACATATGCGATTGACGGTGAGCGCCGGCTTGGTGTGCGGGACGCCCGCCTTCAGCGCGACGTGACGCGCACCGTAGATCGCGTCGCTCGACGACTGCGTGGCGTTGCCGACAAAAGTCTCGTCAACTTGGTCGGCCTGCACCCCAGCGCGCTCCAACGCGGCCTTCGCTGCATGGGCGCCGAGCTCGAGCGCAGAAACGTCTTTAAACTTACCGAAACCGGGGGTCCCCGAGTACTCCGCCATGGCGGTCCTGGCGCCGCCAACAATGACCAGATCAGACTTCATGATGTGAGCATCCGCCACCATACAGGCAGACGCAAGTTCTGTGTTGGCAGACCCTCCCGAATGCGCCGCTAGCGGCCGCGGCGCTGCGCAATAGCATCTCGACATGTGGAAAATCGCGCGCACTGGGGCGCTGGCATCGGTGCTCCTGGCCAGCTGCGGCAGCCTGAACATCTACTCCGACGCGGAGCTCGAACCGATCAGCTTGCAGGCCTACGAAGAGGCGACCAGCCAGCACCCGATCGTCACCTCCGGACCCGACCATGACATGGTTCAGGAGGTGGCACGTCGGATCGCGGCGGTAACCGGCGAGCGCTTTCCCTGGCAAGCGAGGCTGCTCAAGGCAGACGACGTGCCCAACGCTTTCTGCCTCCCCAACGGTCGTATCGCCGTCTACACGGGGATCCTCCCGATCACCCGCAACATTGATGGGCTCGCGGCCGTTGTGGGTCACGAGGTGGCGCACGCAACCCGACGACACGGCGGTATCCGCATGACACAGGCGGCCATCAGCAGCGTCGCGCTGGCGGTCGCCGAGGTCGGCTTAGAGCTCTCGGAGATGGACCGCGAGAGCCGGGCATACACGATGGCCGCGCTCGGCGGCATCACCCAATACGGAGTCCTGCTCCCCTACAGCCGCGAACATGAGACCCAAGCGGACCTCGACGGCATCCGATTCGCGATCCGCGCCGGCTTCGACCCGTGGGAGGCGCCAAAGCTTTGGGAGCGCATGGCCGCGCTCGGCAGCAGCGGCCCAGAGTTCCTCAGCACGCACCCGGACCCGCTGAAGCGCGCGGCGCGGCTCCGCGCCGCAATCCCCGCGATCCTACGCGAAGAAGCCGCAGCCATACGCGCACCGATACATTGAGACAGCCCTAGTACGGGCGCCAAGGCCGACGCCCGTCACGCTCACGCAGAAACTTCGCGTCCACCTCCCGATACCAGTCGTGCAGCAGCGCGCGCATCCGCGCGACGCGCTCAGGCTGAGCGTCGGCGAGGTCGTTGGTCTCGCCGATGTCCTCACCGAGGTCGAACAAATGCACACGGCCGTCCTCTAGGCGCTCGATCAACTTGTAATCGCCGACGCGCACCGCGCTGGCCGGGAACCCACCTTGGTTGCCGTAGTGCGGGTAGTGCCAAAACAGCGGTCGCTCGGGCATCGCGCCGCCGCGAAGCGCCGCAGCGACGCTGACGCCGTCGATCTCGTGCTCGACCGGAGGGGCGTTCGTCAGCTCGAGCACCGTCGGCAGAAGGTCGACGCTGCTGATCGGGACCGCGCTGCTGCTGCCCGGCGTGGTCACGCCCGGGACTCGCCAAATCCACGGCTCGCGGATGCCACCCTCGTACATCCAGCCTTTTCCACCGCGCAGCGGCAGGTTGCTCGTCGGTGAGCCCTCGCTAGTCGACAAGCCGCCGTTGTCTGAGGTGAACACAACGATCGTGCTTTCCGCTAGACCCAGAACGTCGAGCTGCTTGAGCACCCTGCCAACCGCGAGATCCATCGCCTCGACCATCGCCGCGTAGGTCGCGTGCCGCTGCTGCAAGCGCACTTTTCGCGGCCGATCGGTCCGAAAGACCTGCTCCTCTTCACCAAACTCCGGGCCTTCAACGGTTCGCTCGGCCAGACGTGCCCGGTACTTATCGATGAGGTCCTGACGACCGACCAGCGGCGTGTGCACCGAGTAGAACGAAAGATACGCGAAGAACGGCACGTCGCGGTTGGCTGTGACGAAGCGACAGGTCTCCTCGGCGAGCCGCGCAGGCAGATGCTCTCCGGATGGACCGTCCTCAAGCCGCGGGTTTCCGTATGGGACGAAGTACCTGCCCGGTCCATAAGGTCCGCCTTTGGCCCAGCCGCCTTTGTTGACGTCGAACCCCTGACGCTCCGGCCAGAACTCTTCGGTTGGGCCAAGGTGCCACTTGCCCGCAAAGAAGGTCGCGTAACCGCGAGACTTCAGCTCCTCAGCGATCGTACGCTCCTCCAGCTCCATCCGATTCTTGGCCGCAGCAGGCCGGAACGTCTCAGCTCGCCGCCCCATAAAGTAGTTGGTCGCGTCTGCGCGGGACGGATAGCGGCCGGTCATCAGCGCGAACCGCGTCGGAGAGCAGACCGGACATGCGGCGTAACCGTCGCTGAAGCGCATGCCGCTCTCCGCGAGGCGGTCGATGTTCGGCGTGTCGTAGAGGCAATCGGGGTTGTTGGCGCCGATGTCCATGAAGCCGAGGTCGTCGACTAAGAAGACGACGACGTTGGGCTTCGCTCTGCGCTGCTGCGCAGGTAGGGCGCCGAACTGGTGGCGGGTCCGCGTGGGCTTCCAGCCGATCCTATGCGTTAGCACCTCGAGCGCGCCGACGCCGTCCAGCGCGAATGGACCGCTGTAGACGCGCCAGCGCTTGTCCTCGCCCAGCGGCAGGCGTCGGTAGCCGATCGACGCGCCGGGCTCCTCGCACGTGATCGTCACCCGACGCACGCCCTCACTCGTGTCGGCCATCAATCGGGCGGCCGGCGTCTGCGGCTGTACGCCGTCGGGCGGATAGATGTGCTCCTTAACGAGCTCCGTCTCGGGCAGCACGAACCCGAGGTCGCCCGTCTCCTCCATCCACCGCTCGAGAAGCTGACGGAGGGGCTCAACGAGCGCCAGGGCGAGGGGGCTGTCGATCAGGTTGGTGGTCTCCCACGGGTCCAGCTGGCTGTCGTAGAGTTCCTCAGGCGGCCGCGACGTCGCCGCGAACTGCCACTGCGCTGCGGGCACGTCCTCGCGCCCGCGCAGCGCGTAGAGATCCGCGGTCATCGGGATGCGCTCCCGGTAGGCGTTGGCGATCAGGTATGGCTGGTCGGTCACGTAGTTCCGCACGTAGCGGAAGCGGCCGTCGGTCACGCTGCGCTGCCGGTCGTAGACCGCGTCGAAGCGGTCGGCGTGGGCGTATGCGTGGCGGCTGCCCTGCCGCGCGTGCGGGCCGAGGAACGGCACGCCGTCGAGGCGTTCGTCGGGCGCGACACCACAGAGCGAGAGCACCGTCGGCCCGAAGTCGACGAACTGCACGACGCGGTCCTCGACCTCGCCCGCGCGCGCACCGCCCGGGAAGCGGACGAGCAAGGGTACGCGGGTGCCCGTGTCGTAGCACGAGCGCTTGCCGCGAGGCAGGCCTACGCCGTGGTCGCTGTAGAACATCACGATGGTGCTCTCGAGCAACCCAGCCCGCTCAAGTTCGGCGACCTTCTTGCCAACCCATCCGTCCATCGCCGCGATGTTGTCGTAGGTGCGCTTCATGGCGCGACGAACGTTTGGAGTATCTGGGTAGATAGGCGGCACTGGCACGTCCTCCAACGCGATCGCGTCGGGGCTCGGCCTTCGCGACGGGAACGCGCCGCTCTCGTGCGTCCCCCCGTAGTTGAAGACAGCGAAGAACGGCTGCCCAGGGGCCCGACCTCGCCAGTGGGCCTTGCCGCTGGACTGGTCCCAGACCGTGCCCGGCGCATCGAACTGATAGTCTTGCTTGGCGTTGTTGGTGCAGTAGTAGCCCTCTCGACGCAGCAGCTCCGGGAAGCAACGAACGAACGCTGGCGGCAGCCCCTCGTACGCGGGGATGTCTTTGTATGCGCCAGGGTCTTTCTGCATCGCGGCCTGACTCGGCTTGTTGTTGCGCATCTGCATCGTGCCGATGCGGGTGGCATACATGCCGGTGATCAACGATGAACGCGCCGGCGCGCAGACCGGCGACGTCGCGAACGCGTTGGCATAGCGCAGCCCTTCGCGGGCCAAACGATCACAATTCGGCGTCGGCACCGTGTCGTCGCCGTAGCAACCGATCCACGGGCTCATGTCCTCGACGACCAGCCAGACGACGTTGGGGCGCTGTTGTGTCTGCGCCGGTGCGCAGAATGCGCCGAAGAACACGGACAGCAGTGCGATCGAGTAAGCGCGCATATGCGCTAGCGTAGCCGTCGCCGCGTGAGAACTCGAAGACCGCCGACGGTCAGCGCTCCGTGCAGGGCTTGTAGTCGCGCTCGTTGCTGCCCTGGTAGATCTGACGCGGACGTGTGATCCGGGCGTCGGGGTCCTGTTGAGACTCCAACCACTGCGAGATCCAGCCCGGCATGCGCCCGATCGCGAAGAACACGGTGAACATGTCCGACGGGATACCCAGCGCCTTGTAGATAATGCCTGAGTAGAAGTCGACGTTGGGGTAGAGCTTACGCTCAATGAAGTAGCTGTCGCTCAGGGCGATCTGCTCAAGCTCTTGCGCGATCTCTAGCAGCGGATCGGTCTGGCCAAGCTGCCCGAGCACCTCGTCGCATGCGTTCTTAAGGATCTTCGCCCGGGGGTCGTAGTTCTTGTAGACGCGGTGGCCGAAGCCCATCAGCCGCACGCCGCTGTCCTTCTGCTTGGCGAGCTCCATGAACTCCTTGGCCGAGCGCTCGCCGTCACGGATCGACTCGAGCATGTTGATCACGGCCTCGTTGGCGCCGCCGTGCAGCGGCCCCCACAGCGCCGAGATGCCGGCCGAGACGCTCGCGAAGATGTTGGCGCCCGAGCTGCCGACGGTGCGCACCGTGCTCGTAGAGCAGTTTTGTTCGTGATCTGCGTGCAGAATCAGCAACAGGTCCAGAGCCTTGGCGATCACCGGGTTGACCTCGTAGGGCTCGCACGGCGTCGCGAACATCATATGCAGGATGTTCGCCGCGTAGCTGAGGTCGTTCCGTGGATACATGAACGGCTGGCCGATCGAGTGCTTGTAGCTATACGCCGCGATCGTGGGGATCTTCGCGAGCAGGCGGATCGCATCGATCCAGTTCTGTTCGGCGGTCTGCGGCCCGGCCTTCTGGTAGTAGGTCGACAGCGCGCCCACGGCGGCGGCACAAACGGCCATCGGGTGACCCGCCTTCGGCAAGCTGGCGAACAGCCGCTTCAGGTCCTCGTGGATCATCGAGTGGTAGGTGACGTGGTGCGTGAAGCTTTCGTGCTGTTCCGCGTTCGGCAATTCCTGGTGGATGAGCAGCCACATCACCTCGACGAAGCTCGAGTGCTCTGCCAGTTGCTCGATGGGGTAGCCGCCGTAGCGGAGGATCCCTTTCTCACCGTTCAAGAACGTGATCTTCGACTCGCAAGAGCCGGTGTTGCCGAGCCCTGGATCGAAGGTGACAGCGCCGGTCGCCGACCGCAGCGCCCGGATGTCGATCGCTTGCTCTCCCTCCGTGCCAACAAGGACCGGCAGTTCGATCTCCTTGTCTCCAATGGTGAGCTTGGCGGTCGAAGGAGCAGCTGAATCGGTCATCGGGTGGCGCGCAGGACGGATGAATCGGAAGAGTTTCGAGGCAAATAGGATAGGGGGCGGCCGCCGCCCCGACCACAGGAAAAGCCGGGGCCCGCGTGACCTTGTCGATGAGCCGAAAAGCCGGGCAGCGACGAGCTACAGCGGCTCATTGCCGATGGCATACTCTCGCCAGTCCCGATGGTCAAAGTGCCACCACTCGTGCTCGTAGACCTCGAAGCCTTGGTCCTCCATCGCCCGACGCAGCAACTCTCGATAGTGCCGCTGCCGGGACGTACCGCCCGGATAGTCCGGGAAAGCCCGCGCCGTGAACTCGTCGTAACCCGACGGCATCTCGATCGGGGCCCCCGTCGCGAGGTCATAAAGCGTCAAGTCGACGGCGCAGCCACGGTTATGGCGCGAACCGCGCATCGGATCAGCGACGAATAGCTTCAGGTGACGCGGCGCGGCGTCCCAGAAGACCTTGGTCACCCACCATGGCCGGTAGCCGTCGAACACCAAGACCCCGACGCCGTGCGCGGCGAGCGCCCTGTGGGCGCGGACAAGCGCCTCCGCCGCCGGACGCTGCAGCTTGGCCACCGGGCGCTTGTAGACCTTGGCGCCTAAAAAGTTCCGGTCGGTCGCATATCGCACGTCGAAGCGGATCCCGTCGCCGCCGGCGACGTGGCGCAGATCGACCAGGTCGTGGGGCCGCCTGCCATGGGTCAAGGCCGCTGGCATCGCCGCCTTGCGGGCTTCCTCGACCAACTCGGGCACCGGCCGCACGGCTGCCATCCGGAACGTGCCGGCCGTGGGACCGGGCAGCCGCTCGAAGCGGGCGCCGCTCACCTGGACTGCCTCGACTTGGCCGTCTTCTCCGCGAAGGAACCGCAGCTCGTCGTCGTGATACATGCCCGGCGGAAAGCTGTAGCGGTCTTTCGCCTCTCGATCGGGCAGATCCCGGACCACCCACTCGATCAAGACGCCCAACCTGCCTTGGTCTTCGTACACGATCAGGGTGTTGTGCTCCCACCCGTACTCACCCAGCAGCTCAAGCAGCTCGCCGGGCGCCGCAGGAGGCGCGCCGACTTCTCTGCGATACTCCACGGCGCCGTCGTGGAGGTTGCCGCTCGGCAACACCTCCAAGCGTCGCCTGCTCTCCAGCGCAAGGGGGTCGTCAGCGATCAACGCGCCGTCGGCGGCGCGCCGCATGCGTGTCCTCACGCCGACGTTCGGGTCGTAGAAGAGCTCACCTTCGCGCTCGTAGAGGTGGACCCAGTTCTCTCCACACCGCCACCGCCCGGCCAACCGCCGCGCCGCGTCGCGCCCTACCGGCTGCGGGAAAGACGGCGGCGTCAAAGTCTCGCCCCGGCGGTTCGCGAGGGCCGCTCGCAGCGCGCGGTCCGCGACCGCCTCCGCGACGTCGTTGGCGAAGTCTTTGGTGCACACAACCGCCACCGCCAAACCCTCCTCGGGCAGGGCCGCGAGCGTCGACGCGAACCCGTAGACGGCGCCGCCGTGCGCCACCTTCCGATGGCCATCGAGCGACGATACGAAGAAGCCCAGCGCGCAGCCGCGGGACGCGCCGTTGGGTGGCGCCCACATGGAAGCCTGCACCTCAGGGCTCAAGACCCGACGAGCGGCGCCCGGGAACCAACTGCGCGCGAAGCGGACGAGGTCGACGGTCGTGCTCCGCAGCTCGGCGGCCGGGACGTAGCCGAACCGCCAGGACGGCGTCGGGATCACGCGTCCGTCGTATGTCCACATGACCCCTGCAGCCTGCCGCGCGACGAGGTCGCCGCGCGGCGCGAAGTCGCTGTCACGAAGGCCGAGCGGATCGAGCACCAGCTCGCGGACCGCAGACTCGAATGGCTTGGCGGTGACGCGACTGACCACCTCACCGACGACGCCGACACCAGGGTTTGAATACTTGAACTCCGTGCCGGGCTTGTGGACCAACTTGGTGCGGTTGAGGCTGCGCACCGTGGCAGCGAGGCTGGGCTCGCCTGGGTCGAAGTAGTGCCCGACAGGAGGCTCTCGGACCAAGCCCGCGCGGTGGCCCATCAGCAGCCGCAGCGTGATCGGCACGCCGTAGGGGTTGTCGGGCGCGAAGTCCGGCAGGTAGGTCTGGATCGGCTCGTCGAGATCCAACGCGCCTCGCTCGACCAGCACCATCGCCGCCGTATCGGTGAACAGCTTGCTGATCGAGGCGACGCGATGGGTCGCGACGATTTCGTCTCGATGCCGAGACGCATCGATGTGGACCGGTTCTCCAAGGTGGTCTGCCCAAAGGTGCTCATCGCCGGTCAGAGGATCGACCTCGAGCAGCGCGATCCAGACCCCCGGGACATCCATCTCCTTGAGCTGGCGCGCGGCGTAGGTCCGTAGATCCGACTGGAACGGCGCAAACCGCGGCGCGTCATACGAAGGCGTCGTGACGCACCCGGCGAGCGCGACGAACATCAGCAGGTTGCTGCGCATACTGCTAGCGTGCCCGGTGGCGCAGCGGCCAGCAATGTCCATCGAGCCGAGCCAGCGCAGGTAGGCGAGACCGCCGCGGCCTCGCCTAGGCGAAGCCTACCTGCTCTTCGCCAGCGATCCGCCGCTTCTCTGCGGGGTCCGCGCTCGCGTCCGATGCGGCGACGGACCCGTCCTGGACCGAGTCGACCTCGCTCAGGGCGACCGCGATCCGCGAGCTGACGCCGCGGCGCTGCATGGTGATGCCATAGAGCACCTGGCACTCGGCCATCGTTCGCTTGTGGTGCGTCACGACGCAGAACTGGGTCTCGCCGGTGAAGTCGCGCAGGACGCGCAGGAACCGCTCGACGTTGGTCTCGTCGAGCGCTGCGTCGACCTCGTCAAGGATACAGAAGGGGCTCGGGCGCACTTTGAAGAGCGCGAACAAGATCGCGACCGCAGTCATCGACCGCTCGCCACCCGACAGCAGGTTGATCGACTGAAGCTGCTTGCCTGGCGGCTGCGCGACGATCTCGATGCCGGCGTCCAGCATGTCGTCCTCCATGTTGGAGAGGAACATGTCTGCCTTTCCGCCCTGGAACAGCTTCCGGAAGATCTCCTGAAAGTTCTTCCGCGCCTCCTGGAACGTGTCCTCGAACAGCGACTTCGACTCTGCCTCAAGGCGCTTCAGGGTCTCCATCAGCGTCTTGCGCGACTCTTTGAGGTCCTGAACCTCTTGCTCAAGCTGCGAGAAGTTGCCCTCTTCATCGTCGAGCTCCTGCACGGCGTCGACGTTGACCGCGCCCAGGCGGTCTTTCTGGCTCTGCAGGACCTTGACCTCCTTGCGCGCCTGTGACGCGTCGAAGCTGTCCTCGAGCCAAAGCCTCCTGAGGTTGAGCCAGTCGCTCACCACTGCAGGAGGCAGCGGCGGACCCTCCAGGCAAGCGATCGAACCAGCCGGCGCTGGCGGCCCTTCGAGCAAACTCGCGTCGATGCGGCCGATGCCGACCACCTCGCCGAGGCAGCGACGGAGCTCAATACTGGTCTCTTCCCGCAGACGCTCCTCGAGCCGCTCGAAGCGATGTTCGATGTCCGCCACCGCGAGCCGCAGCTGCGTCAAGGACTCGTTCGCGACCGCGTAGCGCTGCTCCCAATCCTGGACTTGCTCCAAGACCTGCTCGCGCGCAGCGCGCGCCTCGCTCACCGCCTGGCCGGCTGCGTCCTTACGATCGCGAAGCTCGACCTCGGATCGTTCGTAATCCGCCGCAGCGGCGAGCAGCTGCTCCTGCTCTGACAGGGCCCTGGCGCGATCGTCCTCAGCTTGCTGCTGTCCGTCCGCGATCTCTTGGAGGGCTCGGTCGAAGTCACGCAGCGCCTCTTCGTGCAGCTTGATTGACCGCGCCAGCCCCTCGCGAACCTCGCCGGCCTGGACCTGCTGGATCCGCACGCTCTGCTCACGCCCCTGCTGGTCACCCTGGGCTTGCTCCGCGGCGCGGATGCGCTCTCCGTAGCGCTGCTCGTCGTCGCCGGCGAGCTTCTCCAGACGCACAAGCAGATGCTGATTCAACAAAGACGCGCCTAGGTCCGCGAACGCCGCCGCGCTGGTGCGCGACAGGTCGCTGGCCTCCTGCGAGATCTCCTCGAACTCTCGGTCGATGTCCTCGTTGCGCGCCAGCAGCCTCGCCTCCTGCGCGTGCGCAGCCTGGGCTTCTCGCCGCACTTCAGTCAGCGCTTCTCCGATGCTCTTGAGCTCTTGCTTCAGCCGATCAACGCGGCCGGTAGCGGCCTCCTTGCCGGCCTGCAGGCTCCGCATCTGCGCGCCGAGTTCCTCGGCGCGATCGCCGAGTTCGACGATCTGCGAGCGCCGCATCACCAAACCCTGGTGCCCCTCGGCCGCCAAGCCGCCCTCCATCCTCGGGCCGCAAACCAGCGTGCCGTCCGGCGTCACGAAGCAGAGATCGGCGCGGCTGGAGTCCGCGATGTCGAAGTCCGCGACGACGACCCCACGCAGCAGCCACGCCATCAGCTTGCGGCTGGCGGCGCTGCCCGCCTGCTCGCCTTCCTGCTGCTGCTCCACGACGTGACGAATCAGGTCCGTCAAGTATTCCGCACCGCTCGGCGGCCGCAGCAGCGAGCTGGCCTTCGCAGATGGTGGTTGCTCCCCGAACGACTCTTCGACGAGCAACAGCACCCGACCCAGGCGCTGCTCCGAGAGATCTCGGACGATCGCGGCGGCGTGTTCACGAGTGTCGACGACCAGCGCCTGCACGTAGGGACCGAGCGCTGCTTCCAGAGCCGCGCCGTGTTGGCTGTCGACCTCGATGAGGTCCAGAAGCCTCCCTCGGAGGCCGGGTGGCTTCTGCTCGAGGACGTAGCGGGGCCCTTGGTCGAACCCCTCCATGTGGGCCTCCATCGCGAGCAGCGCCTGCCGACGACCCTCGACCTCCGTTTGCTGGTAGCGGAGCTGGGACTCCTGCTCCGCCAGCGCCGCCGCCGCCTCGTCGGCGCTCTCCAGATCGTGCAGCGCAACTTGCTCTCGCTCTTCGAGCAGCCGCTCGCGGATCTCGTGCTCGCCGAGCTCTCGGCGCCACTTCTCCAATCCTGCGTGCAGCTGGTCAGCTTCGTCACGCAGGACCGAGCGGCGCTCTCCCAGCCGCGCCTCGCGGCTGCGGGCCGCCGAGACCTTGGCGCTCGCGTCCGCAGCGGCGTTGCGCGCGCGGGTCCTGCGGTGGAGGAGGTCCAGCTGTCGCTCTCGGACGACCTCGCGCGCGCGCACCAACGACTTCAGCGCGTCGGCAGCGTCTCGCGTCAACTCACGCTGCTCTTCGAGGCGCTTGTGAAGGTCAATCAGCTCGGCCTCCTTAGCCGCGAGCTCATCGCGCACAGCAGACAGCACCTCGTCGCGCTCCGCGCGCTGACCACGCAGCCCTTCGGAGCGCTGTCGGCCGCGCTCCAGCTCCGCGAGCCGGTCCTCGGCGCGGCGTCCAAAAGAGTCCGCGCGCTCACGACGCTGCAGCAAGTCGCGTTGACAGCTTCGTAGCTCTTCCTGCACCGCCTCAAGCGCCACAGCCAATTCGCCGATCGCCGCGTCTCGCCGCTCGAGCTCTTCGCCTCGCTCCTTGCGTCCAGCCTCTGCCGCCGCCAAGTCGTCCTGCTGCGCGGTCAACCGCCCCGCTTGATCGAGCCACTGACTGCGCAGCTGCTCGCCGTCGGTGACGGCCACCGCCGCGCGGAGGTCGCAAAGCGCTGCCTGCAGCTCTCGGAAACGTCGTGCCTTGCCAGCCTGGATACGCAGGCTGCGGATGCGGCGGCCGCGCTCCTCGAGCAGGTCTGTCACCCGCGCGAGGTTCTGATCCGTCCGCTCGAGCTTACGCAGCGTCTCCTTCTTCTGGATCTTGAAGCGCGCGACGCCGGCGGCCTCTTCGAAGATCGCTCGACGCGCTTCGGGGTTTGCGGAGAGGACGGCGTCAATACGCCCCTGCTCCATCACCGAGTAGCCGCCGGTTCCTAGGCCCGTATCCAGCAAGACGTCGCGGACGTCCTTGAGCCGGACCTCGCTCCCGTTGACCAAGTAGCTCGACTCCTTGTCGAGCGTCAGGCGGCGGGCGATGTCGATCTCCGTCTGTCCGTCGAAGCGACCTTCGGGGTCTTCAAACGTGATCGTGACCTCGGCCATACCCATGGCCTCACGACCTTCGGCGCCCTTGAAGATCACGTCCGTCATCGCGGAGCCGCGAAGGCTCTTGGCGCGCTGGTCACCCAGCACCCACTTGATCGCGTCGACGACGTTGGACTTGCCGCAGCCGTTGGGGCCGATGATGCCCGTGAGGCCCGAGTCGAACTCGAACTCAGTCTTGTCCGCGAACGACTTGAAGCCGCGGGCGACGAGGCGCTTAAGACGCATAGATCAGCCCTCTCCCGCCCACCGCCCGCCGAGGCGGTCGCTCGCGTCCGTTGAGGCGCGCGCGGGGTCGAGCCCTCCTGCCGGCGCCGCCATCGTCGCGACCGACTGGCGACGTCGACCGCGCTCGGCTTGCACGGCGCCGTAGGAGACAGCCGCGGCGGGTTGGCCCGTGACCACCAGCAGGTGCTGCACGGCGTCCGCGATCTCGACGGTGTTCAACACGAGCGGGTCGCGCCGCGAAGCGCTCTCCTTTTCGTCACGGCGGCGCGTGCGCAGACCTTCGAGCACGACCGTAGCCAGCTCCAGCGCGCGCCAGTCCTCGTCCACCCCGATCTCAAAGAGAGCGAGGTGAATCGACCGCGCCAGCTTGGTAGCTCGCAGATACTCGCGCCGACCATCGCGCTTCTCAACCAGATGCTCCGTTCGCCTCTTCATCGCTGCCCTCCAGCCGCGTTTCCAGCATTGGCTTCAACTCCTCGAGGAACTGGCTGACGTCCTTGAACTCCCGGTAGACCGACGCGAAGCGCACGTAAGCCACCTGATCGAGTTGGCGCAGTTCCTGCATGATGAGGTTGCCGACAACTTTGCTCGGCACCTCCTTGTCGAAGGCCTCCATGCACTGCCGCTCGATGCGATCGGTGATGTCCTCGAGTTGCTCGTTGGACACCGGCCGCTTCTCACAGGCAGTGAGCAGACCACGGAGCACCTTGGTTCGATCAAACGCCACGCGGTCCCCGCTCTTCTTCACGACACGGAGCGGCGCCATCTCAGCGCGCTCGTAAGTCGTGTAACGCCGGCCACATTCGGCACAGACGCGGCGACGACGAATCGCGAATCCATCGGAGCTCGCACGCGAGTCGATGACACGATCATTGTCGGCCTTGCAGTAGAGACAGCGCATATAGGTTTGGTTCGCCGGTGGCCCGTAGACGCCCACCACCGGAAAGTGCCCTGCGGAACAGGGGACCGTCTGACCACAGTCCCCAGACCTTGCTCTGACCGAATCTACCGCCCCAACCCCTTGTGTGTCAAAACCCAGGCGCCCTGGACTTGGATCTACTTACCCAGACAAAACCGGCCGTAAATACGGTCGAGCAGGTCCTCAGGCGAGTGCTCGCCGGCGATCCCGTCTAGCGCGCGCAGCGCCGCTTGCAGCTCAAGCGCCGCGAGCTCAGGCGCCTGCTCTGCAGCCGCGACGGCGCGCACCACCGCATCCCGACACTCCTGCAAGCCGGTACGCAGCGGCCCGCCGGCGTCGGTCGTCGACGCACCCGCGCCGCGGACCATCGCGTCGCGCAGTGCGTTGACACCGCGACCAAGCCGCGCGCTCGTGGCGAAGACCCTGCTCGATGTCGGCAGCCGCGCTGCCACAGCCGCGTCGACGGCCGGCACAGCAGCGACCAAGTCGCACTTGGTCCAGACCACCGCGAACCAGGGCAACGGCGAGCGCAGCGCCAGCGGTGAGACGACCGGCGCGGTCGCGTCTAAGACAACGAGAAGCCCCGCAGCGCGGCCCGCGATGCGCTCGCGCAGCTGCAGCGCCGCTGCGTCGGCGGCGCCGGGGTCCTGCAGATCGCCCGGCGCGTCCCATACATGCACGCCTGGCGCGACCTCAACGCGAAGCAGGTCGCGCGTCGTCCCTGCGTGCTGCGCGACGAGGGCGCGCGACGAGCCGGCGAGGGCGTTTGCGAGCGAAGACTTGCCAGCGTTGGCCTGGCCGACCATCAAAAGCTCGCCGCCGGGGGCGTTGACGGGCAGAGACGCCAACAGCGCGTCCAGCTCTGCTGCGATCGGCGCCAGCGGATCACGCCACTGCGGCGTCGCCACTGCGCCGGTGTCGTCGTCGTCGAAGTCGAAGCCCACTTCGAGCAAGGCGAGGCGGTCTTGCAGCTCGGCCCGCACGCGCGAGGCCGCAGCTGCGAGGCCCCCGTTGAGCCACTGAACCGCCGACTGCGCCTCGCGGCGATCTTGGGCGTGCAGCAAGAGCAAGAGCCCCTCGGCCTGCGCGAGGTCCATCCGGCCATGTTCGCAGGCGCGCGCGGTGAACTCTCCCGGCAAGGCTTCGCGGACTCCCGTAGCGGCGCTGTCCTGCAGCAGCCGCTCCTGGAGCAGGCGCACCAACAGCGGAGAGCCCGGCACGTGCAGCTCGACGACGTCTTCGCCGGTGAACGAACGAGGCGCGACCATCGTCAAGGCGTAGGACGCCCACTGCTGCGCGCCCAACGAGCAGTGCCCGTCGACCTGCCCTCGCTCGCGCCGCAGCGAAGGCGAGAACACGCGCGCTGCCGCGTCGAACGCGCGAGGACCGGAGATGCGCAAGACCGCGCG
>NYVR01000051.1 GCA_002684655.1 Planctomycetota bacterium | reverse complement strand
GTTGAGCATGTTGACGGCGCCGATGTGCTGGTGCCGTCGCCAGACCTCGTAGTCGTTCGGGTCGTGGGCAGGGGTGATCTTGACGCAGCCCGTGCCGAGCGTCGGGTCGGCCCACTCGTCGACGACGATCGGGATCTCTCGTCCTGTCAGCGGCAGCTCGACCTTGCCGCCGGCGCGGGCGATCGCCGCGATCGCCTCCAGCGCGGGGACCACGGCATCTACCCGCTCCTCCAGCCGCGCGAGCTCGGCCTCGGCGTCGGCTCGTTCCTTGGCCGGCGCCGCGGCGACCTTCTGTCGCTGTTGGCTGATGGCGCGCTGCAGCGCCGCCGCCGGCTCAGGGTGCACGGCCACGGCCGTATCGCCCAACATCGTCTCGGGCCGCGTCGTCGCGATCGCGACGTGGCTGGGCCCGTCGTCGGCCGCGCCGACGATCGGGTATCGGAAGTAGTGGAACTTGCCGGCGACGCTCTCCTTGTAGAGCTCATCGTCTGCTACAGCGGTCTGCAGCGCGCAGTCCCAGTTCACCAAGCGGTTGCCGCGGAAGATCAACCCGTCGCGGAACATCTTGAAAAACGTGTGCCGCACCGCGCGCGCGCACACCGCGTCCATCGTGAAGCGCGCTCGGTCCCAGTCGCATGAGCACCCCATACCCTGCTGTTGGGACACGATGCGTTGCTTCGACTTGTCGGCCCATTCGTGGATGCGCGTTACCAGCGCGTCGCGACCGATGTCGTGTCGGGTCTTGCCCTCAATCTCTTGGAGGCGCTTCTCGACGACGGCCTGCGTCGCGATGCCAGCGTGGTCGAGGCCGGGTTGCCAGAGCGCGTTGTGACCCCTCATGCGGTGCCATCGCGTCAGCAGGTCTTGCATGACGTTGTCCATGGCGTGCCCCATGTGCAGCGCGCCGGTGACGTTTGGCAGCGGCATCATCACGACGTAGCGGTCGTCGCGGTCGTCGGGCGTTGCGGCGAACGCCTTGGCGTCCAGCCATCGCCGCGTCACGGCGGGTTCCAGCGTCTGGGGGTCGTAGCGTTCGGGCAGTTCGGTGCTCATCGGAGGGGAGGCAGGCTACCCGCCCCGGTGGCTCCGAGGCCAGCGGTTCTGCGGGCTACTGCACCGCGGCGCGGGCCGCGACGAGCTTGTTGAGCGACGCGACCGAGTAGCCGCGGTCGTGGTAGAAGACCACGCGGCCGTCGCCGTCGAGGAGCAGGATCCGACCGTTGTTCGTGCCCTCGTTGCCGGTGAACTCCGCCAGCTTGTGAGCCTCCCCATAGACTGTGACCACAGCGGCCCAGTCTTCTTCGGGGATCCCGCGCCGCATCCCGCCGTCGATGAAGCCGCGGAACATGCGCGGCATCATGCCGGGCAAGGTCGGCACCTCCAGGGTGCGCGTCTGCCAGCCAAGCTGGTCGAGGCCCAGCAGCCAGCGGTCGAGGTCGAACTGCGCGGCCTGCACGTAACCGACCAGCAACAGCAGCGGCTCGCCGCCACCGAAGTCCGGGAGCGTGACGGGATCGTCGGCGAGCGAGGTGCCGGTGACCGTGGGTAGGATCTCTCCGCTTGGGTCCCGGCGGGGCCAGGTGGTCGAGCAGGACGAGGTGGCGAGCAGCGTGAGGGCCGTCGCGGGGAGAAGCAGCCAGAGCCAGCGTCGGGACATGGAGACAGCTTCGATGACCTCGTTGGTGCGGATGCGGCGGCGGCTTGCTTCGGGCCACCGGATGCCGCAGCTTCTCGCTGTGAGCTACGCGACCGGACCGTCATCGCGGCACGACCTGCTCGCGCGCACGCGGTCGGCGTTGTGCGGGCGGGTCGGCCCCGCGTTACGCGGCCGGGTCCGCTTAGAGGGAGCGCTGCGATGAACTGGCTGGCGCACCTGCGGCTCGCGCCGGACGAGCCCCTGGTCCGCCTAGGGAACCTCGCCGGCGACTTCGTGCGGGGCGTAGACGTGTCCAGCCTCCACCCCGACGTGCGACGCGGCGTGCTGCAGCACCGCGCCATTGACCGCTTCGTCGACGACCACAGCGTGCATCGCCGCGGTCGCGCCCGCTTCAACGCGCCCTGGCGCAGGTTTGCAGGCGTCGCCTTGGACGTCTTCTATGACCACTTCCTCGCGCGAGACTGGTCGCGGCTGGGCGGCGGCGCGACGCTCTATGCGTTCGTCGATCGCGTCCACGCCGAACTCGAACACCACCGCGCGCTTTTGCCGCCGGCGCTGGCGTCGGTTCACGATCGATTGCGAGCGCGCGGTTGGCTGCGGAGTTACGGGACGGTCGAGGGCATCGAGCGGGTGCTCGTCGCCATGTCGCGACGCGGGCGGCGGTCGCAACCGCTCGCGACCGCCGTCGGCGAGCTGCAGCGGAACTACGACGCGTTCGACGCAGACTTCGCCGAGCTCTGGCCGGAGCTCGAGGCGTTCAACCTACGCTCCCTTTGAATCATCGGCATCGTTGAGCCGCGGGCTCTTCCAGGGTATGCCCGTTGCATGGAGAGCGGTCAGGTCACGATCTACAGCGACGGCGCGTGCCTCGGCAACCCGGGCCGTGGCGGCTATGGCACGGTGATGCTGTTCGGAGACCATCGCAAAGAGCTCTGCCAGGGCTACCGCCGCACGACCAACAACCGCATGGAGCTGCTCGGCGCGATCGTCGGACTAGAGGCGTTGAGCCGGACCTGCACCGTCGACCTCTATTCGGACTCCACCTACGTCGTCAACGCGATGAGCAAGGGGTGGCTCGCAGGGTGGCAGCGACGAGGCTGGAAGACCAGCTCGAAGCAGCCGGTCAAGAACCAAGATCTTTGGCGGCGCTTGGTCGAGGCGGTCGGGGACCACGACGTGCGCTGGCACTGGGTGAAGGGGCACGCTGGGAATCCTGAGAACGAGCGCTGCGACACGCTGGCGGTCGAAGCCGCGCACGGCGCCGACCTCTTAGATGACGACGGCTTCGGCGCCTGACCGGCCTCGCGCCTCAGCGGACCCTGACCAGCCGATCGCGAGGCAGCGCCAACGCGTCAATTTGCGCCGCGACGTCTGCGAGGAACCGGTGGCCGTCGACGTAGTAGCCCGCCGTCGGTTTCAGATCGGGGACGTGCGACTGGAACCAGCGGTTGAGGCACTCGAGCATCAGCTCACGTAGATACTTCGCAAAGCAGCTGGCGAGCGCCGTCGGGAAGGCGCGGTCTTCTGCGCGCTCGGCGAAGGTGACGCCGATGTCCTGTTCGCCGAATTGGAGCTGATAGCTTGAACGGCCCGGTCGTTCGTCGACGACGGTGACGACGGCCTCAGGGCAAACCTGCGCGAGGTCGCGTTGGTAACGCATACGGCCCCCGCAGCGGTCGGCGATCAGCTGGCAAGCGTCGTCAGCGCCGACGCGCGGCGCGAGCCTGCGGACGAGCTGTCCTAGGACCGCGCTGTACGCGTGAAAGTGCGCCTTGCTCTTGTTGTCTGTCTCGGCGATGAGCCCGTTCCACTCTTCGACGTCGACTGCGCGAACGGCGATGTCGAGCAGCTCGGCGCCGCCGTTGCGTAGGCTGCGCGCGACGAGCTCGCCGGTCAACGAGAGCCAGTCGCGGTCGGCGACCCGCGGAAGTTGGAGCGAGAGCTGCTCATACCAGGGGCAGCGCCGCAGCGGCTCGAGGTCGTGGCCGAGCGTCACCAGCCAGTCGCTCAGGGACGTCGGCGGTTGTCCGTGGAGCGCGGTCCAGAACACCAGCGCCGTCTCTTCGAGGCGACGAAACCCGTGCGGTCCGGACTTCACCTTCTTGCTGTCCGCGACCCGGACCTTGCCCTTCACGTATTTTTGCTTGCTGACGTGGCGCTGCAGCAGCCGCCAGGGCGCGGTGCCCTCTGGTCCAGCCATCGTGACCCCGCCGACGACCAGCGGTCCGAGGATCGGGCCGAGGCCGGCTTCGTCGACGCCTGCGAGGTAGTTCACTGGGTCAGGACATCGCATGCGCCGTCCATCGTCAAGAGACGATGCTACGGTGCCTGCGGACTCGCGACTTCGGCGGCGCAGCGACCGTGCCGATAGAGCGCTCATGGAAGCGTTGCTCGTCGTCGCCGACCCGTTAACGCGTGACCTCGTTAAGGTCGCGTTGCAGCAGTTCCCGGGCATTCAGGTGACTGTCGGGGTCGGTTACGCAGGCGTCGACTTGGCGCGCAGCAGACGCTTCGACTGTGTGTTCGTCGGCGATGCCCCGGGCGCGGCTGGGGTCACCAAGTTGATGCGCCACCTTCGTTCGTTCGAGCAGGAGACGGCGTTGTTCGCGCTCGCGGGCGACGGCGAGGTCCGCAAACTTGCGGCGGACAAGTCGACATACGACGTTCACTCGTTCCTGACGACGCCGGTCGTCCTTAAAGAGCTGTTCGCGGCGGTGGCGCGTTTGGTGGAGCGTCGTTCAGGGCCGAATCATCGCGCTCCTCGCGCTCGCGCGGCGCTGCGCTGAGCACGCTGGCTTGCTCGCGGGCGACCTGTCGGGTCTGCTTGTCACAGAATGGACCGCAAGGCGCAAGAAGGCAGCGCTCGACCTCGCTGCAACCTGTATCTCGAGAGCCGCTACCGAAAGCTCCGGCGTGGACTTCCGCAGACCATTTTTTTCTGTCCAAAGTGCAAAGGCGATCGCCGTCGTCGCCGCGGTTGTAGCCATTGCGAGGGGTTCGGTAAGCTCACCAAGGATTCGGTGCAGGAGCTGATCGGGCGGCGGATGATTCCGCAAATGCAGGCCAAGACTGGCAAGTTCCACGGCGCAGGCCGAGAGGACATCGACGTATTGATGCTGGGGCAAGGGCGACCGTTCGTATTCGAGGTGGTGGGCGCCCGGAACCCTCACCTCGACCTAGAGGAGCTGCGGCTCGACATCGAGCGCCGGGCCGAAGGGGCGATCGAGCTGGCGCCGTTTGATCGCGTCGACCGCAAGCGCGTCGTCTACTGGAAGGAGACCCACTTCGACAAGGTCTACCGCGCCGAAGTCGCGACCGACGCGATCCCGGATGACGAGCGCCTCGCTTCGGTCGCCAGCTTCGCCGGAGGTATCCTGCAGCGCACGCCTCAGCGCGTCGCTCATCGCCGCGCGGACCTTGAGCGCGAGCGACGTTTGCGTGTGCTTTCCCTGGAGGTCAGCGGCGCGCAGACCTTGGAGTTGCGCGTGGTCTGTCAGCACGGCACCTACGTCAAGGAGTGGATCTCGGGAGATGAAGAGCGGACCACGCCGTCCCTGGCAAAGCTGCTCGGCGTCGGGTGCCGCTGCGCCGAACTCGACGTGCAGGAGATCCTGACCCCGGGAGTGGAGGGGCCTCGGTTGCAGGGTTGATCAGCGCGGACCGGTCCGGCTTCACTGACCCATGCAGCGACGACGCCATTCAGGGAAGCTGCGGTCGAAGTTCAGCCTGATCATTCGGCGCGCCCTGTGCGTCGGTCGGAAGGTGTTCTGGGCGTCGAAGTCGCCGGCTTCGATCAGCGTCGGGAACGTCGGGTCGAGGTCGATGGTGGTGGGGACATCCAGCCTGCTGCCGATGTCGACGTCCCACGTCCGCGTGACCGTCGCGCCACGCTGCCAGAGCGGGTTCTGCGGATCGCCGCCGAAGAAGCGCGCGAAGTCGAGGCGGCCGTCGGTGGCGTCTGAGGCGGCGTGGTTGGGGCACCAGCAACACAGGTAGCCGTTGGCCGTGAAGATGGTCACGCGGTAGCCCATGGTTCGGACGCCCGGCGTGACCAGGCTCGGGCCGCGGCCGCCTGCCTTCAGGATCGTCGCGAAGTTCGCGAGCATGTCATCGAGGACGGGGCCGCGCAGGTCGACGGCGCCGCCCTGGTCGCCCGTGATCACAAGCTCATCCATCGGCGGCGCCGTCGGCGCACGACCGAGCGCGCTCGGATCGGCGAACCACCACGTCGAGCCTTCGCTCAGGGTGAACGGGAGGCCGTCGGCGCCTTGCAGCCGGATGCTGTCGGGGCCGCGGTCCAGCGGGCGCCACGCGAACAGCTGCGCGCCCGCTGGGTAAAAAGGCGGCTGCAGCATCCGATCGACGCCGAAGTGAAGCTGTAGCGCGGTCCCAGAGTCGTTGGCGTGCGGCATACCGCCGACGAACATCGGGCCCGTCGGCGCCTCGGGCGCCGCACGCAGCAGCGCCGCGTGTATGCGGGCCGAGGCAGAGTCGGATGCGTGCTGCTCGATGCGAACGGCGGTCAATGGCCACAGCCACGCGAGGATCACCGCGGGTGCGATCCACCGATGACCAGATGCCAACACCCCGGCGAGCACGACCGAGGGGAGGTATTGGTAGCGGAGGTTGTGCGGGTTGTCGGCTTGGCTGAGGAACGTCGCCATCGGCGCCAGCGCGATGAGCCAGGCTACTGCTGCGCCTGCGACCAACCGCGGGCGGCGCGCGATCGCTGCGATCGCGGCGATCGCGAGCGGGACCGCGGCGGCCCATCCAAAGATCGCTGTGCGCGTCCAGGTCTCGGCGCCGCCGATCCATCGCGACGGCACGAGCTGATCTAGGGTGATGCTGCCGAGCCCGGCTGCGGCAGCGGCCGGGTCAAAGGTGCTGGCCTCGTAGCCGCCGAAACGCCCAAGGATCATCAATCGAAACGGCAAGTACACTGCCAGCACCAGCCACGCAGGCCAACTGGCGCGCCAAGCGGCGCGCACACGCGTGAGCAGGCCGCCCTCGGCAGCAAGCCAGCCGATCCAGGTGCACAACATCGGCACGACCAGGGCCAGCTCTTTGCTCATCAGCGCGGCGATCGTCGCCAAGGCCGTTGGCCAGCGTCGCCCCCGACTCTCTACGCTGCGCAGGCAGAGCCATACGGCGAGCAGGCACCAGACGGTCGTGTGGCTGTCGACGCGTCCGACGACCCACGCGATGGAGCCGACGTGGCCCGGCATCATGGCCCACAACAGCGCCGCGCCGAACGCCTGGCCGTTCGGCAGAAACCTGCGCCAGATTAACGCGATGAGCAGCGTGCTGACTGCGTGTGCGAAGACATTGCTCAGGTGTCCTGTCGGCGGCCACGCGCCGCCGATCGCCTGGTCGCACCAGAAGCTGAGCGTGATCAGCGGGCGGTAGAAGGCCCAGACATCGGCCGCGGCATACTGCGGGCCCACAAAGTCGTGGGCGACCGCGGCCGCGTCGCGGGCATAATGCATCGCGACGAAGTCGTCGCTCGCGAAGTAGGGAGAGATCGGCCACCACAAGGCTGCGGCGAGCGCCGGCAGCAGCCAGAACCACGGGGGAGTTCTTTGACCGTCTCCTGCCGTCAATTCGCTGTTCTCCGAGTAGCTGTTCCTGGTCGCCGACCTGATGCGGTCGCCCGCTTAGAGCATCGCGCCCATCACCTGCATCTCCATGACCATGGCGCCGTCGCAGAACACTTGCGCGTTCATCCTCGCGAGTCTGCGACCGCTGATCTTCTCGATGCTGCTGACGAAGTAGACGCGCGCTGGCGGAATTACTTGACCGCGCACGCGCACGTCGTTGACGCCAGCGAGTCCGATCGTCTCGTCGTTGTTCCAGCCGATCTGTTGCTTGACGAGGAAGGACGCGATCTGCGCGCCACCTTCGATCATCAATACGCCCGGGAGCAGCGGCCTCCCAGGCATGTGGGCCTCACCCCACCACGGGTTCTCGTCCCAGTCTTTGTAGCCGACGACCACGTTATTGGGGACGTCAAGGTGGACGATGCCGTCGATCAACTGGAAGAGCTTGCGCTGCGGCAGGCACCGCCGCAGCTCCTCTTCAGGGACGACGTGTTCGCTGAGGTCCAGCGTGGCAAGGTCGACGATCGGTTGGCTCATAGCGGTGCGCCACGTTACCTCGCGATCGACGCATTGTCCGGGGCGAATCGTGCCAATCGCAGGCTAGTAGCCGCTCCTCGTCATCTTGATTCGCTTGAACTGCGGCTCCATGTCGGGCTTCAGCGTGAACTGACGGTCGACGCGTTTGTAGTGCTCGCGCTCCACCGTCAACTGCCACGTGCCTGGTTGGAGGTGCGGGAACTGGGCTCTTCCGATGCCGTTCGTCGTCGCCTCAAGTTCGGTCAACCGGCGGCGGTCGGTGCGCACGAGCGTGATCGCCGCGCCTTCGATCCCGTAGGCGCCGTCGCCGACCTCGATCTCTAGCTGCACGCCCCGAGCGATCGTCATCACGTGGCCTTGGCCCTGGATCTTGCTGCCGAAGTTGCGTCTTCCGGGCAGCACGTCGACGAACTCTGGCTCGCCGAAGGATTGCCCCTGCACCGTGGCGACCAGCTGGTACTTGCCAGCGAGCACGCTCTCGAAGACGACGCTGCCGAAGTTGTCAGATTTGCCGGCGAGCGGTGGGCGGCCGTAGGGCAAGCCGTGAGGGCGCATGGAGACGTCGATGCCTCGGTGCGGGCCGCCGTCTTGGTCTCGCAGCAGCACGGAGTATGGGGCGCCGGGCGTGATGGCTAGCAGCACGTCGTCGTGCAGCGGCTGGTCGGCGTTGACTGTCAGCGTGCGCGCGCTCGCGTTGAGGCCCGCCGCGTGCAGCGTGACGCGGTAGGGATAGTCGGAGAACGGCACGTCGCGGACCTCGAAGGTCGGCGTGCCGCGGCCGCGCTCTACGGGCTGCATGATCCGACGCGGCGCGGCGCCGTCGCGCGAAGGACCCGAGCGGAGCTCTTCGACGATCACCGTCATCGCGCCGAGCTTGTCCAGGATCGAAACCGCCAGCTGCACGTCTCCTCGTATGACACCCGACGTCCAGCCTTCGGTGTTCTCCCGGCGCGGCTGGACGACGGCGACGACGGGGCCGCTGCTCGTCTGGAAGTCGCCTGTCTGCGGCGCGGGCGTGATCTCTGCGCGCGATGCCACCGGATCGGTCGGCGTAGCCCGGAGGTTCGGCTGCGGCCGCTCGCCAAAGGCCAAGCTGTCGCTGCTCAGCGCCATCAGGCTGACGGCTAGCCCGGCGAGGGCGAGACCGAGCAGGATGAAGAGCTTGCGTTGGTTCATACGGTCGTTCGGCGGACCTGCGCGCGGTCCACGCTTGATAGTAACCCAGATACGCGCGGCAACGGCGCCCTGGGACCGACGTTCTGCGGCATTCGCCCCGCGCTGAGACGCTGTTTCCGTCGGGGGCCTGCCGGTCGGGTCGATCCTCCGGGTATTCCGGCGGCGGCGGCGGGTTGGCTGGGCCCGTTGACGTCGGCGGTTGACGACCTCGCCGGCTAGGCGGTCGCGCCGCGTCAGGGACGTCGTTAGGGCTGGCGCGCCGCGTTTTGGATCCGCTGCAGCTGTTCGAGCAGCGGCGCGAGGTCTTCTAGGCGCATCATGTTGGGGCCGTCGCTAGGCGCGTTGTCGGGGTCCTCGTGGACCTCAAGGAAGAGCCCGTCGACGCCGCAGGCGACCGCCGCGCGAGCGAGGAACGGGACCTTGGTGCGGTCGCCGCCGGTCGACGTGCCCGCGCCGCCGGGTCGTTGCACGGCGTGCGTCGCGTCGAAGACGAGCGGCTGCCCATAGCTACGCATGGTCGGGAAGCCCGCAAAGTCGACGATCAGGGCGCGGTAGCCAAACGACGAGCCCCGCTCGGTCAACATCACGTTCGGGTTGCCGGCATCCTGGACTTTGGCGACGAGGTTCTGCGTGTCCTCGGGCGCCAGGAACTGGCCTTTCTTGACGTTGACCACGCGGCCGGTGTCTGCGGCGGCGAGCAGCAGGTCGGTTTGTCGGCACAGGAAGGCAGGGATCTGCAGGCAGTCAACGACCTCGGCGACCGCACGGCATTGGCCGGGCTCGTGAACGTCGGTCAGCACCGGCACGCCGAGCTCGCGCTTCACTTCGGCGAGGATCGCGAGTCCCTCGTCGATCCCTGGGCCGCGGAACGATCCGCCAGACGTCCGGTTGGCCTTGTCGAAGCTGCTCTTGAAGACCACCGGGACTCCGGCGGCGCGGCAGGCCGTAGCGACCGCGTCGGCGTGCCGCAACACGTGGTCGCGGCCTTGCATGACGCACGGCCCCGCGATCAATGAGAAGCCCTCGCCGCCGCCGAACGGCACCGCGCCGACTTCGACGCGCGCAACTTGCCCGTCTTTCATCGCAGGGATGCTAACCGCGCCCTATGCGCCGCGTTTGGCTACGTCGCGCCGGGCCAAGATTTTTATGTCGCGAGCTCTCGTTTGCGGGCGCGATGAGCGCTCTTCGGCGCCTCATCAGCGTTGGCGCCTCGACGCCGGGGCGAAGACGCGGGCGCAGCGCGGCAGCAAGTGGACCTCGACCGGGCTTTCGCCGAGGTGGTCCCCGTCGATCTGCAGGGGGGCGACGCCGTCGATGCGGAGCCGCTGTGCGCGACGGATTGTCAGGTGGCGTCCCGGTCGCAGCATGCCCAGCGTTGCCCGCAGGCCGTGATACAGCCACCGCACGCGTGAGCGCATGCGGAAGATCAGCACGTGCAGTTCACCGCTGTCCCGGTCGGCGTCCGGCAGCGTCATGACGCCGCCGAATTGCTTCACCCGGGCGACCAGGACGCTCGAGGCGTCGTCGATCGACGCACCGTCCTCGAACGTGACGCGTAGCCGGTGCTGCGGCCAGCGCCACACGGTGTGGAGCAGGGGGCCGAGCCACTTATGCTTGCCGAGCGTTCCGGTCCGCACGGCGCTGACACGCTGCACGATCGCGCCGTCGACTCCGACGCCGACGAAGAGCAGGAAGCGGCGGCCCGCGGCGACGCCAATCGCGAGCGGATACAGCGCGCCTGCGCAGATCACGTCGGCGGCGGCGTCGACCTCGCGTGGCAGGGAGAGCTCCAGCGCGAGCACGTTGGCGGTGCCGACAGGGAGCACGCCGAGCGGCCGGCTCGGGTCGGGCATGCCGTTGAGCACCTCGTTCACGGTGCCGTCGCCGCCGATCGCGACCAGACCGTCCCAGGCCTCATCGCCGGCTTCGCGGGCGCGCGCCGCGGCGTCTCCAGCGCCAGCGGTCAAGAACACCTCCGCCGCGACGCCGCGGGACTGCAGGGCCGCGGCTAGCGCCGGCGCCAGCGCCGCACCGCGACCGCCGCCGGAGATCGGGTTGGCGATCAGCAGGACGCGCGAAGGCGGGGCTGCGGAGTCGGCAGACACTAAGCAGCCACCATACGCGCTCTTTGCTTTCCCTCGCCACCCGAACCTGCCAGCATGTCGGCATCATGGGCGCGCTCCGCATCCTTGTGACTGGCTCGGAAGGGTTCCTCGGCAGCTACGCTGCCGCCGCGGTCACGGCTGCCGGCCACGAGGTCGTCAAGACCTCGCGATCGGGAGGCGACGCCGCCGTCGACCTGATCGCGCCCGGCATGGTCGCCGCCGTGGTCGAAGGCTTGCGGCCGGACCTGGTCATCCACCTGGCCGCGCTCTCGCGCATGAGCGCGTGCGAGCGCGACCGCCCGGCGGCGGCCCGCGCTAACGCGTGGCTGTCGGAGCAGTTCGCCCGCCGCTTCGGGGCGCGATTATTGATGGCGTCAACGGACCTCGTCTTCGATGGCCGCAGCGCGCCGTACGACGAAGACGCGGCGCCCTCGCCGCTGTCGGTCTACGGCGCCACTAAGGCAGAAGCAGAGGAGCGCGTGCGCGGCCACGGCGGTCGTGTGGTGCGGCTGCCGCTGCTGTTCGGCCCGGACGACCGCGGCCGCGGCGCCACCGCGGCGCTGCGTCGAGCGCTCAGCGCGCAGGCGCCGATGGGGCTGTTCACCAACGAATATCGTACGCCCTTGCACGCGGCGGACGCCGCGGCGGCCATGGTCGCCGCGGTCGTCGATCCCGACGGTCCCAACGTATTCCACCTCCCCGGGCCCGAGCGGGTCTCGCGGTGGGAGCTAGCTCAACGTCTCTGCGCCGGTCACGGCTTGCCTATCGATGCGTTCGAGCCTGTCGAGTGTCATGACCCGTTGCGACCTCGCGACGTCTCGCTGCTCGGAGGTTGGCGGGCCGAACGGAGCCTCGACGCGATGCTCCTTGAGAGCTGAGCGCTAGGGCTGACGTACGATCGCCTCTTCGATCGGCTATCCTGAAGCGCATGCGTCGTCCGCTGACTCTGCTGATCTCGACGGTCCTTGCTGGGCTCCCGCGCGCGCAGGAGGGCGTCCCGCAACCCCAGGGCCTAGTGCCCGAGCAGATGTGGTATGCGCCGACCGCCGAGGATTGGCGGAAGCCGCCGTTGATCCGCTGGCAGCGGACGTGGGACGACGCGCTGCGACTCTCGCAGCAGACCAAGAAGCCGATCTTGGTGTGCGTGAACATGGACGGAGAGATCGCTAGCGAGCACTACGCGGGCGTGCGTTACCGCGATCCAGAAGTCGCCCGTCTGTTTGAGCCGTACGTCTGCGTGATGGCCTCGGTCTACCGGCACAACCCGCGTGATTACGACGACCAGGGCCGCCGCATCCCTTGCCCGCGGCTCGGCTGCGTCACCTGCGGCGAGCACATCGCGCTGGAGCCGTTGGTCTACGAGAAGTTCCTCGACGGTAAGCGGATCTCGCCGCGACACATCATGGTCGAGCTCGACGGTAGCGAGGTCTACGACGTCTTTTACACCTGGGACGTCAAGTCGGTGCTGCAGTCGCTCGAGGATGGCATCAAGAACCGCGAGATCCAGGCGCCGCCGATCGTGAAAGGTGATCGTTCCCTCCGAGAGCGGATCGAGAGCCCTGACAGCGCCGACCGCGAGGCGATCGAGGCCGAGTTCGCCGCAGCCGACGCCAAGCTCAGGGCGCGTATGTTGGAGCTCGGTATCGGCGCTGGGGACAAGGTCCCGCTCGAGCTGCTGCGTCAAGCGGCCTACGGTCTCGACCCCGACCTCGCGAAGCGCGCGCGCGCGGGCATGCAGCAGTCGGACGACTTGCTAGCAGTGGAGTTGATCGCCGACACGCTGCGCGGGTCGCTGGCCGCGTCGGAGCGCGACGGGCTCGTAGACGCGCTGGATCGATTCCGCGAGCGCAGCACCCGCGCCCGCACGCTCGCGACCGCGCACCGCGGGCTTGACCGCGGCG
>NYVR01000050.1 GCA_002684655.1 Planctomycetota bacterium | reverse complement strand
TGCCGTCGTGCTCGCCTTCGCGCTCTTCGGCGACCATCGCCCGGATCGAGAACAGCGGCGCGGTCGGAGTAGGGATCAGCAGCTTGCCCGCAGCGTCGGTGGTGCGCTTCTCGGTGTAGGTCCCTTCGAGCGGCACCACGACCTCTGCGCCCGGCGCAGGTGCGCCGCGGAACAGCACGGTCAGCGTGGTGCGTCCAGGTGACGTCTCCTCCGCGAGGATCTCTGCGCCGAGGCCCGTCGCCGTGGCGGCGTTCTTTAAGGAGATCGCGCCCTTAGCGTAATACTCAAGCAGGAAAGGAGCGCCGCCGCGGCCGATCATCCCATAGGTCAACGACGCTGCGGCCGTCACCTGATTTGGCTGGAGCTTCGCGACGAAGCCAAACGGGCGCCGCTCGAACTCAAGCGCCGAGCCGTCCGGCAGGGTCGCCTTGACTCGCTCAAGGATGTCGACCATCCCGCTGTTGACGCTGAAGTCCCACGCGCTCTCAGCGAAGTGGAGCTCTATGCGTGGGGCAGACCCGTGCACGATGTGCACGAACATGAAGTGCGCGCTCAGACGCGACGTCAGCGTCAGCGCGAGCAGCAACGGGAGGGTGAAACGGATCAGTGTCGTCTTCATCTGAGGTGAGGGGTAGCGGGGTGAATGCGTTTATTGCCAAGCGAAGTAGGCGAAGAACAAGATCGCGGTGCCGCCGACGGCCCATAACAGCCCTTGAAGGCGGATCTTCTTTAAGAACCAGAGCAGCCAGATGCCGGTAGCGCCGCTGAGCGTCAGGACGAGCGCAGAGATGTCGATGAGCAGATCCCAAGCGAAGCTCGTATGCCGTCCCTTGTGGAGGTCGTTCATCACGGCGACGAGGCCGCGCCGGGTCTCCAGCACGGAGTACTCGCCGGATTCGCGGTCGATGACCACGTCGGCGATATAGCCAGCGCCTTCGAACGAGATGGTCATCTCGACTTCGTCTGCGAGCGGCTCGCCGGGGTGACCGCTCAGGTCCTCGGCTCGGCGTAGCCAGTTCATGAGCGTAATCCCTGCCGCAGGTCCAGCCGCCTCTGCGAGCAGGTTTGTCGGCGCAGTGCCAGCGCGCTCGGTCGTCGACTCGACACCCTCGAACCACTCAGCGTGATTCAGCGTGATCCCTGTGAGGGAGAAAAAGATCAGCGCGCCGAACCCGGCGAGGCTCACGTAGGTGTGCAACCAGCGCACCCACCACACGAGCTTGCGCCGAGGCTTGCTCGGGCTCATAGCTACTCGTCTCCGCTGTCTCTGCGTCGAACGGACACGGTGGCGCCTCCGACCTCGACGTTGGATTCCATCGTCACAGTCTGATCTGCCTCTGTCCGGAACGGCGCGCGCATCATCTGGTGCGTCCCGTGTTCGCGGGCGACCTCCATGCAGAGCACATAGTTGCCGGTCGGCAGATCCTCGCCGTCGTTGGACTTGCCGTTCCACACGAGCTCGTAGGCGCCCGGTCGGCGGGTTGCGCGGGAGACGCTCGCGATCAGGTCCTTGTCGCGACGGTGAATGCGGTACCACTTCCTGAGGTCTCGCAGCCAGCGTTGACGTTCGATCCAAAGCGCGAGCGTGCGCACGTCGTTGCCTTCTTCGTCCTCGATCCACACAGCGACGTAGGGTCTGCGGTATGAGCGGCGTGACTTGGTCTCAGGCTTGAGGATCTCGAACGACAGCGACACCTCCAGTCCAGCTGTAGACATCGCCACGCTCGGCACCGGCTGCGCGCCTGTGAGGCCTGCGACGCCGCTGCTCGCGTGGACTGCGCCAGCCGCTTCGACGATGACGCACTCGTATCCAGGCATCGACTCGATCATCGCGAGGCCCGCAGCGGGCGTTTTCACGTGCAGCGCTGTGGCCAGCGCGTCTGCGTCCACGCACGCGCTCGCGATGACGGTGACGCTGCTAATGCCTGTGACCGCGGCTCCTGTCCTCGGGTCGCGGATGTGGGACTCCGTGCCTTCGCCATTTTTCTTCGCGACCGGTCGGGCGTAGCTGCCGCTGGTCGCGACTGCGAGGTCGCGGATCTTAAGCGAGAAGAGGGGCGGCGCGTTGTCGGCCGGCTGCTTGGGGTTCGCGACCTCGATCATACGCTGGACGTCACCGGCGACGCGGATGTCGCCGCCGATGTCTATGGTGACTCCTCGCACCCCGTCACAGCGCATCGCGGCGTCGCATGCGCGGTCGATGACGTAGCCCTTGGCGAGCCCGTCGATGCCCACCTTCGACGAGGCTTTTAGGATCGCCGCGCTCTTGTCTGTCTCGATCGTCCACGGCGAGCGGTAGGTCGACGTCGCGGGCGCGCCGGCGTCGTGGCGCGCGCCAGCGGCCTCTGCGAACGCTGCGTGGAAGGCGCCGTTGGTGCGCTCACCCCACTGGTCGCACGCTTGCAGCACTTGAAGGAGCTCGCGTGAGAGTCGCTCGGATTTGCCTTCGCGCAGGAACCGCGAGAACTCGCTGTCGCTGCGGTATCCGCTGAGCATCTCTTCTAGCCGGCGGACCTCCGCGAGGACCTTCGCGTTGACCTGTGCGGCGCGGGCTTCGTCCGCGACCGACACATGCATCGCATAAGAGGTGCCGAGGACGCCTTCGTGGGCGAAGTGGAAGGTCTGCGCGGTCGCCGAAGCGGCGGCCAGGCTCGCGGCGATCAGGACGAAGAGGGTCTTGGTCATGTTGGTGCTGTGGGCCAGCTTGGGGGGCCACACAACGTAGCTTTATTGCGACAGAGTCGCAATTGAGCCCCGCGCAGCTTGGCTCTCGCGTCAGCAGGCGTTGGCTTGCACGTGGCGCGGTCCCCGCGGCCCCGCGCGGCGAGCGGCCGCGTGTTCGGTCTGGCCTTCTAGCTCATCGGGGTGTGCTCGGCGCTCCTCGCATCGTCGGGTGCTCCGCTGCTGGGGCTCCACGTCGCGCGAAGGGTTTGGCCGCGGTCCAGCGCGCGCACCCGCGGGCGGCTCGCCGTCGCGATGTGCTTCGCCGAAACGCCGCCTCGCGGAGTCGCGTGACGCTGGCGTGACGAGGGCGCCAGCGCCCGCCTCGCCTCCGGCGGCCTCTCCGTGCGCCCGTCCCAAGTATGTCTGGCGGGCAGCCTTGGGTTCGGCTTTGCGGTTCGTGGCCTAACATGCTCCACCCCTATGACCAAGTCGACCGTGCTTTTGACGCTGCTCGCCGCTGTGGCGCTAGCAGGAGGATGGTTCCTCCTGGGGAGCACAGGAGCGGTCGCGCCTCCTCCCGCGGCGACAGCTGGCGGGCGCGGCGCGGTGAAGGAAGGCGGTCATGACCTAGAGGGCACGCTCGCTGCAGCGACGGCGTCTGCGTCGACGCTGCCCGAGGACGCGGAGGACTTCGTCGACGACGACCTGGACCGCCGCGAACTCACCCTCGAGGAGGAGCGTTCGCCAGAGCTGGTCATCCAGGTGTGGGACCGTAAGCGCGGCCGCGCCGCCGACGCGGCCGACGTATACGTGTTCTTCGATTACGACGGGCCCGACTACCGCGATCCGTTCCAGCCTCACCTCTGTGAGTTGGCGATCGCCGAGGGGCGTCGCTTCCGGGCGACGAGCGAAGGACGCGTCGAGCTGCCGCGTCTCACCGAGCGCGCCCTCGTCGCGGCCCAGCTCCCCGGCGCCGTCGGCTTCCGGATCCTCGACGAGGGTCACCGGCAAGAGGAGTCCGTGACGCTGCGAACCGACGAGACATTGACGGTGCGGGTGCTCGACGAGCAGGGCCGTCCGGCGGTCGACGTCCCGGTCGGTATCCAGCAGCGTGTGGTGGAGCGCGTCGACCTGCGCAGCAAAGAGCGCGAGCTCGAAGAGAACAAGCAGCGCGTCGCCGAGATGCGCGCGGAGATGGAGCGGGAGCCGATGCGCGCCGACTCCATCAAGTGGCGTGTGGACTGGAGCGAACGCCGGGTCGCCTCGCTCACGCGATCTGTTGAGCGACTGCGGCGAAACGCCAAGAAGCAACGGGAGCAGCGCCAGAAGAACGCCAAGAAGTCGGCGAAGCGGCCTAAGGACGCGGACCGCTTTGTCTTCGAGGTCGGCGACGAAGTCCGCGCGCGACGCCGGACGGACAACCGCGGCTACGCGGTGTTCCGGCACTTTCAGTTCTCGCGAGAGCGCGCGGAGAAGTGGTGGCCCGGGGAGCACCGGGACCGCTTCGAAGCGGTGCTGTCGATGCCGCTCGCGCAGCCGGTGCGCGCGCCGTTTTTGGGGCGCCCGCTGCCCGAAGAGGCGATCGAGCTGCGGCTGCCGGCGACCGGTTCGATCACGTTGCGCACCGTCGATTGCGACGGGCGACCGTTTACACATCCGGTGCGAGGTACGCTGCGCATCAAGGGTGCGAACAACCCAGAGTTCGCGCGCGTGCAGCTTCGCAAGGAGCAGGACGAGGACGGTGTGGTCTTTTCACACGTCGGGATCGGCATGCAGATGTTCGCCGACTGTCGCCTCGACGATCGAGACTTCCGCTGGCGCTCCCCGGTGTTCGCCGGGCCACAGCTCCCCGGCGAGGACGTCGTCGTGGACCTCGTCGTCGCGCCGAAGGCCGCGATGCTCCACGGTCGCGTCTTGGATGAGTCGGGCGCCGCGATGGTCAGCCGCGAGTTAACGCTTTTGATCAACAGCAGCCTCGGCCGCCTCGAGGGTGAAGAGGTCGTGCTCGACCGCGAGGGTCGTTTCCATCTCCCCTACTCGCCCCGTGACGCGAACTGCGCGCCGTTCCGCTTCCAGATCCGGGATGAACAGGACGGCGACTTGCCGGGTCTCTCGCAGACCCTGCCGATGCTCGCGAAGGAAGGTGTCACCGACCTCGGCGAGCTGCAGCTGGGCCTGCTCGACCAGGTCGCGTTCGGACGGGTGATCAATGACCTCGGTGAACCGATCGACGACGCGCACATACAGCTGCAGCGCGAGCGAATGCGGGCCGACAGCATCTGGCCGCAGTTCAAGGATGAAGCGTTCACCGACGCGCACACCGACGAGAACGGCGAGTTCCGGCTGTACGGCGACATGGAGTCGGCTCGCTACCGTCTTCGCGTGCGCGCGGACGAGCACTTCCCGGAGGAGACGCGCGGCATCGACCGCGTCACCGGCTCGGAGATCAAGTTGATGCGCAAGGCGCGACTTGTCGGGTCCGTCAAGCTGCCAGAGTGGTTGGCGAGCAAACGGGTCAAGGCGGAGCTGCGCTCTCTCGACGAGTCAGGTCGTGACCGTGACGACGAGATCCGCGACTGGCGCGGTAAGCAATACATCTACTTCGACTGGGCGCGTCCGGGTCGCTACACCCTCGAGCTCCGCGTCCGTGAGTTCACCGAGCCGTTCCTGCGGGTCGACGATCTGCTGGTCCGACCGGGCGATCACGAGCTGCATCCGCGGCTCACGGACCTCGACTTGTCTAGCTACTTGCACCGCTTCGAGGTGTTCGCGGTGGACGAGGCGGGCAAGCGCATCAACCCGCGGAGCCCGCTGCTCGCGCGGGTCATGGGAAGCGACGGCGAGTCACAGTATGTGGGGTTCTCGTGGAAGGGCGGCCGGATCGAGATCGTGAACTCCGCGCCGACCCTGGCGGTCTCGCCTTTCGCGCGGGGTTTCCGATCAGAGGCGACGGTGTTGAGCGCTGGCCGCAATGAGCTCCGCTTCCTGCGTGTCCCCAAGATCACGCTGAGCCTGCCAGGGATCCGCGGGATCATCGGCGCCACCAAGGTGTGGGTGGGCATGCGCCTGCTCGAGGCTCCGGAGTTGGAGCGGCTGGACGGCCGCGGCGGCTGGAACACGCTCGGCTTCGAGCGCACCACCACCAGCTACGGTCGCCTCGGCCCGAACGAGCGCACCCGCGTCGCGCCGCTAATGGACGGTCGCTATCGCGTGACTGCCTACCTCGGCGACAAGGCGAAGGGCGGCTTGGTCGAGCTCGCGCTGGGCGAGGTGGACGTGCGCGTCGTCCCTGGCGGCCAACCTGTTCTGCTCGAAGTCGTCGGCGACGGCCCCGCGGTCCGCAGCGCGATGCAGGATGTCCTGCGCCGTCAAGCTGAGGCCGCCGCAGCGCCTGGCGCCAGCGCGGGTCGTTGACCGGGCTATCGCCGAACTTTGTTCGCGTTCGGCCGCGATCCTCGTCACGCTAAAAACGACGATAGGTAGCCGTATGTTGGAAGCGCGGCCGCCGTCTTCAAGCTCTCCGCGTCAAGCTCCTCTCATGTCCCAGCGCGTTCGTGTCTGTCTGTCCCTCGTCCTCGTCGCGCTGGCATGTGGCGCGTGGTGGTGGTTCGGTCTCCGGCAGCCTGTCGCGCCGCCTAGCGATGGCGCGCCGACAGAGGCCGCGAGCGAGGCGATGGATCCGAGCGGGCCGATCAGCGTCTCCAGCGCCGACGACGCCGCGGCAGCAGCGAGCGAGCGCGCCGACGCTTCTTCCGCCGAAGCCCGATCTGCGGGTCGCCCGCTGGTCGTGCAGGTCTGGTTGGGTGAGGTCGGCGTCGCGGCGTCGGGCGCCGAGGTGTTCTCGTCACCAGAGCTGGCGGCGCGATCCTTCGATCAGGTCGCGGAGCGCGGGCTGCGGTTCGTCGCTGACGAGGAGGGGCGGGCGACCCTGCCTCCTGTCGACGCGGCGGTCTCGATCGTCGCGCGGCTGCCTGGTTTGTTCGGCGCGCGCACGGTCGCGCCAGGCGGCGCTGCGTCGGTCTCCGTGACGCTCGAGCCAGACAAGACGGTGACCGTGAAGGTGCTCGATGCGGGCGAGGCGGCGGTCGCTGGTGCCCCGGTCGCGCTGAACCAGCGCGTCCCCGTCGTCGTCGGCATGGAGTGGATATTCGAAGAGATGGCGGCGTTGGAGCGCGAGATCGACGAGGTCTTGGAGCGGATGCGGCAGAGCACGTCCGAGCAGCTTCGCACGTTGCTCGCGCCAGACCTGCGTGAGATGAAGCGTCAGCTCGCGCGGCTCGCGCGCCAAGCGTCAGGGCGGCGAGGAGGCCGGGGCGCAGCGTCGTCCGTTGAGCCTGAGGAGTTTGTCGTGATCACCGAAGAACTCTCACGCCGACGGACCAACGCCGAAGGGATCGCGGTTTTCCGTCACGTCCAGCTCTTGCCTCGTCGCGACAGCGCGAGCTGGCCGGAGGAGCGTCGCGACCGCTTCGAGGTGGCGCTCTCGGCGCCGTTGGCTCGGCCTGTCGCGCGCGGTTTCTCCGGAGCAGAGGTCCCCGACGAAGTGCTGTTGTTGCGCCTGCCGGACAGCGGCCGGATCACGATGCGCATGGTCGATCGCGACGGCCAGCCGTTCGCGCACCCGGTTCACGTGGATCTCTACCAGGTTGACGATCGCGGCGAGGCGGTGGGTCAGCCGATCACGGCGACCAAGGCACAGGGCGAGCAGTCGCTCGCGCTGCCGTTCGTCGGCTTGGACCTCGCGGCCGAGGCGCACTTCCGGCTCGACGACGAGACCTTTCATTGGGTCGAGAAGCTGCGCGTCGTCGAGGAACCCGGGGAGCACCTCGAAATCGACGTGGTCGTCGCGCCGGATGTAGGGATGTTGCGAGGTTCGCTCCAAGACGCCGCTGGGGCGCCGCTCGGCAGCGCAGAGATCGACTTCGCGGTCCAAGCAGGGCCGGTCCAGGTCGAGGTCGAGCGCCTGCAGCTCGATGGTGAAGGCCGGTTCCATCTTCCCTACCGACGAGAAGCCGGGATCGCGGCGCCGTTCTCGCTCGAGGCGAGACATGACGGGCGGCCCGCGCAGGGCGGCACGTTCGCTCTGGTCGATCTTCCGACAGCGGCCGTCACGGACGTCGGCGCGCTGCAGATCGGCGCGCTGGACGCGCTCGCAGCCGGCGTTGTCGTGGACGACGCTGGCGCGCCGATCGCTGGCGCGCGCGTGCAGCTGCAGCGACGCGAAGTCGTCGACTCCTCGTCGGGCGCGACGGAGTTCCGTGATGAGGCGGCCGCCCGCGTCCGAACCGGCGAAGACGGTCGCTTCGAGATGTTCGGTAGACGTGAGCAGGTCCGCAGCAGGCTCTTCGTCAAAGCCGAGGAGCACTTCCCCGCTGCGACGAGAGACATCGAGACCGCCGATCAGAACCTGCGCGTGGAGCTGCTGCGCAAGGCGCAGCTGGCGGGCATCGTCTTGGTGCCCGAGTGGATGCATCCGGGCTACGTGCGCGTCGAGCTGTTACCGCAGCACGTGCCCAGCCTTCCGCCGGGTGACGCCGCGGAGCGCCTGGGGCGGATCGAGGGCGACCTGCTGGCGTTCGACTGGCTCCGCGCGGGCACCTATTCGCTGACCTTCGCGATGAAAGGTTTCCGCGAGCCCTTCCTCCGGCTCGAGGACGTGGTGGTCCAGGCGGGTCAGCAGGGACTGCACCCGGAACTCAACGGGTTGGACCTCTCGCGGTATGTGCACCGCTTTGAGATCAGCGCTGTCGACGAAAACGGCGACTCCGTCGTCGTCGACCGACCGATGCTCGCCCGCATCACGCACGCTGACGGCAGCCGCAGCTGGATGGGCCTGGCGATGCGCGGGCGTTCGAGCCAGGTGTTCAGCGCGACCCAGCAGCTCGAGGTCTACCCGATGGCGTCTGGCTTCGTCGCGGATCCCCAGGTGCTCAGCCCCGGCTTCAACGAGGTCGTCTATCGCCGGGTTCCGCCCGTCGAGATCGTCTTGCCCGGCCTCTACGCCCTCAGCAGCGACGTCGACACCTACGTGTCTGTAGAGCAGCTCGACCGCGGCGCGCTGCCAGCGTCGTTGGGCGAGGGCTTCGACAACATCAGCAATCGGATGTCGACGTGGTACGACAAGTCGCGCTTCTCGGCGGCCCAGCTCCAGGGCGACGACACCGCGCGGTTCGTCTTGCCTGCAGGGGGGGCACACCGGGTGTCGCTGCGGTTGTCGAAGGACGAAGACAAGCCGCAGTTCGTCGACTTGGGCGTCGTGGAGATCGACCTCGTGCCGGGAGCAGAGACCCTGCGGATCACGACTCCTTACGACGCAGACTCCGTGAGGGGCGTCGTCGAAGCTTTGCGCGACGGCAAGTAGAGACAGACCGGAAGCGCCGCGTCGACGGACGCCTCCATTTGTTTGGCCGAACAGCGGCGGTTGTTCGGTCTAGCGGGAATTCGAGGCATCGTCGCCATCATCGCGTTGTTCCTGGGCCATGCGAAAAGATGGCCGCGTTTGCTGTGGGGACGCGCCGGCGCCGGCGTTGTTTTCGTCAGACGAACAAAGGAGACAACATCATGAGAACTTCTAACCTGATGGCGACGATTGCAGCGATCACGATCTCGCTGACCATGACTGCGCAGGAGCGCCGCCCTGAACGTGGCGAGCGCGGTGAACGCCCGCGCGTCGAGCGCAGCGAGAAGTCGAAAACGCCCGCCGAAGGAGTGCGTCGTCGCCGTGATCAAGGCGGCCGCGGTGTGCGTGCACCAGGCGCTGCGAAGGGACGTACACAGCGCGGCGCTCGCTTCGAAAGGTTCCGCGAACGCTTCGAGGAGACGCGTCGTCGCGGGAGATCTGGCGCGGGACGCGGCGCCCTACGCGGCAAGCTACGTCAACGGTTCGAGGAGGTGCGCGGACGCGGTGGCGAGCTGCGTCAGCGGATCCGCGATCGCCTAGAAGAGATGCGCGGACGACGACATGGTCAAGGTCGAGACGGACACCGTAGTCGCCGCGGCAGCGACCGTGGCAAAGAAGCGCGCGGTCGCCGCGGAGCGTCCCGCGGCGCCGTGCGGGGCGGTCCGCGCCGCGCGGCGCAGCGTGGTCGCGTCGACGCAGGTCGCGGTCGGTCCGGTGTCCGCGGCGCAGAGGGGTCGCGAGGTCGTGGTGGTCGGAGCGCCTCGAAGCCGCGCGGTCGCCGGCGCAGCGTCTGACCCTGCGTCGCTTCGCATCAGGTCCTCCGGCGGCTAGGCTCGCTGCCGGATGACGCACTTGACGATCCGACTCCAAGGCGCGCGCGCGCACAACCTCGACGACGTAGACGTCGAGATCCCGCGCGGCAAGCTGACCGTCGTCACGGGCGTATCGGGCAGCGGTAAGAGTTCGCTGGTGTTCGACACGATCCACGCGGCCAGCGAGCGTCGTTACCTGGAGACGCTCTCGTCACACGCGCGCCAGTTCCTGCAGCGCATGCCCAGCCCGCGCCTTGGGAGCGCTTCA
>NYVR01000049.1 GCA_002684655.1 Planctomycetota bacterium | reverse complement strand
TCGACCGAGACGTTGACGATCCCGCCCGCGTTGATCACATAATCAGGCGCGTAGAGGATCCCGCGGTCATCGAGCATCTTGCCGTGCTCCGGCGCGAGCAGGACGTTGTTGGCGGCGCCAGCGATCGCCTTGGCGCCGAGCGCTGGGATGGTCTTGTCGTTGAGCACACCGCCCAGCGCGCACGGCGCGAACAGGTCGCACTCCATGGTCATGACCTCTTGTTCGCCGACGATCGTGACGCCGTGGTCTGCGGCGAGCTTCTCCAGGCGAGCGCGATCTCGGTCATAGGCGAAGACCTGCGCGCCGGCTTCGGCGAGGCGCTCGGCGAGCGGCCCTCCGACGGCGCCGACCCCCTGGACCGCGATTTTGCGCCCCTTGGGGTCGTCGTTATCGAGCGCGCAACCCAGAGCTGCCCGCACGCCGAGATACACGCCGTAGGCGGTGTACGGCGACGGGTTCCCGCTGCCGCCAGCCTCGCGCGGCAGCCCGCTCACGTGCTTCGTAGCGCGGCGCACGATCTCCAGGTCCTCGATAGCCGTGTTGACGTCCTCCGCGGTCGTGTAGAGCCCGTCGAGGGAATCGACCAACCGCCCCATAGCGAGGTAGAGCGCCTCGGACTTGACGGTCTTCGCGTCTCCGATGATGACGGCTTTGCCGCCTCCCAGTCCGGTCCGGGCCACCGCCGACTTGTAGCTCATCCCCTTGGCGAGGCGCTCGACGTCGAACAAGGCCTCCTGCTCAGACCCATAATTCCACATGCGCAGGCCGCCCAGCGCTGGGCCGAGCGTGGTGTCGTGCACCGCGACGATCGCGTGCAGTCCGCTCTGGGGGTCGACGCCGCGAACGACGCGTTCGTAGCCTTCGACGGGGATCTCGGAGATTTGGAGGGTATCGCTCACGGGTTCAGACGCGGAGGGGCCGCACATTCGGGGCGAAGTAGGATAGCGATGGACCGGCACAGTGCCACTCCCCGACTTCGCGGGCTCCGATCGCCCCGCCGTAACCACTACGCTGTCACCAGACTAGCGCGCAGATCTGCTGCCGACCTTTACGTCCAGATCGACCTCCACGCCCTCGCGGCTCACCCGAACCTTCACCGTAGAGCCGATCTTGAGGGTGTCGAGCGCCTCTGTATACGCTTCCAGATCTAGCGTCGGGAGGCCGTTGACGCAGACGATGCGGTCCCCTGGCTCGATGCCTGCCGCAGCTGCCGGGCGCCCCGCGAGGACCTCTCCGACCAGCACCCCCTCGTCGCCGCCAGCGTAGTCCGGCATGAACCCAAAGGCGGGGCGAAGGCCTTCGGCGTTCTGCTCCGCGCGGTGTGCGGAGTCGCCCTCGCCGTCTAGGCCCCTCGGGCGGGCTTCTGCGACGACGACGTAGTCTGCGACGCCGGCCTCGACCCCGATGACGGCGTCGGCGAGGTCGTCCACGGTCTCGGCGGTGAGCACCCGCACGTCGATCCCGGGCATCCGCTGAACCACGCGCTGCACCGCGCCCCAGCCGTGGTCGCTGTGCGCCCGGCCACAGATCAAGACCGCGAGCGGCCGGCTGTCTGCCGCTGCAGCAGCGAGGTGGTCGACGATGGCCTCGGCCATCGTGTCGTCCTTGAGGCACTGCGCGGCATAGAAGCGCTCCATGCCGTCCTCTCCAAACATGCCGCCATGCCCAGCCATCATCTCTTGGAAGGAGTCCCAGTAGTCGTCCCTCGGCGCGGTCGTCGAGCGGGCGAGGTGCTCGTTGCCCTGCACGGCCTGCATCCCCTCCTGGGCGGCCTGCCTGGCGAGCGGGCGCGGCGCGTTCGCCGCCAGAACCTTCAGCTTGTTTTGCTTGGCGAACTCAATCACCGGCCGGTAGTCGCGGGCGTAGTGCGGCCAAGGTCGCGACCGGTCGCAAAACTCATCCTCGTCAATGACGCCGTTCAGATACTGCGTCAGCACGGTCTGCACGTCCCGCTCGAACATCTCCATCGCGATCACCATGTTGGGTCGGCGCTTGTGCATCGCGCGGAGCAGTTGGTGATGCACCGTGTGCACCCCGGGCGTCTGGTGCAGCTCGCCAAGCGCGACGAAGTCCGCCTTCACGACGTCGTCTGCGACCGCCTGCAGGTCGCTGCCCGGGGCGAGGATCCGCGGCCCCGTCGTGGCGCAACCGCCCAAAAGAGCTAGCACGGAGAAGATCAACGAACATCGCATAGACATATTTGAGGGGGTGCTTAGACCCCGGACCAGTTGATGCAAGGGTAAGGCCATCGTGATCGGGTTTCCCGGCGCCGAGGCTTCCGCGAGGGCCATCGAGGCCGTTGAATCGAACCTCCTGCATGAAAATCACAACCTGGAACGTCAACGGCATCCGCGCGCGGCTCACTCACGTCGTGGATTTCCTCCGCGAGCACGAGCCCGACGTGCTCTGCCTGCAGGAGACCAAGGTCGTCGACGACCTGTTCCCGCTGGCGGCGCTGGAGGACGAGGGCTACGAGGTCTGCTTCGACGGTCAGAAGGGCTACAACGGCACCGCGATCCTCGCAGCGCACGACCTCGACGACGTCGCCAAAGGCATGCCGGACGACCCTCCGGACGCCGACAAGCGCGTGCTCGCGGCGACCGTCAACGGCTTCCGCGTCCTCAACCTCTACGTCGTCAACGGCCAAGAAGTCGGCAGCGAGAAATACGCATACAAGCTCGACTGGATGCGTCGACTGCGCACCTACCTCGACGCCTGCTTCTCGGCGCAAGACGACGTGGTGGTCGTTGGCGACTTCAACGTCGCGCTCGAAGACCGCGACGTGCACGACCCACAGTGGTGGCAAGGGCGCATTCTTTGCTCGGATGAAGAGCGCGCCGCGATGCGCAACGTGATGGCGTTCGGACTGGAAGACAGCTTCCGCCAGCACCACGAACAAGCGGGCATCTACACCTGGTGGCACTACACCGGCGGCTCCGCGCTCAAGGACGACGGGTTAAGGATCGACTATGTGCTGTCCTCGCCCAGCGCAGCGCGCAAGTGCGCCGACGTGATCGTGCACAAAGACGAACGCAGCAAGAAGAGCCCCAGCGACCACGTCCCGGTGACAGCTGTCTACCGCGAAGAATAACGCGCGTCGCCACGCTGCATTCCAGCATGGCCGACCAACCTCACGCTCGACGTCGGACCGACGTCAACGAGCGGGGCCTTGGCTCGCGACGCCGCAAGGTGACGCTCAGACGGCGTCGACCCAAGGCCGGAAGATGACCCATCGTTCGCACTCTGGCTTGGACATCGCGCTCGCCAGCTCACCCTGAAACGAGAACTCGTCACGACGCATCCCTGCGTGCCGAGCGACCTTCTGAGAAGCGTCGTGGTCGCGCCGGATCCAGGCGTAGACGACGTCCAGCGACGGCTCCTGCATCGCCCGGCGCAGGAACACGGGCAGGATCTGCTTCATCCAACCCTGCCCCCAGTGCTGCTCACCTAGCCAATAGGCGACCTCCGCGCAGCGCACGCCTGCGACCTCTTTTTGAAAACGTAGCAGGCACTGGCCCACCGGCTTGCCGTCGTGGAGAACAGCCTCGGCCACCTGATCGTCGATGGACCCAATCTTGATCAAGGTCCTGGCCATGCCGGCGCTCAGTTCGCCTGGGTAAGGTTCGGGAAGAAACGACCAAACGTTGGGGTTGTCCAACAGGGCCCGGTAGTCCTCTGCGTCGTCGACGGTCCACGGGCGGAACGAGAACGGCCCGGCGTCTGCGGAGGCTACTTGGCTGCCCAAGGCGCCGGCGCGTGCCATCAGCACCTGCAGCGCCCAATGCGCGACGTCGGCGCCGCGCACCCCGTGATAGCGCCCGATCTGGTCAACCTGCGCCTTAGCCGCCGACTGGAGCTTACGCGAGGCCTCATCCGCAACGCTCCCGCCGCGCTCCGCGTGCCCGATCGCGCGCAGCTGCGCCGCGACGATCGTGACCGCCAACTCGACCGCTCGGCTCAGGTCCACGGCCGCGGCGTTGGTGCCGCTTGGGATCACGCGGTCCTCCCCGAGGAGCGGTTCGGCAGCGTCTGCGCAGTCCTGTGCTACCCAACCAGACTGCGCGCAGTCGTAGGCCAGGGCGATCCCTCGCTCGCGGCAGCGCGCCACCTGCTCAGCTTCCAGCGGTCCTTCCCAGCGAGAACGACCGGGTCGAAGCGCGCCGTCACGGAAAGCCGCAGTTCCTGCGTTCGAACCCGACATGTTGCGTTGCCTGAGGGCAGACCACCGGGCCAGTTTGCGGCAAGTGCGGCGGTTCGTCCTCCAGACTTGCAGCATCATAAGCTAGATCCGCGGCGGCGTCGCTCCCTCCGCTGGCGGTTCGCGCCCCTGGCACTGCGCAGGCACCGCCGCAATAACTGTGCGGCGGTGCGAAACGGACCCTATCACCGCACCCTCCGCTTACGAAGAACAGGGCTCAAGCCAAGACCGGGCGGGCGGCTTCGACCTCGATCGGTCTTGCAGCGAGCGCAGAGGCTGGCTCGCCCTGCAGCTTGAAGTCGATCAGCTGCGCCATGTCACACTGATCGATGCGCACGTCCGCGCGCGCGAGCTGCCATGGTTGGTGTCGCACGTCGCCGCGCAGCATGCGGCCACGCCGCATCGCGAACAGGCTGTATCGCTCGACCAAGAAATGCTCGAGTGAGCCCGCTGCCGCGGTGCTCCACGCCCCCCCCGGTCGCCACGCGCCTTCGAACACCGCGGGCGGGCCGCGACGGTCCGTTCGACGACTGCGATAGATAACGGCCCCGTCGTCTTGGTGGCTGCGCATGTCAGCGCGAAAGTAAGGGAGGCCGAAGCCAAGGCGCGCGCCCTCGACGGCCAGCCGGCTGTGCGCGTCCAAGCTGAAGAACCACCCCCCTGGCCGCCCGCCGCAGCGAACGTAAGTACGCAGGTTGCACTCAGGAAAGCGATTCGCTGTCGGCATCGGCGGGAGCCAACGAAAACGAGTGCTCGCCATGGTGAACGGTACGACCCCAAGCCAAGCGGCGCCGTCGAAGGTGTCGATCTCCAGTTCTTCCGGCACGTGCTGACGTACGACGGCTGGATCCACCGGCCAGTGGAGGAACAAGAGGTCTTCCCATCGCATCGTAAGCATCGGAACGCAGGATACTGCCTGACTGCTACCATGCCGAGGTGTGCGAATGTATGGCAACCCTGGCGCGGTCAGCGCTGCTCTGCACGGCGGGCCTGCTCGCAGCACAGGATGACACGCGCGACGCCCTGATCCTCAACGACGGGAGCGTGCTGCGAGGTCGGGTCGCGACGCCTTACGACCCCGAGGAGATCTTAATCCTGAACGGCGGCCGCCGAACGCGCGCTCTCAGGGAGGACGTCGCGAGCACCGACACCGTCGCGGCCCGCATCGCGGCGTTTTTCGAACTCCGGCTCCGCTACCGCAGGTCTCCGCGCGCGCTGCGCTACCTAGTCGACTGGGCCGAGAGCCGACAGCTGCACGACCTCGCCCGCCTCCAGGCGACAGAGCTGGTGCTCGTGGACGACGACGACTCCGCGATGCACGATTTCCTGGGCCATCGACGCCGCAGGAAGCAATGGCTATGGCAGCACGACGGCAAGTGGCGCACGAGGGAAGACATCGACGACGCCATGCTCAAACGACCGTTACGGCTGCAAGGAGAGCGCTTCGCGCTCTCTTGCGACGCTGGCGCCCTGACCAACGTCCGGGCGCTGTTCGATCTCGAACGCCTCGCCGTCGCTTGGTTCGAACGCTTTGGTCGCGAACTTGAGCTGCGCGAGGTGCTGGAGCCGATCGAAGTTCGCACCTACAAGGACGCCGAGACCTTTCCGAAGTGGGGGTTTCGTCCGCGCCCCTACTTCGAGCCTCCACCGCACAACAACGTCGCTCGTACCTTTTACTCCGGCCCAGCGCCGCAGCGCCCAGACCTGCTGTTCTTCGTCGGCGTACAGGGGCTGCTGTATCGGTCGATGATCGGAGAGGCGAACCGGCAGGACAACCGCAGCCGCGTCTGCGCTTGGCTAGAGATCGGCCTCGGGATGCACATGGAGCGGATGATGCGTGGAGATGCGGGCTTCGCTGCTCCCGGCTCCACCGCTCCCGAAGACCTCGTCGCCCTGCGCGCGCTCGGCCGCGGCTACAAATTAACGCACCTCGTGCACCTGCCGATGTATGCGAGCTTCTACCTGACCCAAGCGACCAGCACCGAGACCAACTGGGCCGCGGCAGAGATGTTCGTAACGTGGCTGCTAGACGGCGCCGCCGGACACGATCTCCGCGATCCCTTCCTCCGATATCTGGCGGCGGCGTTGCGTGACCGCAAAGGTGACAGCAGCTCTGCCTTTGACCGCATCGTCGGCACACCGATCGAGCGCTTGGAGGAGCCTTGGCTCGACTGGTTGAACGAGCTCGCCGGCAACTGACGCCGAGGAGCCGCGCTAGGAGCGGGCCATCGCGCGCAAGGCCTCGCCGTCGAGCCGGCAGGTTCGCCAGTCGGGCAACACCGTCGCGCCTTGGCGCTGATAGAAGTCGATGGCGAGCTGGTTCCAGTCCAGCACGTGCCAGTCGAGACGAGGGCAGCCCTTCTCGACTGCGAGCTTCGCGCAGGCCTGCAGCAGCGCCAGGCCGTGGCCGTTCCCGCGGTGCTCAGGCACCACGAACAAGTCCTCCAGAAACAGGCACGGCTGACACCAGAAGGTCGAGTAGCTAATGAAGTGCAGGGCGAAGCCGACAGGCTCGCCTTGGTGCTCCGCGATCATGGCGCCGCAGACCGGGCGCTCTCCGAATAGGTGCTCGGTCAGACGCGCTTCGCTCAAGTCGACCTCGTGCTCCAAGCGCTCATAGCGCGCGAGCTCGAGGATAAAACGGGCGACGAGCGGTTCGTCACCGGGAACTGCAGGTCGAATCAAGCGCTGGGACATGGTCTACGAGCGCAGCAGATGCGCCGATGGAGTCTAGTGCGCCACGGACGATCCGCCACCTCGGCGTCGACGCCGAACGGCTTTGCCGTGGCGTTACGCCGCGGACTCGGCGACGATCGCGACTCGGCGAGCGATGACCGAACACGACTCGACAACATCCAACGAACCCTTCGACGCTGGCTACTACGAACGGTTCTACGGCGACCCCGCCACGCGCGTCAGTAACCAGCGCGAGATCCAACGGCTCGCGGGCTTCGTACACGGCTACCTCTCCTACCTTCAGGTCCCGGTCCGCTCGATCCTCGACGTTGGCTGCGGCGTCGGCCACTGGCGCCGCGCGTGCGCGCGCCTCTGGCCCAAGGCGCGCTACTGGGGCGTCGAGTACTCCTCCTACCTGTGCGAGAAGTTCGGCTGGCACAACGGCTCGATCGCGACGCTTGAACCCGCAGCAGAGCTCGGCCGAGCTTCGTTCGACTTGGTCATCTGCCAGGGTGTCATGCAGTATTTGGATGACGCGACAGCGCGCGCAGCGCTCGCCAACTTGGCGTCATGGACAGACGGCGCGCTCTACCTGGAAGCCCTGACCGAACGCGACTGGGAGGAGAACTGCGACCAGACGGTGACCGACGGCGACGTCCACCTACGCAGCGGCGCGTTCTACCGCCGCCGGCTGACAAAGAACTTCCAGGACTGCGGCGGCGGGGGCTTCTGTGCGCGCCGCGCCGGCGTCGCGTTGTTCGAGTTGGAAGGCCGCTGAGCAGCATGGATTTCTTCGAACACCAAGCGCGCGCGCGGACGGCGTCAGCCCGGCTCGTCTGGCTCTACGCCGCGGCTGTCGGCTGCATCGTGGCGCTGATTTATGCGGCGACGAAGGCCTTGCTGGTGGTCGGCGACGTCAACGAGCCAGGGTGGCTCGACGTGCCGCTCCTGATCATCGTCACCGTAAGCGTGGTCGGGCTGGTCTTCGGCGCGATGCTCTTCAAGTCGTCGCAGCTTCGCGGCGGCGGCGCCGCGGTCGCCAAGATGATGGGCGGCAGAAAGGTCCAGCCTCACACCAAGGACCCGCGAGAGCGCGTCCTGATGAACGTCGTCGAAGAGATGTCGATCGCCTCAGGCGTGCCCGTCCCTGACGTCTTCATCCTGCACGAAGAAGCTGGCATCAACGCGTTCGCGGCCGGCTGGTCCACCGAGGACGCGGCCGTCGCCGTCACGCGGGGCTGCCTAGAGAAGTTCAACCGCGCCGAGCTCCAAGGGGTCATCGCGCACGAGTTCAGCCACATCTTCCACGGCGACATGCGGCTCAACATCCG
>NYVR01000048.1 GCA_002684655.1 Planctomycetota bacterium | reverse complement strand
TCGACGTCTGCTGCGTAGACGCTGTATGCGCCGTCCGCGTTGGTCGAGATGATCTGCTGCGCGCCGAAGGTGCCGAGTCCGTCGGTGTTCTCGTACCAGCCGATCTTGTCGTCGCTAAAAGACGCCGAGAGCACGTCGATGTCGCCGTCGCCGTCGATATCTGCTGCGTGGACGCTGCGGGCGCCGTTCGCGTTGGTATTGATGACCTGCTGTGCGCCGAAGGTTCCTTGCCCGTCGGTGTTCTCATACCAGGCGATCTTGCCGTCGTTTCTGGACGCCGAGAGCACGTCGAAGTCGCCGTCGCCGTCGACGTCTGCTGCGTAGACGCTGTATGCGCCGTCCGCGTTGGTCGAGATGATCTGCTGCGCGCCGAAGGTCCCGAGTCCGTCGGTGTTCTCATACCAGGCGATCTTGTTGTCGAATCGGGCCGCTGAGAGCATGTCGAGGTCGCCGTCGCCGTCGACGTCTGCTGCGTAGACGCTTTGGGCCGAGTCCGCGTTCGTCGCGATGACCTGTTGCGCGCCGAAGAGGCCTTGGCCCATCAAAGGTGCAGAGCAGATAAGCAGCGCGCAGGTGCGGGTGACGGTTCGCATTTCGATACAGTAGCCAGGGAATCCGGTGACACCGATCTTTTAATGACCACGCGGGGAGGCGCCTCGCGATGGCGTATGCGGCTCCCGCGCCGTTTTGGTCGGTCATACGGCGAGGCGGATGGTTGGACGGAGGAGGCGTGCGCGTCTTCGGTGGGGCACCTCGCCGCCGCTTCTTCATCGTCGAACGCGTCGCCGAATCGCCCTTGGCAGCGAGGGCGCGCGGGCGCGCGTAGGCGCGCATCGCGGGTCTCCAGGCGGCGTTCTCGTTCTGCGACGCCTGCGGCCGCAGTCGCTAAGCGACGCTAGCCGTCGCTGTCGATGCATAAGGAGACGCCTGACGACGCGGACGACGCGATCGGGGGCGCACGCTGAGGATGAAACGCGCGATCTTGGTGAACTCTGAAGACGTCACCCGCCTAAGCAGGCGGCGCGAAGCTCGGGTGAGGAACGGGTGATGGAAGACGCTCGCTGGGAGCAGCGCCTCAAGCGTGAGCGCGCTCGACGCCTCGAGCTCGAGGGCGTCATCGAAGAACATGCCCGCGCGCTGTGCATCGCCGAAGAGCGGCTGCGCGCGCAGGAAGAGCGCGTGCGCGTCCAGGTCGAAGCGCGCACAGCAGAGCTCCGCGCTGCGCTGCAGGCAGCCGAGGCGGCAGATCGCGCCAAGACGGCGTTCTTGGCGCAGATCAGCCACGAGCTGCGGACGCCGCTACACGGCCTCACCGGGACGATCGACGCGCTCTCACGGACCACGCTCGACGCCGATCAACAGCACCTCCTGAGCCTGTCGGAGGCCTCCGCTGAGCGCCTGCTGGGCGTCATCGGCGAGGTGCTGGACTTCGCGCGCGTCGAGGCCGGCGAGCTGGAGTTCGAGCTTCGGCCGACGCGGCTGCAGGACGTGGTGGAGGCGGCGGCGTCGTCGTTCGCGGCGGCGGCCGCGCAGAAGGGCTTGTCGCTCACGTCAGAGCTGCGCGGCGAGCAAGGCGCGTGGGCGCTAGCCGACTCAAACCGACTGGCGCAGGTCCTGGCCAACCTGCTAAGCAACGCGGTTAAGTTCACGGAGCAGGGCGCGATCACGCTGACTGCGGATGTCGCTGCGGCGCAGGACGACGTGCAGGTGACCTGGACGGTGGCAGACTCGGGCTGCGGGATGCCGCGCGCAGCGACGGACCGGATCTTCGACGCGTTCCGGCAAGCGGACGCCGCGACGACGCGGCGCTTCGGCGGCACGGGCCTCGGCTTGTCGATCGTCAAAGGACTCGTCGAGGCGATGCACGGCGAGATCTCGGTCGCCTCGCAGCGCGGCCAAGGCACGACCTTCACCGTGGTCACGCGGCACCCGCGCTGCGAACGCGTCGCGCCCAGCCCGCCGGCAGCGCCAGTCGACTTGGACCTCTCTGGCATGCAGGTGCTGATCGTCGATGATCACCCGATCAACCGCACCCTGTGCCGCGCGATGCTCCGGAGCTGCGGCTGCGAGACGATCGTCGCGACGACTGGCGAGGAGGCCATCGACACGGTCGCGGCGCGGGCCCCGGACCTCGTCCTGATGGACTGCCACATGCCCGGCACGTCGGGCGTTGAAGCCGCCCGCGAGATCCGCGCTGCGGGTTTCGCCAATCCAATCCTCGCCGTGTCCGCGGACGTGACCGCCGACAACGCCGCCGCGGTCGCGGCCGCCGGCATGCAGGGGATCCTCGGCAAGCCGTTCCGTCGGGCGGACCTGCTGCGAGCCGTCGCCGACGTGCTCGCGCCGAGCGCGCAGACCTGATTCGCTGCGCTCCGCGCCGCGGCCAGAGGCCGTCGGTCGGGCTCAGAGCCCGACGGTCGCGCCGCTACATGACGCCGTAGCTGAGCATAGCCTCGGCCACCTTGACGAACCCGGCGCGGTTCGCGCCGGTGACGTAGTCGACGTGGTCGCCGTCCTGGCCGTGCTGGACGCAGGTCTCGTGGATCTCGGTCATGATGCCCTGCAGCCGCTGGTCGACCTCTTCGCGTCCCCAGGCGAGCCGCAGCGAGTTTTGGCTCTGCTCCAAACCGGACACCGCGACGCCGCCGGCGTTGGCGGCCTTGCCGGGGCCGAACAGCACGCGGTTGTCGCGGAACACGGTCACCGCCTCAGCCGTCGACGGCATGTTGGCGCCCTCGGAGACCGCCAGCACGCCGTTGCCGATGAGGGTCTTGGCCGCGTCGGCGTCGAGCTCGTTTTGGGTCGCGCAGGGCAGCGCGACCTCGCAGGGGACGCCCCACGGCGCGACGCCCGCGTGGAACTTGGCGTTCGGGTAGCGGTCGCAGTATTCACGGATGCGCCCCCGGCGCTCTTCCTTTAGCTCCTTGACGAACGCCAGCTTCTCGGCGTTGACGCCGTCGGCGTCGTGCACGAAGCCGCCGCTGTCTGACAGGGCGATGACCTTGCCGCCGAGCTCGATGGCCTTCTCCGCGGCGTAGATCGCGACGTTGCCCGATCCAGAGATCACCACGTTCTTGCCGTGCAGGCCGTCACCTCGCCGCGCGAGCATGTGCTGCGCGAAGTAGACGGTGCCGTAGCCCGTGGCTTCCTTGCGGACCAGCGAGCCGCCGAAGGTCAGCCCCTTGCCGGTCATCGTGCCGACGAAGCGGTTCTCGCAGCGCTTGTACTGCCCAAAGAGGTAGCCGATCTCGCGCGCGCCGACGCCGATGTCGCCAGCGGGGATGTCGGTGTCCTCGCCGATGTGACGGTGCAGCTCAGTCATCAGCGCGTGGCAAAAGCGCATCACCTCCCGGTCGCTCTTGCCCTTGGGGTCAAAGTTGGCGCCGCCCTTGGCGCCGCCCATCGGCAGGCCGGTGAGCGCGTTCTTGAACACCTGCTCAAACCCCAGGAACTTGAGCACCGACTTGTTGACGGTCGGGTGGAAGCGCAGGCCGCCTTTGTAGGGGCCGATCGAGTTGTTGAACTGCACGCGGAAGGCGCGGTTGACGTGCACGTCGCCGCGGTCGTCTTCCCAGCAGACGCGGAACGTGATGATCCGGTCGGGCTCGGCCATGCGCTCCAGGATCTTCGCGTGCCGGAAGCGCTCGTCGTCGAGCACGAGCGGCATCACCGACTCGCAGACCTCGTGCACGGCCTGCTGGAACTCAGGCTGATGTGGGTTGTTGGAACGGAGGCCGTCCATGAAGCGGTCGACCTCGACTTGGAGAGAGCTGCTCATTGTGCTGGTGTGGCGGAGGACGACATGGTGCCCGCTCGCTGAGGTCACGGCCAGAGGCGACGCAGCGGTCTGGACGTAAAGAGTCGCGGAGGCGCGCTCGTCTGCGCCTCACCTGCGCGGTCCAACCTCGAACGTCAGCATGTCTGCTGCGACCGTCACGTCGCCGTCGAAGCGCGCGCGAGCCTGCGCCTCGAGGTCGACGCCGTCGCAGGCGGGATAGAAGTGCGTCAGCACGAGGTGGCGCGCGTTCGCGCGCTGCGCGTAGTCGGCGGCGAGGCCCGGCGTGAGGTGGCCGTCGAGCTTGGCGTCGTCAGGAGTGGCGGCGTCACAGACGAACACGTCGGCGTCGCGCGCGAGCTCGATCAGCTCGTCGCAGGTGTCGGCGTCGCCGGCCAGCGCGAGGACGCCGCGCTCGCCCTCGACGCGGTAGCCGAGGCTCTGTGCCGTATGGCGGATCGGGACAGCGGTGACCTTGAGGCCCGTAACGGAGGCCTCGCCCGGCAGCCACTCGACCAGGTCGAGCTGATAGCTCTTGGGCGAGAGCCACGACCACGCCTCCGTCAGCTTGGCGACGAGGCGGCGGAGGCCGGGCGCGCCGTAGATCGTCAGCGGCGCGCGCCTGCGGTAGTGCGGCGACCGCAGCGCGAACAGCAGCGCCACGAGGTCGGCGCAGTGGTCGGGGTGGTAGTGGGTCAGCAGCACCGCGTCGAGCTGCTCGGGCGTCACCCCGGCTTTCGCGAGGCGGCGGATCGTGCCGGGGCCGCAGTCGACCATCACCGCGCCGCCCTCGTGCTCGATCAGGTAGCCGGCGGGGAGCCGGTCGGGCACCGGCACCGCCGTCCCGGAGCCGAGCACGGTCAGTCGCATGGTCGGCAGGGTATCAGCGCGACCGCGCTGGGTCGAAGTTCAGGACGTAGCGGCGGCCTGCTGGGCGCGCAGCCACCGCGCCACCGCGAGCGTGCAGGCGAGGCGCCGGCTGGCGCGGCCGCGGCACGGCACGCGCGGCGGCGTCAGACCTTCGCGCGCGACCACCTCCTCGAGCAGGCCCGCGTTGCGCTGGGTGTGGTTGCAGTAGCTGGACTTGACGATCGTCTGCTCAAACGGGTTCGGCAGGACAGGGCGGCCCCAGGCGAGCGTCGTCGGCGTCCAGCTCGCGAACGGCGCGCCGTCGGGCGCAAAGTCGGCGAAGCGCCGGCGCGCGGCCGCGATCGGCTCGCCAGCGGCGAGCTCTGCCGGCGTGATGCCCATGTGTCGCAGGTGCTCGTCGCTCGGGCGGCTGTGGTTGGGGCAGAGGACCGCTTCGAAGGTCTGCTCGGTGTCGAGGCGCGCAGCGACCCAGTGCAGCAGCTCGCGGCCGACGTCGGGCGGGGCCGCGGGGTCGACCGGCGCCGTCTCGGCGTAGCAGACGATGAGGCGCGGGTCGTAGAGCAAGCGGTGGATCGCCCTGCGCTCGCGCGGCCGCGCGCTGCGGTAGCGGCTGACGCGGCGGGTCGCCCGGTGCGCGATCTGCTGGTCGATCATCCGGTCGAACGCCGTGAGCAACTCGCCGAGCCGGTCGTTCTCGGGCTCGATGATGCGCAGCGCCTCGACGATCGCTTCGATCGTGGAGATGTACTCGGGCTTTGGTTCGCGGCGGATGCGGTAGTTGCTCGGGGCGGTCGGTCGCAGCTTGACGTGCCGCAGCGACTGCAGCCACGGGTTCTCGCGGTAGAGGCGCTTGGCGTGGCTCCAGGTCCCGTCGAGTACCACCAGCGCCGACGGGTGCGCCGCGGGCTCGAGGTCGGCGAGGTCTTGGGCCTGGGGGTGAGGGAACAGCACGGCGGTGTCCTCGGGCACGTCGACCCGCGCCTCCAGCGTGCCGGTGAAGCCCGGCGTCGGCACGTGCACGCGCGCGTTCGGCATGCACAGCTTTACCAGCCGCGCTGTGTTGAACGGGTGGGTGCGCTCGTGAGGGTGTTGCAGCACGACCAGCCGCGTGCGGCTCGCGACCGTCGGCAGCCCGCTGCAGTAGCACAGCGCCTGCGGGCGCAGGCAGCGGAGGCAGCGGGCGGGGGCGTCGTCGGTCACGGCCGCTGTGTTGTAGCCGACCACCTCGCGGTTGGCAGCAGCGAGCTGGCCGCGTTCAGCGCGCTCCTGGACCGCGCTTCAGGGCGATGACGGCGGCGCGGTAGTCCTCGTCGCGGTTGATGTTGCGCAGGAAGCGCAGCTCGGGGTCGAGGTCGCGCAGCTCGGCGTCCGCGATGACGCGGCTCTCGACGGCGTCCGCTAGCGCGCGAGGCCGGCGCGCGCCGGCGGACAGCAAGCGGTCGGCGGCGTCGACGACCGACGCGCGGTAGATCGCGGTCAGCGGCTGCAGCTTGCCTTCGGCGCGGGGCATCAGCACGTCCGCGTCTCCCAAGCGCTGTCGCAGGCCCGCGACGATCGGCGCCGTCAGAAACGGCTGGTCGCAGCCGACCGCGATCGCCGCGTCGTCGCGGGCGAAGCCGTGGGCGTCGCGGAGGTGTCGGAGCCCGGCGGCGATCGCCGCCAGCGGGCCCTCGCCCGGCAGCTCGTCTGACACGACGTCGACGTCCGCAGGCAGCGGCGGCAGCTGCTGCCCCGCGCCGCGACCGATCACCACGACCGGCGCTGCGCACGCCAGCAGCGTGCGGCACTGCCAGCCGAGCATGGTGGTGTCGCCGAGCGGCAGCGACTCTTTGGGTCGACCCATGCGCCGGCTCCTCCCACCTGCCAGAATGAGCGCTCCGAGCCGCATGCTCTCCTTGTCCGGCATCCGCCGACCGTTGGCAAGCGGCGAAGGCCAACCCGATGGACCAACTTCAGCCTAAGAAAGCCGACCTCGCCTCGCCGGCGTTCCTGCGCATCGAGTGGCAGGACGGCAGCGTGTCGGCGCTCCTGGCCCGCGAGCTGCGGCTCGCGTGTCCGTGCGCGATCTGCGTCGACGAACACACCGGCGCGGCCCTGCTCGACCCGTCGACCGTGCCGGCGAACATCACGATCCAAGACGTCGAGCCCGTCGGCCGCTACGGGCTCTCATTCCGCTGGAGCGACGGCCACCGCACCGGGATCTTTTCATGGCCGCGGCTTAAGGAGATCGGCGAAGCGGGGAGGAGCGCGTGACGTCTCCCGCGCAGTGGCGAGAGGTCGAGCAGGTGACGCGGGGCGTCCTCGACGCCGTCGATTGGCACGCGATGGGGGAGATCTACTTCCACGAAGACGGCGCGCAGCACTGGTCGGCGCGCCGGCAGCCGGTCGTCGAGCTCGGCATCCAGCTCGCGCGCCGGTTGGCGCTGCACGTGCCGCAGGGCGGGGCGTCGCTTTGGGTCGGCGCAGGCGTCGCCGAGCTGCCCGTGCTGATCGCCGAGCAGCGAGTGCTCGGTCGCGCAGTCACCGCCGCGAACTTGATCGCCGAAGAGTGCGCGCTGCTTAACGCCGCGCTCGCCCAGGCGGCGCCGCAGGCCGCCGTCCGCTATGAGGCAGGCGACGCGGTGCAGGTCGCCGGCGAGCGACGCTATGACCACGTCGGCTGCGTCAGCGTGTTCACCGACCCGGAGCGCTGGCCGATGCTGAGCGGCGTCAGCTACGGTCGCATGGCGCCCGTTCAGCTGCAGCTGGAGCAGTTCGCGGCCGAGCGAGAAGACGCGCGCGCGCTGGCCGCCGCCCTGGTCGCGCGGCTCACCCCGCCGGGCTGCGTCACGACGTCTGCGGAAGAGGTCGCCTGGTTCCTCGAGCAGTGCGACGCGCTCGGGCTCGCGTCCGAGGCGGCCGATGAGCTGGTCGAGACCGCCGTCGTCGGCGACCCCGTCGGGTTCCTGAAGGTCCGCGCGCGCTGAGGCGCGCGGTCCGCTACTTGCCGCCTTCCTTCTTCGGGGCGTCCTTCTTCGGAGTGTCGTCGACCTCGCCGGCGCCCTTCTTCGGTCCCGTCACCGGCGCTTTCTCGACCTTGGGAGCTGGCTTCATGGTGACCTTGACCTCCATGGCCATGTCCATCTGGCCCTCCATGGTCACGGTCATGTCGAGGTTGTAGGTCTTGGGCAAGCCCGTGCGGCGGTCGATGGTGTAGCGCCCGTTCGCTTTGGCGCTCGCGATCTCCATGCCTTGGGGCGCCTCCATGTCCGAAGCGTTCAGGTTGAGCGTTTGATCCAGCACGATGACGGCGTCGTCGACGCTGATGAGCTTGTAGGTGACCTCGGTCGCAGATTCGCCCATCTGGCCCATCGGCACCTTCTGGTTGACCGTCCAGGTATCGCCGATGGCGACCGGCTCTTCTGGCAGGCTGACGATGATCTGTGACAGCGCTCCCTCCAAGTCGACGCCGCCCGGGCCGGCGACGTCTTCGGGCGCCTTGACGTCGCTGACGGCGCCGCGGTCCGACAGCTTCAGCTCCATCTTCTGGTCGACGAGGTCCGCGAGGCCTTCGAGCATGCCCGGGTCTGAGCCTTCCTCGTCGCTGTCGTACTCAATCTGCTGCATCGGGTTTTCCATCGTCGCCTTTACGCGCGTGACCTTCTGCTCGATGGACGCCTTGTTGTCGTTGACGGACTTGACGGTGTAGGTCTGGAACATGCTCATCGACATCGTCGTGACCATGTCCTGGGGGCCCATGCTCATCGTCATCGTCATGTCCTGCGTCATCACCTGGTTGGCGACGGTGCCGGGCTTGAAGGCGAACTTTAGGTCGTGTTTGGGCTTCGCGTCGTCCTGGGCGACGGCGGGCAGGGCGAGGGCGAGCGCGAGAGGGAGGATGCGTAGGTTGGACATGTCTTTGCTGGAGGTCGGCGCCATTACGTGCGCGAAGGGGGTCCGGATCATTCGGAATCGTCGGCGCGAAGGCCAGCGGCAAACGCTTGAGGCGCGATGAAACTCCGCGGGAGCGGGGCCGTCGCGTCGCCCGGGCGTGCGCGCTGCAGTCGGGCATGTTTCCGACGTGGCCGCTGAGGGTTCGGGGCGCGCCCCTGCTCGACGACGGCTGCAGGCTGCCCATGGACAGCGGCGAGGCGAACCGCCAGAGTGCCGCCCCATGGACTTTCGCGGCCGCGTCTTTCTGGCTCCCCTGACCAAAGGCGGCACCCTGCCGTTCCGGCGGCTGTGCCTCGCGCACGGCGGCGAGGTCACGATGGGCGAGATGGCCTACGCCTACCAGGTGGTCAAGCGCAGCAAGAGCGAGCTGGCGCTGCTCCGCAAGCACGACGAAGAGACCTGCTTCGGCGCCCAGATCGCGGCCTCGCGGATCGACGACGCGGTCCGCGCGGGCAACGCCGCGGCCGAGCGCGGCGCGAAGTGGGTCGACCTGAACTGTGGCTGCCCGATCCACGACATCGTCAAGCGGCGCATGGGCGCGACGCTGCTGCGCAAGCCGCACAAGCTGGCGCGCTTGGTCGAAGGCATGGTCGAAGGCATTGAGGTGCCGGTGACGGTCAAGATCCGGCTCGGGTGGTCTGAGGACGAATACAACGCGAGCGAGGTCGCGCGGGTCTGTGAAGAGGCTGGCGCACGCGCGGTCGGGATCCACGGCCGGACGCGCGAGCAGCGCTACACGCGCGCGGCCGACTGGGACGAGATCGGCAAGGTCGCGTGCGAGCGGTCGATCCCCGTCATCGGCAACGGCGACCTGCTCACGTGGTTTGAGACCCACGATCGTTGGCAGCAGAGCGGCGTCGCCTCGGTGATGATCGGGCGCGGCGCGCTGATCAAGCCGTGGATCTTCCGCGAGATCGCCGAGAAGCAGGCCTGGGAACCCGACGCGCGCGAGCGCCTCGGCGTCTACTTCGACTTCGCGGGCAAGATGAAGGAGCACTTCCGAGACGACGAGAAGGGCAAGGAGCGGGCGATGAGGTTTCTCCCCTGGCACCTGGGCTTCTTCTGCCGCTACCGGCCGCTGTCAGGCGAACGCTGGGAGGCTGCGAGCCGCGAGCACCCGCTGATCCAGACCCGGATGCCGGACGAGGCGTCCGAGCTGTCGCTGCTGGAGCGCCTGCTGCGTGATCCGCGCAAAGAGCTGCACGAGCGTCTGGCGGACGTGCTGTGGTCCTCGACGGATCTGGACGAGGCCGAGGCTGGCGCGGCCGCGCTCGCCGGCGCCATGCCGCCGGAGGCTGGGGATGCCGGAGAGGTCGCGACGGCGCACGGCTAAGGCGCTGCCGAGCGCGCTGGAAGCGCCGCCTCCGTGCATCCCGCGCGCGCCTTTGGACGACGGACAAAGGGGACGTCAGTCGAGGTCGCGAGGCCCGGTTGGCGATTCTCATCCCTGCTCTAGAATCTCCCCGCCGCGCTCCCCTGTTTCACCTGGGGTCCCGGGCGGCTACCTGTCTGTAAGGTTGGTTCCCAACGGCCGTCTCGGCATCCTTTCTCCTGCCACGTGAATCCCCTCATCCGCATCATCCCAGCCTCGCTGGTGCGCTTCTTCGCGAAGCCCTACGTCGCCGGCGACTCCCTGGAGAAGGCCATGGAGACCGTGCGCCGGCTCCGCGCCGAACGCGGCCTGCTGTCGACGCTCGACCTGCTCGCCGAAGACATCCGCGAGCAGAGGCAGGTCGATCGGAACGTTCAGGCCTACATGGACATGGTCGACGCTGCCGCGGCCACCCCGGCCGCGGACCGTCCGACGCTCTCGCTGAAGCCGTCCTCCTACACGACGCGGCCGCTGCATGAGGGCGGCGACGCGGCGGGATCGAGAGAGGCCATGTGGCAGATCATCGAGAAGGCGGCGGCCGCAGACGTGGACGTCTCGGTCGACATGGAGGGGCGCCAGTGGACCGACTTCACCCTAGACGCGCTGCAGCGCTTCCACGCGGAGGGCGCGCGAAACGTCGGGTGCGTGCTGCAGACGCGGCTAAACCGCACCGAACAAGATCTCGCGGCGCTCCCCGAGGGGACCCGCGTACGCCTCGTGATCGGCATCTATCAGGAGCCGGCCGAGGTCGCGCTGACCGACAAGGCCGCGATGAAGGCGAGGCTGTTGGAGCAGGCCGAGGCGCTGCTCAAGCGCGGCCACTACGTCGAGTTCGCGACGCACGACGTGCAGTGCGTTCGCCGCTTCCTGGAAGACGTGGTGCCGCGGACCGGCGTCGGGCCTGACCGATACGAGATCCAGATGCTCTACGGCGTCCCGCGCGACCGCTTCCTGGCGGATCTGCTCCGACAAGGCGTCAAGTGCCGGCTGTATGTGCCCTTTGCGCTCGGCTGGGACCTCGCCATCGAGTACCTCCGCCGCCGCCTGGACGAATATCCGGCGATGATGTGGCTGGTCACGAAGAACATGTTCTCGCGGCGGTGACCTGACAGTCCACGCCTAGCTACGGCGCGCAGAATAAGTTCCAGCGATTGCGAGATCGTTGCCAAGCCCCGGACGGCGGGCTCTTTCTCGCGACAAGCCAGCAGACACTGGCAGAACCGGGACAACGTCGGTATAGTGTTTCGCCCCATGGATCCACTTGCCACGATCGTCGAGAGACTCTGCGCCTGGAAGGACGTCAACCGCGAGAAGCGCGACGGGAAAGACTGTTTCTTGGTGCGCGGTCAGGTCTTTGCCTACCTCGGCAAGAAGGGCGTCGTCGTCAAGCTCGCTCCGCCGCAGGTGACGGAGGCGCTCAAGATCATTGGCGCCAAGAGGATGCCCGATGATGGCGACCCCCACAGCCGCGAGTTCGTCGAAATCCCGGTGACGGGCCCCCGTGAGGTCGAGCGAGCCATGATGTGGCTGCGGCGCGCGTGCCGTCTCGGTCGCACGGCTGCTGGGCCGGTTTAAGCAGCGACGCGAACGCCTGTTGGTGACCGCTGGAGCTCTGCCAAGCGGCCCCCTGCGAACACCTCCGGCTCGGCGTCTTTGCCGCTCAACGCGGGAAGCGTCGGTATCTGCCGTCTGCGCAGTCAGGGAAGCAGGCCAAAGACACCCCCTCGGCCATCGCGAGCCGCTCCCGAGCGACTGGGCTACGTCTCAGGTGCTTGCAGGAAAAGCGCTTGCGAACTTTCGATTGGGGCGCGATCCGGCGCGTAGCGCCCCTTGGGCGACCGCGCGGGCACGGACTTAGTCGCCCCGCTTCCAGGGGATGTCGGCGACCCCTGCTTGCTGGTTGGCGAGCCGCGCCCAGCTGAAGAACAGGTCCGAGAGTCGGTTGAGGTAGACCCCGACCGGCGTCGGCACAGGGTAGGTGTCCTCGACCACACGCTGCAGGGTCCAGTAGCAGCGTTCGGCGCGGCGGGAAACGGTGCGCGCGAGGTGAAGCAGCGCCGCGACCTTGCAGCCGCCGGGGAGCACGAAGTTGGTCAGCGGAGGCAGCTGGCCCTCGGACGCGTCGATCCACTTTTCGAGCTGCAGGGTCTCCTTTTCTACGCGGGGGACCGACGCTTCACCGCCTTCGGTGGCGAGGTCAGCACCGATCTCAAATAGCGTGTCCTGAACGGCTTGTATCTGTTCGTCCGATGGCGACAGCCCATCAGAGAGCTCGGCCCGGAGCATCCCCAGCACCGAGTTCATCTCGTCGACGGTGCCATAAGCCTCAATGCGTTCGTGGTCCTTGGGGACCCTGCGGTTCCCGAAGAGACCGGTGTGGCCGTCGTCGCCGGTGCGTGTGTAAATGGGCATTCCAGCGTATCTAGCTCACGCGGAGGAGAGAATAAACCGGTCGACGAGGGATGATCCGCGCGAACCGGAGACCCTGTTCTACATCCTGACGGGAGATCGTGAGGGCGAAAGGAGAGGTTTCCCGTCGTAAGCCGCTGGTTGGCCAACCTCGGAGGAGGCTGGCCGCTGCCCAGGTCGCGACGCCAGCGCAGCGCCGGGCGCTGCTAGGATCGGCCCATGGCGCCGCCCGAGACCATGTCAGTATTTTGCTCGGATTGGAGACTGTGAAGCCGCAAAGCCCCACTTGGGGCCTCTAACGGTTTAGGATTCTTTCAGCGCCTGTGGCGCTCTGGGGCCAGCCCCAGGGGCACATGCCCTACCACTCGTCCCTGCAACAAATCCCCATGACCTGCAACCAACGGCTGCTCGCGGCCCTCTCCCTGGCCGCCTTGTCGCTCCCCGCGCAGAACTTCGAGCTCAGCTTGGAGGGTGGCTCGGTGCCGGGGCCGCTCGCGATCAACATCGAGGGCCTCAACCCCTTCGAGTTTGTCGTCCTGATCCCTTCGAACAACAACGGGCCGACCCCGATCGGGCTCTTCGACCCCGCGGACCTTCGCTCGCTCGACGTCGGCTTCGACCTGCTTGGCAGCACCATCACGACGTTGTCGGGCTTGTTCGGCGACGCGACGGTGCAGCTGCAGGTGCCGCCTTCGCCGGCCTTCGTCGATCGGGCGCTGTTTTGGCAGGCGGTCACGTTCCAGTTCCTGCCGACGCTCATCAACCAGATCAGCAACCCCGACGTGGTGCGGTTCGGTACGGCCGGAGCGTTCCGGGATCGCAACCTGCAGACGTTTGATCTCCGCGCCTTCGCGACCGCGCTGGTGCGCGACGACAACAAGCCGCTCCTCGTGGGCGGCGCCCGCGGCGCCCTGCTCGCGCAGGTGGCGACGGATCAGACCGAGATCTACGACCCGGTCACGGACCTGTTCGTGCCGGGGCCGGTGATGACGTCGCCGCGCTCGCTGCACACGCAGACCGAGATGCTCGACGGCCGCTTCTTGATCACCGGCGGCGTCGACGACGGCAACAACCCGCAGGCGCTCGCCGAGATCTACGACCCTGCCACTGACACGTTCACCGCGGTGACGCCGATGAACGTGCCGCGCTGCGGCGCCACGGCGAACCTGCTCGATGACGGCCGGGTGCTGCTGACGGGCGGCCTCGAGGCGCTCTCGACGATGCCGACGCAGCTCTCGGCGATCCGCGACGCCGTCGACTCGACCGAGATCTACGACCCCGTCACCAACACCTGGACGATGGGTCCGAGCATGAACGAGCCGCGCGCCGGCCACATGTCGATGCAGCGCACCGACGGCAAGATCATGCTCTGCGGCGGCATCAGCTGGTATCCCGTGATCTTCATCGGCTGGCTGCCGACGGTCGAGACCTCGTGTGACATCTACGACCCGGCGACGAACACGATCAGCGCGGGGCCGTCGATGAACAACGCGCGCGCCTTGATCGAGCCCGTGGAGATCGGGCCGGACCGCTGGCTGCTCGCCGGCGGCATGAACGGGCTGTCGATCATCCCGCTCAACGCCGGTTCGCCGACGAACACGGCGGAGATCTACGACGCCAACGCCAACACCTGGACCTCGGTGGGTTCGATGGCGACGGCGCGCGTCAACCAAAAGGGTTGGGCGCTGCCTAACGGCACCTTCATGCTCGCCGGCGGCGGCGAGGGCAGCATCTTGGCGCCCGTGTCCCTCGACACCACCGAGATCTTCGACCCGGCGACCAACACGTTCTCGCCCGGTCCGACGATGAACTCGCCGCGCGCAGCTGCTGGCATGCTGTTCATGCCGACAGGCCAAGTGTTCTTGTTCGGTGGCGCCTCGACGAACGCTACGGTCACGAACACCACGGAGTGGTACTTCTTCTGAGCCACCGAGACCCGTTACTAGACGCGCTCGCCGCCAACGTGCGGCAGCGGCGCAAAGAGCTCGGCTGGTCGCGGCGCTTCCTCGCCGAGCGCGCGGACATCAGCGAGCGGTTCCTCGCAGACGTCGAGCAGGCGGGCGCCAACCCGTCGCTGCTGCGCGTGCAAGCGCTCGCGCGGGCGTTGGACGTGCCGCTGGTTGAGTTGTTGCGCGCCGAAGACGGCGAGTCACGCGCTCACGTCGCGCTGCTCGGGCTGCGCGGCGCGGGTAAGAGCACGGTCGGACCGCTGCTCGCAGCGCGCATGAGCGTGCCGTTCGTCGAGCTCGACGCGCGCATCGAGTCGGCGTCTGGCCTGAGCCTCGAGGAGATCTTCCACGTCCACGGCGAGTCTTACTACCGCGAGGTGGAGCGGACCGAGCTGGGGCGCCTGCTCGCAGGGGAGCCCTGCGTCTTCGCGGTCGGGGGTGGCCTCGTCACGGATGAGCACAGCTACGGCGCCCTGCGCCGGCGGGCGCGCACGGTGTGGCTCCGCGCCGCGCCCGAGGACCACTGGCGGCGGGTGATCGCGCAGGGAGACACGCGCCCGATGGCCGACAATGAGCAGGCGTTCGTGGACATGCGCCGCATCCTGTCGACGCGGGAGCCGCTCTACGAGCGCGCCGAGGTCGTGGTGGACACGACCGACACGGAGCTCGAAGCCGTCGTCGCCGCGGTCGCGGGTCAGTTAGCAGGCGCGCCGGGCTGAGCTCGCGCCGCCGTGGCACCGCCGCGCAGCAGGTCAGTCAGCCGAGGTCCTCGGGGAGCTCGTTGGGCACGTCCTCTGCTTCGCCGCGCACGACGACCAAGATCGCGCCGTGCGGCACGACGAGGTAGCGCTCCTCCTCGAAGGTGATCTCGATCGCCGCTTTGCGGAAGAACAGCGCATAGTCGCCCAGCTGCGCCTGCATCGGCAGGAACCTCGGCGTCCGGTAGCCGTCCTTCCACGGCTCCTGCTCCTCGCTTGGCGGAGGCAGCGGCTGGCCAGGTCCGATCGCGATGACCTTGCCGCCTTGGACCTCTTCTTTCTCGACGACGTTGGCGGGCAGGTAGAGGCCGACCTTGGTCATGCGCTCCTTCTGTTCCGGCTTGACCAGCACCCTGTCGCCGACGACCAGCAGCTCTTTGTTGCCACGTTTCATGGTGGCGCGTGAGGATACGCGGTCCCGCCATGGGTCGCATCCGTCAGCATCGTTCCGTCGAAATATGCCCCATGGCCAAGGAACCCGTCCCGCAACTCAGGATTCGCCCGGTCAACGACCGCGAGGTGCGTGAAGACGGCGACTTCGTGCTCTATTGGATGATCGCGGCGCGGCGCAGGCTCGCCAACTTCAGCCTCCAGCGCGCCGTCGAGGTGGCGCGCGACCTCGGTAAGCCGCTCCTGGTCCTGGAGCCGCTGCGCAGCGATTACCGCTGGGCCAGCGACCGCTTGCACGCCTTCGTCGTCCAGGGGATGGCGGACAACTTGGTGGAGTTCACCGACGCCGGCGTCACCTACTACGCCTACGTCGAGCCTGAGCCTGACGCCGGCAAAGGCATGCTGGAGGCGCTCACGGAGAAGGCCTGCGCCGTAGTCACCGACGACTTCCCGTGCTTCTTCCTGCCGCGCATGGTGACGGCCGCTGCCGCCCGTTGCCCGGTCCGGCTGGAGGCCGTCGACGGCAACGGCATGCTCCCGATGCGGGCTGCGGAGAAGGTGTATTCCCGCGCCTTCGACTTCCGGCGCTTCCTGCAAAAAGCGCTGCCGCCGCACCTCTCGGACTTCCCGGAAGGTGATCCGCTGCGCGATTACGACCTCGGCCCCGCGAAGCTGCCCGCAGGCTTCGAGGAGCGTTGGCCCGCCGCGGACGAAGGCTTGCTCTCCGGAGACGTCGAGGAACTGGCGGGGCTGCCCATCGACCACGAAGTCGGCCCGGGCGTCCTGCACGGCGGTCCGCGCGCAGCCGGCAAGGCGCTGCGCGCGTTCCTCGGCGACCGGCTCGACCGTTACGGCGCCGAGCGCAGCCACCCGGACTCCGACAGCCCCAGCGGACTGTCGCCATACCTGCACTTCGGACACCTCTCGGCGCACCAAGTGTTCGCTGGTCTGGCGCAGCGGGAGGAGTGGACGCGCGAACGCATCGTCGACACCCGCAAAGGCCAGCGCGGATGGTATGGCATGGGGGAGGCGGCAGAGGCCTTCCTCGACGAGCTCGTCACGTGGCGCGAGCTGGGCTTCAACTTCACGTCGCAGCGCGACGACTACGACGACTACGAGTCGCTCCCTGAGTGGGCGCGCAAGTCGCTCGAGAAGCACGCGCCGGACGAGCGCAGCCACACCTACTCTTTAGACGAGTTCGCCCAGAGTCAGACCCACGACCGCGTCTGGAACGCTGCCCAGCGGCAACTCCGTGAGACCGGCGTCATGCAGAACTACCTGCGCATGCTCTGGGGCAAGAAGGTGCTTGAGTGGTCACGCACGCCGCAGGAGGCGATGGCGATCCTGATTGAGCTCAACAACCGTTACGCGCTCGACGGTCGCAACCCGAACTCTTACAGCGGCATTTCCTGGGTCCTAGGTCGCTACGACCGCCCGTGGGCGCCTGAGCGCGACGTCTACGGCGTCATCCGCTACATGAGCTCGGACAACACCGTGCGTAAGCTCAAGATGAAGGGCTACCTCGCCGAGTGGGCAGAGGGGCAGGCGGGCCTGCTGCCGACGCGCCGCAAGGCCTAGAGGCCAAACAGACGCGTCAAGAACCCCTTGTCGGTGAACCGGCTCGGCGCCCGCGTCTTGCCGAGTCGGACGATCACCAAGTCTTCGGACTCCGAGATGTAAAGCCGCTGCTTATACATGCCGGAGGCCGCGACGATGTCTTTGGGAGCGCCCGGCGTCTTCGACCGTTTGCCCACCAGCCAGAAGTTGAGGCCGTAGTTTGGGTTCGCTTGCGTGCCCACGAACATCTCGCCGAAGTGTTCGGTTGGGATCAGCTGTCGATCTCCGAAGACGCCGCGGTCACGCACCAAGAGGCCGAACTTCGCCCACTCGCGCGCGGTCATGTAGGCCCCGTAGGGCAGGCCTGGGTTGTCAAACTCGTCGCGGAGCCATCGGGTGTAGCTACACCCGATAGGGTCGAGGATGCGGTCCTCCAGGTAGGCGACGAAGTCTGCGGGGTGATCGCCGTCGGCCGGCTTCGCCGCCGCGAGCTTCCTCTTCATCACTTCGCCGAACACCATCAGGTGGTTTGACCCGTAGCGGAATCGCTTGCCCGGGGTGTTGGCGCACTCGCAGGCGACTGAGGCGGCGTAGACATTGCGGACGCCGCCGCCGTGCAGCGTCGAGTCGTTGTTGCGCAGGCCGCTGGTGAAGTTGAGCAGGTGTCGGATCGTGATCTGCTCTCGGAGCTCGTCACCGCGCCATTCGTCGATTGTCTCGCAGACCTTCTCGTCTAGGTCGAGGATCCCCTCGCGCTGGGCTACGAGCGCGACGACCGGAGCGAAGGACTTCGTGCCGCTGAAGATGTGTTGTCCGCGCTTTTGGTCGTGGCCGTTGTGGTACTCCTCAAAGATCAACTCGCTGCCGCGATACACAAGCAGCGCGAGCCCGGCGTTCTCCTCCGAGTAAGCGCTCGCCGCTGCCAGTTCGAGCGGGGTCTGGGTCTCCTCGCCCTGCTGGGCGGGGAGCGCTGTGCAGGCGGCTATGAGGCTGAGAACGGTGACGAACTGCATGTCCGCATCTTAGCTGGATGAGCTAGGCTGAATGCATGCGTTTGGTGCCTGTCCTCGCTGTTCTGTCCTGGTGCTGCGCTTGGCTCTCGGCTCAGGAAGCGCCGCCGCATGTCGTCCTGATCTTGGCAGATGACCTTGGCTGGACGGACCTCTCTACAGGCCGGACCAACGGCGGCAACGGCTCGCCGTATCACCGCACGCCGAACTTGGACCAGCTCGCTGCAGCGGGCACGTGCTTCACCGACGCCTACAGCAACGGACCCAACTGCGCGCCCTCTCGAGCTGCGCTGTGGAGCGGGCAGTGGGCCTCGCGCACCGGCGTCTACACGGTGGGGGGTGGCAACCGGGGCAAGGCAGAGTTCCGCAAGCTCGAAGCAGCCACTAACCAAACCGCGCTCGCGTCGGGTTCGGCGACGCTCGCCGAGGCGATGAAGGCCGCGGGTTATGTGACAGCGCACTTTGGTAAGTGGCACCTCGGCGACCAAGTAGACGGTGAGTCCCCGACCGACCAGGGCTTTGATCACCAGGTCGGCGGCGATCGGCGCGGCGGTGTCGGCAAGCTCGGCAACTTCGCTGACGAGGTCGGCGCGCTCCCGATCCCCGGGATGTCTGCCAACGGCAAGGCGGGGCAGTTCGTCGCGGACCGGCTGACGGACGACGCCATCCGTTGGCTCGCTGGGGTCGAGCAGGCGCCGGCGTTCTGCTGCGTTAGCCACTACTCGGTGCACACGCCGATCCAGGCGCCCGCAGCGGACCTCGAGGCGACGCCCGCCGCGCCGCAGGGTTCGCGGCACCGCAACCGTCGCTACGCGGCGATGCTCAAGAACCTCGACGACAACGTCGGCCGCGTGCTCGACTTCTTGGCCGCTGCTGAAGACCCACTGCGCGCCGGCCACAAGATGATCGAGAACACGGTCATCGTCTTCACCTCCGATAACGGCGGGCTCGGCGGCTATCGCAACGCAGGCGTCGGCAGCGCGCCAGAGGTCACCGAGCAGTCGCCGCTGCGCAGCGGCAAGGGGTCGCTGCACGAAGGCGGCGTGCGCGTGCCGTTCATCGTCCGCTGGGACGATCGCGTCGCGCCAGGCGGCGTCGACGCAACGCCGACGCAGCTGTTCGACCTCTACCCGACGCTGGTCGCGGTCGCCGGCGGCGCGGTGCCGGACGGTCACGCCGTGGACGGCGTCGACCTGTCGTCGCGGTGGCGATCCGCTGACGCCGCGGTCTCAGACCGCCCGTTGTTCTGGCACTTTCCGGGCTATCTCGAGGCGAGCAGCCGCAAAGGTACGTGGCGGACGACGCCTGTGTCGGTCGTGAGAGAAGGTCAGCTCAAGGCGATGTTCTTTTACGAGACGCGCTCGTGGGTCCTCTACGACCTCGCGGCTGACATCAACGAATCGAAGGACCTCTCGGAGGCGCGTCCGGCAGATCTCGCCCGACTAGCGTCTACCCTTTGTGGGTGGCTAGACCGCACGGAAGCGCTGATGCCTCGTGACCTGGACGGCGGCGAGGTCGCGCGGCCCGCGGCGCCGCAGTAGCGGGGCGCTTCGGTCGCGCGCTCAGGCAGCGCGCGTCGGTGTGCGATGCGGCTGATGAGCTCGGCCGCAGACCTCCGCGCGATATGGCCGCCGCGCCGACGTCCGGTAGCGGGTGACCGCTAGCGCTCGCCGCCGCGCTTCGGCGCGCGGCGCTTGCGCATGGGCACGTCCTTCTGAGGCTTCTTCTGCCCGGACTTCTCTTTGGACATCTTCATGCGGAACGCTTTCAGGCGCTCCTTGGCCTCTTTCTTCGTCATCATGCCCCGCTCAACGGCGCCGTCTAGGCGCTTGCGCATCGCCTCGAGCGTGACGTCACCGCCTCGGCCGCCCTTCTTTTGGACGTCCTTCTTTTGGCGGCCCTTCTTCGCGCCTGCGCCGGTCTCCCGCTCCATGTAGCGCTTCTTTGCCTGCTCCTCGGTCATGTCGCCGTTCTTGACGGCGCGTTCGAGTCGCTTCGTGAAGTCGTCCGAGGAGGCCTCGGCCTTCTGCTTGCCTTGCTTACGCCCGGCGCCGTTCTTCTCGGCGTACTTCATCAAGGCGTCGTAGCGCGCCTCTGCTTCGGCGGGGGAGATGTCGCCGTTGTCCACGGCCTTCTTCAGCCGCTCGAGCCGCGCGTCGATGCCGTCCTTGCCGCTGCGGTCTTTCTTGGCTTCGGCGCCCCGCATCTTCTCGGCGATGCCGCGGCGATGGGCCGCGACCTTCTCTTCCATCTCCTCGCGGCTGAGCTTGCCAGCCTTCACCATCTCGCCCATTTCGCGGACGAAGGCTTCGTGCTCGCGCCGCATGTTCTCTGCCGCGTCGCCGCGACCGCGCTTGGACTTCGCAGCCTTCTTCATGCGCGCTTCGACGTCCGCCATGCGCGAGCGGATGGCCTTCGCGGCCTCCTCTTCGGTCATCTTGCCCGCCTCGACCGCGGCGCGCATCCGGCGTCGGATCATCTCAAGTGCGCGCTGCGCTTCGGCTTCGGGGTTCTGCTGCCGGCCCTTCTTGGCGCCGTCTTTCTGAGCTCGCCGCGGCGCGCCCTTCTTCGCGGACTGTTGCTTGAGCGCGCGCAGCACGGCGTCCATGTCGGCTTGGCTCATCTCGCCGGCCTTGACCGCCTTCTCAAGGCGCTCAGCGACGGCTCGCACGTCGGTGTTCTGGGCGTAGGTCACGCCGAGCGGCAGCGTCAGGGCTGCGAAGGTCGCGGCCGCGAATTGGAGCCACCGCGGGCTGGTCTTTACAGGGGTCTTGGAAACGATCATCTCAAATCTCCGCTTCAGAAAGCCGCCGCTGTTGATCTCACTCGCTGTGGCCGGCGGGCGGGACCCCGGCGCTGCGAGGAACTCTACTGCTGCGAGCAGAGAGTTCGCGTAGTCATGTCTCGATCCACTCAACGTATGCAAGACGAGCGCGTCACAGCAGATCTCCTCGTTCTTGCGTAAGTTTCGCCGGGCCCACCACGAGACGGGGTTCCACCAGAACGTCGCGCAGGTCAGCCATTCGATCCACCGGACGTAATGGTCGCCGCGGCGTATGTGGGCGAGCTCGTGCGCCAGGATCCAGCGCAGCTGCTCCGGCTGCATCGTCGTAAGCATGCCCTCGGGCAGGTAGACGCGCGGGCGCCCGCCGAGCCACCACACGAGCGGTGTCATGCGGGCAGAAGTGAGGTGGAGTCGCGGCGGGCGGGTCAGCTTGAGCTGGCCGCACAGGCGCCGCATCTGGGCGCTGAGCACCGGCGTCGCGTCCCTGCTTGAGCAGCGCAGGAGCCTCTCGAAGCGGGCGATGCGCAGAAGGGACCAGGACAGCACGGCGAGGCCGCCGATCAGCCAGACCCAGCCGGCGACGTCAGATGGGTTGAGCGACTCGAGGGGCGCGCGCGGCGTCGTCACGCCCACGGCTGAGTTGGTGGTCGAGAGTTTGGTGTCCGTTGCGCTCATCACGTCGGCTGACAGCGGCCACAGCGGCAGCGTCATGAGGGGCGGCGTCACCAGCTTGACCAGGGCGGCGATCCAGAGCAGGTGGGCGACCGTCGCCCAGCGCTCGCGCCCTTGCACGATCCAGGCGGTCAGCGCTAGCGCCGTCGACAAGGCGACGTTGCTCGCGATCGAGGCTAACAGCGCGTCGCTCACGCGTCCGCCTCACGTCGTTTGGCGAGCAGCGCGCGCAGCTCTTCGATCTCAGCGGGTGAGATCTTGCGAGCGTCGATCAGGTGGGTGAGCAGCGGCGCGAGCGAGCCGCCCGTGAGCCGCTCGGCGAGCGACTCGATCTGGCTGCTGGCATAGCTCTCACGCGTGAGCGTCGCAGAGAACATGTGGACCGGCGGCTCGAGGTCGCGCTTCACGTAGCCTTTGGCCTCTAGGCGTTGGAGCAGGCGCTGCACGGTGCCGTGCTGCGCTTTCTCGGCGCCGCCGTAGAGCTGTTCGCGGAGTTCGCGCGCGCACCGGGGTTGGCGGCTCCACAGCAACTCCATTAGCGCGAGCTCGGCGTTGGCGAGTTGAGGGTGGTTCATGTCGCGGGAGGGGCTGGTGCGCTTACAGCGCAAGCACACCGCTCATGTATACGACTTCTTGTCGTATCACGCCAACGCGTCATACGACGAATTGTCGTATTAAGTCAACGCGGCGGGGCTGTGCGGCCCGCCGCGGACAGGGCTCGGGCGCCCAGCTCAGCGCCGGTCGCGGTTGCCCGCTGCCTGTTCGGCCTCGGCTTCGGTCTTCGGCGCCTCGGCGCCCGCCTCCTCGATCAGCCCTGCCTCCATCGCTTCGCGGTAGCTGGGGGCGTGGGGGATCTTCTCCGCCTCGCGCTCGTGATAGGGCACGCCGCGCGTCATCCACTCGGGCGCGGGGGCGCCCTTGAGGTGATGGTGGAAGAACTGAGCCATGCGCCGGGTCCAGTCGCGCTGGTTCTGGCGCTTGCGCAGGCCGTGATCTTCGCCGTTGTAGTTGGCGAGGTAGGCCTCCTTGCCGAGGCGGCGCATCGCGACGAAGAACTCGATGCCTTGATACCACGGGACCGCGCCGTCCTTGTCGTTGTGCAGGATCAAGACCGGTGTGTTGGCCTTATCCAGGTGGAACAGCGGCGAGTTTTCCCAGTACTGCATCGGGCGCTCCCAGATGGTGCCGCCGATGCGCGACTGCGTCTGCTCGTATTGGAACTGCCGCGACATGCCCGAGCCCCAGCGGATCCCGCCATAGGCGCTGAACATGTTCACCACTGGCGCGCCCGACTCCGCCGCCGCGAAGATGTCGGTGCGCGTGATCAGGTGCGCGGTCTGGTAGCCGCCCCACGAGTGGCCGGCGACGCCGATGGCGTCTTCGTCGACGAAGCCCTTCGCGATCAGGCTCTGGACGCCCGCGACTACGCACTTCTCGCAGGATTCGCCGGGGTAGCCGTCGCGGTAGACGATGTCCGGCACAAACCACAGGTAGCCGTTCGAGACGTAGTAGGCAGCGTTCGGGGACGTGCCGACGTTGGGGGACACGAAGCTGTGGATGCGGTTGCTGCTCTTCTCATAGAAGTAGACCATCATCGGGTACTGCTTCTCAGGGTCGAAGCCGTCGGGCTTCACGAGGTAGCCCTTGAGCTCGGTGCCGTCGTCCGAGCGCCAGCGGACCAGCTCGGCGGCCCCCCAGCGGACTTCGCGGCGGAGCGGGCAGCCGTCGGTGAGCTTCCTAGCGCCCTGGAACGCGAGGTCGGACGTCCACACGTCGGGGAACTGATCGAAGCGGCTGAAGGTCATGAACAGGCGATCCGCGTCCTCGGGTCGAGACACACCGCTGACGCGCGCGTCCTTCATGACCAGCTCTTTGGGCTCGCTGTCTCCGTCGATCGTGTCGGTGTAGTAACCGGTCGCGTAGGTCTCGGTGTTGGTCGCGGTGAGCACTAGCTCGTTGCGGAGCCATCGCTCTTCCTCCTCGTCGTCGCGCGAGGCGTCCGGGCGAAGGTCGACGCGGCTGTTGCGGAGCGTCAAGCCCTTGGCGCGGCCCAGCCCGTCGGTGACGCAGCGGAAGCCCCCGGTCTTGGGGTCGACGGCCCAGATGTCGAACTCGTCGTTGAGCAAGATCTCGGCGTCGCCCTCGGTCCACCCGGCTACGCCGTGGGCCCGATGCGGCTCGGGGCGGTCGTCCTGCTCTCGGTCGAAGGCGACCGGGATCTCTGACGTGAGGTTGCGGGTGGTGCCCTGCCGCACGTCGTAGCAGTGCCAGTCGTAGTCGCGGTGGTCGAACCATACGACGTAGTTGCCGCCGGTCGACTTGCTCACGCTGCCGCGCAGCTCACCGACGATCTTCGTGCGGCTGCCGTCGGTTGTGTCGACTACGTAGTGGTCGCTGTAGCGACCGTCCCACGTGATCATCATCTCGTAGGGCTTGCTGTCGCTGAGCAGCGCGAGGCTGCCGTCGTCAGTCAGCATGGAGACGCGCGGGTTGCGAGGCGTGCCCAGCATGACCGCGCGGTCTTCCTTCACGTGGAACGCGGCCGTCAGCGAGGCCTTGCGGGGGTCGCTGCGCTTGGCCTGCATCGTTTGCAGCAGGCCGTCCCGGTAGTGCCACAGGTCCAGCTTGACCTCGTCCTCGCTGAGGATCTTCGGGAGGTCTTCGACCTTTGGCTGGCGGACGCTGAACATCAGCACCGCGCCGTCGCGTGAGAAGCTCAGGCCCGAAGAGCTCAGCTTGTGATCTTCGGGGACTCCTGCGGTCTCCTTGGTCAAGACCCGGCGCGCTGGCTCTGCGCTGAACGTCCACAGGTAGATGTCCCGCTCGGCCTCCTCGTCGCCGAACGTGCGGAGGTCGCTGCTGAACGCGACCTGCGCGTCGGCCTCGTCGGTCGTCATCCCCGAGACGTTGCTGTAGCCCGACAGCACGGCGGTGGTGGTGCCCGTCGACAGCTCGCGCGCGAACAGGCCTTGCTCGACGCCGTCTTCGTCTTTCTTGGTCCCGACCACGTAGTAAAGCCACTTGTCGTCCGCCAGGGTGCCGTAGCTTCGGACATGCTCCAACTCCACATCCGCGCCGCTCGCGAGGTCGCGGATCAGCAGCTTGGTGCCGTCGCTGCGCTTACCTTTGGAGGCGGGCTCGTCGCCTTCGCTGTCCTTGCTGCGGCCGCCTGGCCTGCCGCCGCGTCGCTCGCCCTGGCCGCGTCCGCC
>NYVR01000047.1 GCA_002684655.1 Planctomycetota bacterium | reverse complement strand
AGCGACTACAAGGACATCAGCTCGTCCTGCATGATCGCGATGGCCAAAATCGGCCAGGACCACCCCGAGTTCAAACTGCGCGACGTCTTCAAACCGCGCCTTGCTGAGAACACCCAAGAGGTCCGAGAGAGCGCTGCGCTCTCCTACGGCATCGCTGCGATCGCGGGCGAAGACGAAATGAAGATGCTCGTCGACCTCGCGCTCGATCAGGGCAAGGCCAAGGAGGCATCAAACGGCAGCGTCAACATGCGCACGCGCGCGTTCGCGTGCTACGGGCTCGGCCTCGTCTCCTACCGCAACTCCGACGTCGCCATCAAGAAGCAGGCGTTCGACGCGCTGAAGAAGGTCCTTGAGAGCAAGGACCTGCGGGACCGCAACATCCAGGTCGCCGCGATCAACGGCATCCGCATCCTCAACATCGGGCGCGACAGCGACGAGGAGAAGACGCTGCTGACGGACGCGGTCGACACGCTGGAGAAGTACTACATGCAGAAGGTCGGCCCGGGCCGCAACATCATCCTGTCGCACTGCCCGCCTGCGATCGCGACCTTGCTCGGCTCCGACCACGAGCGCAGCGACGACTTCAAGCAGCTGTTCGCGAAGGACCTGCAGGACAAGGGCAAGATCAAGCGCGCCGGCAACGCCATCAGCCAGTCGTGCGCCTTGGCCCTCGGCCAGATGTGCACGGCCTACGAGGACAAGAAGTCACCCGACGCCGAGTACAGCAAGCTGTTGCTGAACATGTGGAACAAGCACAAGGACCTGCAGACCCGCAACTTCTCGGTGCTCAGCCTCGGCTGGATCGGGGGCGCGCTCAACCGCGAAGCGCTGCTGAAGGCCTTCGACAAGGCCGGCAAGGCCATCGAGAAGCCGTGGTGCTCGCTCGCCCTCGGCGTTTACTCCCACCTCCAATACGAAGAGCAGAAGAAGCGGGGCGACAGCGTCAACCCGGACAGCTTCATCGGCGAGACCTTGTTCAAGGAGCTGGAGAAGAGCAAGAACCCGAGCCTGACCGGCGCGCTGGCCATCGGCTTGGGCCTGAACCAGTTCACCGACGCTGCCGACGAGATGCGCGAGCAGATGCTCAAGAACCAGGCGAAGGAAGAGATGGCGGGCTACCTCGCCATCGGCCTCGCGCTGATGAAAGACGACCGCTCCATCGAGGACATTAAGAACGTCGTGGACGCGTCCACGCGCCGCTTCAACCTGCTGCAACAGGCGGCCATCGCGCTTGGCAAGCTCGGGGACAAGACCGTCGCAGAGCGACTGCAGAAGCTGATGACCGACGGGGAGCCGAACCTCGCCAAGCTGAGCTCGATCGCGTCTGCGATCGGCTTCATCGGCGACAAGCGCTCGATCAAGCCGCTCAAGGACCTGCTGTTTGACGACAAGCTCAGCGAGCTCTCGCGCGCCTTCGCGGCGGTGGCCCTCGGCGGCGTCGCCGACAAGCAACCGCTGCCGTGGAACAGCGCCATCGGCGTCAACATGAACTACCGCGCGGCGGTCGAGACGCTCACCAACAGCCAGACGGGGATCCTCGACATCCTCTAGTCAGGCAGGAAGCGACCACTGCGAGCCCCGCGTCGGCGCCGAGCCGACGCGGGGCTCGCTGCGTATCTGGATCACGGCCCGAGGCGCTGCAGGCAGCGCGCGCTTCGGTCCATCCAAGCCCGCAGCAACGAGGACCTGCGACGCCGTCGCCGGGCGCCGTCAGACCCGGCGGACGCCCGCGACCAGCGCGAGGCCTGCCGCAAGGACGAACGCGCTCCACCATCCCAGCTTGGCAGCGACGGCGTCCGCAGCGAGGGTCGGCGCGAGGTCCTCGGTCACGGCCTCGATTCGACCGGAGAGCGTGGCCTTGAGTTCTGGGTCCGACGAGACGCGCAGCGCTTCGCGGTATTCCAGGGCGGCGCTACGAAGCTGTCGCAGTCGCCAACGAGCATCTCCAGCTTGCAGGCGCAACCAAGCCGTCGCGGCCTCGCTCTCCGCCAGCGACATTAAGACTGCGCCCCAATCGCCGCGCTGCGCGGCCTCGAAGCAGACCTGCTCGGCGTCGGCGACGCGCCGGTCACCGCCCGCGACCACCAGCGAGCCAGGGTCTGCGATCTTCACGTAGCTCTCGGACAACAGCTGGTCTAGCAGGGGGCGGTCGTCGCGCAGTATCGGGCCAGGTGCGGCTAGCCGCTGCCAGCGGGCAGCGTCCGCGGCGTGAGCCAAGATCCTGCTCCATCGGTCGCGGTCATCGGGGTTCATCGCCGCCGGCGCTGCCGCGCCGACGAAGGCGCTGGGGTCTATGCGGCCGTTCCGACAGGCGACGACCAGCGCGTTTCGGGTGCGAGGCACCATCATCACAGCGACATCTTCGAAGACACTTGCCATTGTCCCGACAACCGCGCGCAGGACGGCGTCGTCGACGGACAAAGCCCCGACGTTGCACGCGAGCACGCCGCCTTCGCAGAGGTGACGGCGCGCGTGCTCAAAGAACTCGACGCTAGCGAGGTGCGCCGGCACGTAGACTTGGTGCGCGTACGCATCGACGTGGATCACGTCATAGATCGCGTCGCTGTGCGTCAGGAACAACCGGCCATCGAGCGCATATCGAGCGCCCTCGGCTTTATCGCCGTCGAAGAACTCGTCGCCCAGCAACATCGTCTGGCCGTCTAGGTCGCACGAGTCCACGCGTAAGCCCGGGTGTATGGCACCGTAGATCTTCCGGAGCGAACCAGCGCCGTCGCCGATCGACGCAGCGCGCAGCTCGGCGGCCGGACGCCCGTCGCTGACCAGCAGCGGAGCCAACGCGTGCCAATCGTAGTAATTGCCGTCGGTGAAGACCGACCCCTCGATGGCCAGGGAATGGAACGAGTCGAGCCCCTCGTTGATCACCAGCGTCGTTCGCTGCTGCTCGCCGACTCGCTGTCGATGCACCTGCAGGAACTGATACGGCGTCTCGCGCTCCGCGAGCAGCTCAACGCCGGCCGGCGGCGCCCGCAGCGGCCCGCGCTGAACCCAGGACGCGACGACGACCAGCAGCAGGGCCGCCGCGGCCGCGCCGCGCTCACGGCGCCCTGACGCCACCAGCGCACCGAGCACCAGGACGCCTGCCGCGACCAGCATGGCGAGACGACAACCCAGTGAGGGGACCAAGACGTGGGTCGCCAGGAACGTCCCGAGCAGACTCCCCAAGGTCCCCGCGGCGGCGAGGTCGCCTGCGGCGCGCCCCAAGGCGACGCCGCTGCGCGACAGCAGCGCGACCAACAAAGGCGAGACGGCCGCCAGCAACAGCATCGGCGGCGCGAAGACGACCGCGCTCGCGACCAGCGAGCCGCGAATCAGCGCCGGCATAGCCGCGTCGAGTGGCAGCTGCGAGACCTCCGTCATCTGCCCGAACCAGCCGGCCAGCCAGGGCGCCGCCGCGAGCAGCAGCGCGCCGCCCGACAGCAGCCGACCTGGCCAACGAGAAGCGTCGGGCCAGCTGCAAATACGGCCGCCGAGCGCAGCGCCGGTCGCCATCGCCGCGAGGATCACCCCGATGACGTTGGTCCAGACATACGCGCTGTCTCCGAAATGAGGCGCCAGGAGGCGAACGGCTGTCAGCTCGGCCGCCATCACGCCGAACCCCGTCGCAGCCGCCGCGCACAGGGCGCGCGGCTTGGTGAGGCCCCCGCTCACGGGAGCCGCCGGATCACCTCCAGCGACGCCCCCTGCGGATCCCCCCGATCGAGGCGCCACTACTTCGGGGCCTTGTCCGCGCCCGTCGCCTCGGCGTCCTTCGGCACCGTCGTGACGTAGCGAACCGGGAACAGATAGCCCCAATCGTTACGCGTGACCATGCGGTTGTGCATGTCGCGGAATGACCGACGACGCGTTTCCTGCACGGCCTTGCCGTTGACCACAACGGTGAACTCCTTGCTCAGGTCGACCAAGTCGTCATTCAACAAGAGCTCGAAGCGCTCCACGCTCTTCGCTTCGACCGTGATGCGATTCTGCTCACGGTCTGCCTCGACCTGAAGACGTGGCTGGTCCTCCCCGGTCGTTGTCAGCAGCGACTCCGCGACGTGAATATTGACCCAATACGCCTTCTTGAAGCGGTCGTGGTTGGGCTCCAAGACCACCTTCGACGGCGCCATCACGCGCCGCTGCTCGCCCATCCAGGCCAGAATTTCGGCGGCGGAGTCGAGGTGCGGCGCCGCGCCCTTGGCGTCTAGGACCGTCACCATGCCGGGGGCTGCCGTCTCCATGCGCTGCTTGAGCGCGTCCACGCGGCCCGCGTTCTCCGCCGTCTTAAGCATCAAGATAGGCAAGTTGCTCAGCGCGCCGAGCCGGATCTTGTCGACCTCGACAGGGTCACGCAGGATCACGCCGGCGAAGCGGTCAGGAAACAGCGAGGCCAACCGCACGCCGTATCCGCAGGCCTCTCGGCCGCAGTCGAGGAAGACCTGGTCGCGCTCGATGTTGTAATTGTTCAGCACGAAGCCGAGCGTGCCGAGGACGGTCCGGTTGCGGCTGTCCTCGTCCTTCTCCGCGCCGTCGCGCGAATAGTCGGGGATCGGGTCGAGCTCGAGCCCCTGCGGGATCACCGGAATGTGGACTACGTGCGAGTCCATCATCGACGACCCTTCCCAGGTTTGCTTGAAGTGGTCGGCTGGCTTGGACCACGTGCCGGCGTTGCCATCGGGCAACGACACGATGACGGGCCACGGGCTCTTCTCGCGATACTTCTTCGGCACGTAGATACCCCACTTGAGGTCTGATCCGGCGCCGAGGCTCTGCGGGTATAGCTTGCCCTTGCCGTGCTTCGGCTTCCTAGGCGTAAAGCAGTTGTGGTAGATCGCCCGGAGGTCAGCCATCGAGCCGAGCACTTCGCCCTTCTTCTCGGCGTTCTCCCAGGCGTCCGTAAACTGCTCCTTAGCTTTGCGCCGCGTCTTCCCAGCCTTCTCGCGAGCGCGGCCTTCCGCGTTGTCGTAAGCGATCTCCGCGGCGAGATACTTTTTGAGTTTGTCCGCCAGCGACTTCTGGTCGCGAGCGTTGAGGATCGGCTTTTCGCCGCCCTGGACATTGGGAGCTGCTGCGAGGATGAAGCTCAGCGACGCGGCTACGAACATGAGGGGTCCTTGGGATCCGTTCGGGGAAGTTGCTAGGGACGGCTGTCACAGAACGCGCGACACCACCGACGCCTCAGCGAACAGAGACACACACAGATCGTAACCTCAGGTGGCGCGGCCGACCACTGCCAGGTCGTGTCTGCGCTACCTGCGCGTGAGACGGTCCAGTTGCACGTCGATCATCAACCGCCGCAGCATCGTCGCCTGCGGCCGCTGCGCGAGCGCTTCGTTCGCGATCGGCACGGGGTCGTCGCCGACCTCGCCGGGCGAGAGGGCCTCCATGTGGAGCAGGTTGGTGATCGCTGGGCCGCGGGCGCGCGCAGGGGACGACCGGGCGAGATCCAACGCGACGCTCTTACGAAACGCTTCGACAGCGGCGGACCGGCGCCCCGTCGCCCGCAGCAGCAGCCCGTAATCGTTCCAAAGCTCGAGGTCCTCGGGCGACAGCGCGCGGCCGCGTTCATAGACGCGGAATGCCGCGTCGATCGCGCCGATCTGCCGGAGGCAGAGGGCGAGGTTGGCGAGGCGGTACGAACGCAAGGGGCGCAGCGCGGCGAGCCGCTCAAAGACCTCGCGCGCGCCAGCGAGGCTGTCGTCGCCGCGGAGCGCCTGGGCGGCGAGCGGCAGCAGCTGCAACTCTTCCGCCGCGAGCGCCGCGCGCACGGCTGCGGGCGACGCTCGGTCGCCTCGCGGCAGGGCCGCCACGAATGCCCCAAAGCGCCCGAGCTGCGCCAACGCGCGCAGCTCCACCGTGACCAGCCGCGGCGGCGGCGGATCGCCTCCCGCCGCGGTCGCCAGCGTCAGCGCGAGCGCGCTTCGTCCGGCTGCGAGAGTCGCCTCGGCGCCCGCGGCGAGGCGGAGATCCCGTGCAGCCCCCATCGGCAGCCGCAGGAACAGATCGCTAGCGCGCGCCGCCGCCGCCGACCGCTCGCTCGCGGGCGAAGACGCCAGCGCGACCGAGGCGTCGTCGAACGCGCGACAGAGCGCGACCTCGCCGCCCTCCTGCGCGCCCGCCGTGCCCGCCAGCACCGCGAACAGCGCCGCGCGCGCGCGGCGCGGACTCACGACAGGCGGACCTTTTCTTCGCTAGCTTCGACGGAGCCTGCCAAGAACGGCGCCTCACCGGCCTCGCGACAAGCGGCGAGCGCAGCGTCGACGTCGTCAGGTCGCACGAAGAGCACCATACCGATGCCCATGTTCAGGACGCGGTATGACTCGTCGCGAGAGACGCCTCCTAGCCGCACGATCAAGTCGCAGATCGGCGATCGAGGGATGGCATCGACGTCGACGTGCACGCCGAGACCTGCTGGGAGGACCCGCGGGACGTTGTCAGGGAGTCCGCCGCCGGTGATGTGCGCCATGCCGTGCACGATCCCGCGCTCGAGCAACGGGAGGCACGGCCGCAGGTAGCTCTTATGGACAGCCAGCAGCGCCTCGCCGACCGAGCGACCATCCAGCTCTTCCGGACTGTCGGAGAGGTCCAGTCCTGCGTCGTGGAACAGGATCTTCCTAGCGAGACTGAAGCCGTTCGTGTGCAAGCCCGAGCTCGGCAGGCCGATCAGCTGGTCTCCGGCCTGGATGCGGCTGCCGTCGAGGAGCTGATCTCGGGGAACCGAGCCGACGATCGTGCCGGCGACGTCGACCTCACCGTCCCGGTAGACGCCGGGCATCTCCGCCGTCTCGCCGCCGAGCAGCGCGCACGAGTTTTCGGCGCAAGCCTTGGCGAGGCCCATGATGATCTGCTGCACACGCTCCGGCACCATCTGCGACATCGCGATGTAGTCCAGGAAGAACAGCGGGCGGGCGCCCTGCACGAGGATGTCATCAACGCAGTGGTTGACGAGGTCTTCTCCGACAGAGCCCATATCGCCGTGTTGGGCCGCGATCATGACCTTCGTGCCGACGCCATCGGTGGACGCGACCATCAACTGGCCCGACACGTTGGCTCGCTCAAGGTCGAAGAGCCCTCCGAAGGCCCCCACGTCACCGACCACGCCGGGCGTGTGGGTGTTGCGGATCGCCTCCGACGCTCCGGTCACGGCCGCATATTTCTTGTCGATGTCTACGCCCGCCTGACGATAGGCGGATTGGGCTTCGCTCACGATGGGTGCACTCCGGTCGGCGGCGTGGCCGCCGTTCAACGATTCGGGTCGGCGTGGGCGCCCCACGCAACTACCCCGATCATCCCCGCTGGGACGCGCGCCGGCAACCTTGTGTCGGCGGGACGTGTTCGCGTGGTTGCAATGGCGGGGCCAGCGGCCGCATGATCGCGGGTGGTGACCAGACGACGCGTCGCGATCCTGGGGTGCACCGGCTCTGTCGGAACCCAGGCCCTGAGCATCCTCGAACAGCACGAGGAGCGGTTCGACGTCTGCTTGCTCGCCGCCCACACGTCGCTGGACGCGCTCGCGGCTAGCGCCGACCGGCACCGCCCGAGCGCAGCGTGCCTCACAGGCACCGACAAGGCTCCGCAGCTGCCGGCAGGATGCGCGCTCTATCACGGTCCGGAAGGGCTCCTGGAGGCCCTCGCGGCCGCCGAACCAGACACCGTGCTCAACGCCATCACCGGCGCCGCAGGGCTCGCGGCGTCGGAGTGGACGCTGCGCGCCGGCAAGACCTTGGCCCTGGCCAACAAGGAGTCGCTGGTCGTAGCGGGTGACTACCTGATGCCGCTCGCCCGTGAGAGCGGCGCGACCATCTTGCCGGTCGACAGTGAGCACTGCGCGATCTTCCAATGCATCGACGGCGAACCGGAGCGCGCCGTTCGCAAGATCTGGCTGACCGGCTCAGGAGGCCCCTTCCGTCGCCGATCGCTAGAGACGTTCCGCGAGATCACAAAGGAAGAGGCGCTCAAGCACCCCACCTGGACCATGGGGCCGCGCATCACCATCGGGAGCGCGACCATGATGAACAAGGCCTTCGAAGTCATCGAGGCCCACTGGCTCTTCGGCGTCGCCCCCGAGCAGATCGAGGTGGTCCTCCATCCCCAGAGCATCGTGCACTCCATGGTGGAGTTCGTCGACGGCTCGATGCTGGCGCAGTGCGGAGT
>NYVR01000046.1 GCA_002684655.1 Planctomycetota bacterium | reverse complement strand
GTCGGTGTGTCTTTGACCAAGCCACCATCAAATACAATGGACCGGCAGAGAGACTGGTGCTTGCCTTTGAAAACTCTTGCTCGGCTCACCGCAGCATGTCGTACCAGTGAGATTCATGCTTCTCCTGGCCAGCGCGCTTCTGTTCCTCTTGGAGCTTGAGGAGTTGGTCAATCTTGCGATCGCTCTCCTCGATCTTCTGTTCCGTCGCCTTTTCAAGCGCGCTCATTGCCTTCATAGCAGCCTCGAGATTTTGTACCTTCTTGGCAGCCTCGAGATCTTGTACCTTCTTGGACTCATCCTGGTTGCATGATCGACGGCCAACCTCCAGGGCGACATCACCTTGGCGGTCCAAGGCTTCCAGGAAAGAGAGTGTGGCACGGTCATATGCCTCTGAAATTGTGCGATTGTCTGGAACCTTGAGGCTTGCGGTTGCGAAGCGGCTGCGGAGCATGTCCATCTCATCAAACACACTCATGAGCTGAGTGAATGTCTGCTTCGCCAGACCCGTCATCAAGTTCTGCTGGACTGACAAGAGAGCGGCCTCCTTCGCTTCCTTGCCCTGTCCACAGATTGTGGTCAGGTTTGCCTTGAAGTCCGCAGCGGCGGCATCCAAGCGCATGAGCTGCAGGAAACCCGCGCTGTCCGCAATCCTGGCGCTGAGCAGGCCGAGCTCGTGCTCGACAGAATGCCAGGTCGCGTGCAGCTGCGCATGAGCAGCCTGATCGGCTTGCTGGGCTCGAACGTGAACCTTCTTGAGCTCTGTAAAGCCAGCTGAGCACTTTGTAGTGTAGTCCTCGAGCATCACGATACCGTCTGCGGTGGCCTTATTCTGGTCCTCCGCAGCGTCAAGATAGGCGTCCAACTTCTCTCGGATGGTCCACCAGGAACGGTCCAAGTCAAGCAGAAGAGTGGTGGCTGCGGACTTCTGGATGTCATCCTGAATTGCCGTGATGGGGTTCTTAATAGGCGAAAGGTCGCGCTGGACGTTTTTCGTTGATTCGGCGGATGCGCGGTAAACACCGATCACTTCGTGCCTCACAGCAAGCGCCTGATTCATGCTGTGCATGGCAGCTGCTGTTCGCTGGGCAACTTCGCCACTTGTCGAAACTTGTCTGCTTGCCGCCACTTTCATGGTGCTGAGCAAGCTTGTAGATTCCTTCGCAAGCTCAGAAATAGTCTCGTGCACCATGGCAGTGTCATTCGAGGCGAAGCGACCTGTGTCTGAGAACCGAGTAGTGAAGCGCTCCAAGGCACGGGCAGCAGTCGATTGACTGTTTGCATCCATGTTGGTGCTTAGCAGGCTCTTCATCTCTGTGAACATGCCCTGCAGATCCGACTTGGCTTGCTTCGCCCTCTGGACCAAGCCAAGATTCAAATCAACCTTCATGGAATCGAGTGAATACAAGATCTCGTCCTTCGCAGATCCAACGTGATAGTCAAGCAGATTGTCCACGTTCTTGAAAATGACTTCATTGCCTTTTTCCAAGGTTTTCAGAATGGCCTTATCGCCAGCTTTGACTGCATCGCTGATGCAATGAAGGTCGCAGAACGTACGATCGAAGCCAACCTGCAGAGCATCGCAGTCCTCATACTCTCCTTTGTTACGAAGGAACTTCAAGGTTGCAAAAGTGATATCTTTTGCGTGCTTGGCAATCATTGTTCCATACTTGACAGCGCCTGAACAAATCTTATTAGGATTGATCTGAATTCCAGCACCAAAAGGCGCAATCTCCACAGAAGGCGCATAGCCACAGAGCATGCCACCCAGCGTTTTCATCACTTTGAGTTTGTATTTCGAGAAGAAGTTTCCATACGTGAATTTCGCGATGCTCCACCTCCGATCTCTTGCCCGCTGCCTGCATTTATCGAAGCTCTCATAACTGTAGCCTTCAGGCTTTGTCTCCTCGCTCGTTCCGATGCCTGTAACTTCCCTGAATGCTTTGCCAATTGGTGAACCATCATCCCACTTGCCTGCGACTCGATTGCAAGGATTGTTTCCAGGCAGTGACAAGCCAACTTCATTCATCTTCTCCTGCTTGAACTCGCTTGATCCAGGCAGCACGTTGTCCATGCACTCCTTCTTGTAGGCTGGCTTGACCGCTTTCAGCTCCACCAACTTTGGTTTCCTGCGTTTCTTGGGCATCTTGGGCTTCTTTCCAGGCATCGCGCCTGCGAAGACACCATCAAAGTTCGACATTTCAGAAACCATGAAGTTGCTTGGACCCTCCCAGCAATGGATTCGCAGGTCCATACCCCAGCCGGCTTTTGAGTCCGTCCTGGTGGCACAAACCTTCCCTCCTTTAAATTCGATGTTAAATGTGTCCTTTGCTTTATGAATGTTCACTCGCTTGCCATGGTTTCCAGCATCATTATCGCATAGCAGTGGTGTTGGATGACTGACACATTTCTTATTGCTTGAGCTTTTTCCGATGGTGATGGTGGACTGGGTCACTCCGTCGTTTGCATCATCATCAAGAGGATGCGCTGCTTTAGTCTCCAGGACTTTATTAGTGCCTGGAATTTCCCACTTCATTTGATTCCTGTTGAACTGAAGCTTTTGATCAACACACCCATCTTGCCAGCCCACACTGATCTTGCCAGCAGGGCACGCTTCACACTTGATGCCGCTGGTTCCGGAACGGGTCACTTGTCCATCACAGTAGTCACAGGAAGTTGAGCGGCGTCGAGAGTAATGTCCGGCAGGACACGGCTGCGCAGACACCTTCTGGCAGTCATCGCTTCCGGGCTTGCCCTCATAGCCATAGTCAGCGTCTGAAGGAGCTGGTTGACAGTGTGTGCAACTGTTGGCTCGCCGACGACGCGTCAAGTGCGAGCACTTCAAGCATGTGTCGGACCTCCAGTTGGGTGAGTAGTGACCCTTTGGGCAATCCACTGCACAATCATCCTGGCCAGGCATATGGGTGCGACCCTTGGGGCATGAAGAGCAGGACTGCGCACGCCTTCGACGTGTGAGACCATTGCAAGTGTTGCATGCAGCATGACCGGTCTTCACATATTTTCCACCAGGACAGACCTCCACGCAAACATTGTCTACACCACGGTTCCACAACTGGTACTTGTGGTGATTGCCGTAATGGATTGTACCATCAGCACGCCAGACCTCTGACACCCTTTTATGATCTCCATGATTGTCTTTTGAAGTGATGGATGCATGCATGGAATCAGAGTCACCAAGGCGCCAGCGGCCGAACTGAATGAACTTGAAACCAACAGCGATTCCTTGGGGAGGTCCGAGGGGCCGCTTCCAAAGGTTGTAATCTCTGCGAGGACCTCCAAACACCCTAGCATCCATGCGCCAGATGAAGGCCGTTTGCCCATTCTTGTTAGAGAGAGATGCATGACCCCAATGCCTGCCTTTCACATGCTGATCAACCTCACCAATGCGCCACTTTCCAATGCCAATGAACCGATCGCCGAAAGTGATTCCATGGGGATGACCAATCTTTCGTGCCCATACTGGTCTTCCAAAACCCTTGTTCCAGTGTCTGTTCGCTCCGTTGAAATGGCGTCCATCGTCTCGGTAGACTTGCGCCACGTCAGTATTTCTATGCACCATAACGAAGTGCCTACCGCTCGTCTCGACTTCGCCCAAACGCCAATCACCCACTTGGATGAAACGGTCTCCAAACGTCATGGGACAACCATCCCCAAGGGAGGCAATGTCACGAATTGTACGGCTGCTCAATAAAGCCACATCGCTCTCATTGCCGCTCAGGAATTCCACATCGCTGGCAGATTCTGAAACGCTGTCAGCTTCAGCTTCCTCGGCGCCTGCGGTCACCTCGTCTTGAGCCTCTTCGTCTTCACCCTCCAGGCCATCCGTTTGCAGCTCAGTAAGATTCCCAAGAACTTCTTCGGCTTCAGTAAGATTCCCAAGAACCTCCTCCGCGTCGTCGGCAGCATCCACCTCTGCTGCTTCAACCTCGGCGCTAGTATTCTCGAAACTTGAAGAATTCGCGACATCAAGGCTTTCCGCGCTGGTCTCCAACAGCGAAGAGCATCCTGCACGGCACTCCACTCTGAATTTCTCCCAACCCCATACGCCGTTTCTGTTGCACTTGACTTGATTTCCTTCATCTGCACAAAACCTCTTGCCGTGCCCTCCCTTAAGAGCAACCCTCGTCTGGTCTACATAACCGACTTCGAACTTTTCCCAGCCCCAAATACCATTCCTGTTGCATTTGACAGTGTTGATCTCGTCGGCACACCACCTGTACCAGTGGCCTCCCTTCAGGGCCACCAAGCCACTGCCGGCATTGGTGACCCAAAATCTCTCCCAGCCTCCAATGCGATTCCTGTTGCATCTGATTCGGTTGATTTCATCTGCGCAGTAACGGTTCCAGCGACCGCCTCTCATAGCAACTCTCATACCATGTCGAAGTGCAGGAACTCTGAGCTTTCCATTTTTCCCGCCCTTGACGCCACCGGGCGGGCACCTGGCCTCAGCTCTCCAGCCACTGGCTGGACATGGAGGCTTGTCACCGTCAGTGTACTTCGGGCTCAGGCTGTCATACTTCAAACAGTCTTTATCATGTCGACAACTGTTGTGGCCCCAGAGACATCCACGGGTGCTTCCATAGCAATAAACCTTGCTACCTTCCCACGCCAAGCAAAATTTGTGCGAGGGATGGCATCTCATTGTCGCGGCGGTCTTTCGGTTGTCATCCCATGTCCACGATTTCATGTTTCTCTCCTTACTATTCCAGTCTTCCGCCACATAGATTGCATTACGCCAGCTACCTCCAAGCCTGGGGACATGAGCGCCACACTCAGAATCACTCCTTTTGTGATAATGGCTTGCCGGAGTTCCATAAGTGAAGTCACAATTGCACCAGCCATTAGCTTGGAGACCTGCATACTTGTAGCCATAATTGGCACATGCGACCAGGCACGTTTCCGGTCTCCATCCATGTAGGACTGCATGGTACTTAGGCCCATGTTTGAGGTCGCGATGACTATTGTCCGTGTAACAACCCAAGTATTTGGGCTTCTTTGGTTGGGCACACGTCACCATCCTTCCTCTGCCGACCCAGTTACCATGCTGTTTGTGACAATCGCCCGGCATACCATGGACGCACGCGATGCTGTGGCAGCCATTGCTGTAATCACCGACTTCGTACTTCTGTCCATCGGGACATGTGCACCAGCCACCCCAGCCGCCGACGCCGCGTGCACCTTCCGTAATAATGTTCATCAACTTTGCATCAGGAGGTGGAGGTGGAGGAGGTGCTGGCGTTGGCGGAACGGCGTTTTCTGCTGGCTCCTCTTCAGGAGCCCCTTTGTAGCCGAGTTCCTTAAACGACTTAATCTGCCTGAAAACAAGCCTTCCGGAAGTGTCCCGACTCTCCGGGCAAAAGATTCCTTCAGTTGCGTCGAAGCGCTGTCTCTCGAACATGTTCTTGGGTGCCACGGAAATGGGGAGACCCGCTGAGCCACAGCAAGTGTAGCGATACCTGAATGCCAGCCTTCCCTTATTTTCTCCAAGGATTGACATCAGCAACTCATCCCTGGCACATTCAATAGCCACCTGTGCGATCTGGGAACCAGGTTTGATGTCAACATCAGGAGTGAAGAAAGGGTGGCACTGACCCATTCCAACCAAGGGTTTGCACTGGTACTTCCACTCCAGGTTCTGGAATAACATCTTGGAGATGGCGTCACCTGGATTGCAGATCATGAAATCGTTGCCTCCATCTGTTGACTGGGTGTCGTCTCGAGGGAAGTGGAAGAGAAGACCATAGCTGTCCTTTTCATTTGTAGCCTTCACCATTTGTATGGACTTCATCTCTGGGTCACCAGCCTGCATCGATGCTGGATGGCAGGCCGTCACGAGCGAAGTGTCTTGCCTGTTTCGAGTTTCCCAGATCAGAGAGCCAACTGCACCCATGCCACTCTCCCCGCAATCAAGGTTGACGGAAAGATGAAGAAGTTGCTTGATAATCCACCACTTCGACCAAAAGCTTGAAGAATGAGTCTGCTTCATTGGGAAGCTGATCCAGGAGGTACGCTGCGGCTTAGGCATCAGGCCTTGGGAGATTGCCTGACTCTGCATCACAGTTGGAAGGGCCTCGGAGGTGAAGCGTTGCTCAGTACCCTGGTCTTCGCATCTTGCAGCGGAGAGCTTAGTAGGGGCAAAAGATGAAGAGAATGGATTCTTGTTCTCTGATGATGTGATGCAACGGGGTGCATCCTCAACTGTCTGGATGTTGATGTGCTTATCTCCCATTGTGACAAGGAATTTGTCCGCACGCTGAGGATTGCGGCGCCGATTGTCCTGGGAGAATGCGCCATCGTGAAGTAGCCCGTTGAATTCCGCTCCCTTCGAAATAAAAATCTCAGTGACCATGGAGGCAGAGAAGTAGAGCTCCTGCTGGGCGGCATCGTTGAGGCGCCTGTAACTGGGATTGACAACTTGAACACATGCTGCGCAAGCAAAGTTCGCGAGCCCAAGATGACCGTCACTGGCTAGCCAATTTCCAGACGCGCAGGTAAGACTCTCCTTTGCCTTTGCACCTTGAGATACGGGCACCGAGCGGAAGCGCTCCTGCCAACAAGACACATCAAGCTGCTGTCCGTGTTCAAAGTGCTTGCCCAAGCGCACCTTCAAATGGTGCGTGCTGAGGCCAAGTTTTTGAGTTTGCTTGAACTCGCACTTTCCACAGATTTCGATACCCATGCCACCAATCAGAAGCTTG
>NYVR01000045.1 GCA_002684655.1 Planctomycetota bacterium | reverse complement strand
TGTCCTCGTGCACGTCGCGCGCGATGTTGGTCAGCTGCATCGCGATCCCCAAGTCCACCGCGAACGGCGCTGCGTTTGGGTCAGGCTGATCGAGCGCGCTGCACATCATCACGCCGACGGTCCCCGCGACGCGATAGCAGTAGCGCATCAGCTCGCGGTCCGAATCGAACGCGACCTCGCGCAGATCACGCATCACGCCGTCGACCAGGGCGACGACCGCTTGGCGCGCCGCCTCGTTGCCCCCGAACTGCTGCAGCACGGATGCGATCAGCGGATCGCCCGACTTTCCCGCTTCGAGTTCGGCGCGGATCGCCTGGAGGCTGGTCGCGGCGACGTCGCGGTCGGCCGCCTCGTCGGCGAGGTCGTCGAGGCGCCGACAGAGCGCATAGAGTCGTGTCGCCCGCTCAGCGTGGCGCCTGCCGAGAAACCGTCGCGCCCAGGTGAACGTCTTGCCGTGCTCGCGCAATACAGCGTCGGCACGCGCGAGCGCGTCACCCTGCGGCGCGCTCATGACACCGCCGCTGGCACCAACTCGTCGAGGACCTTTGCAGAGCACAACACGCCCGGCATCCCTGCGCCCGGGTGTGTGCCGGCGCCGACCAGGTAGAGGTTGCGCACGCCTTCGGCCCGGTTGTGGAACCGGAACCAGGCCGACTGACGGAAGATCGGCGCGACCGAGAAGCCCGCGCCGTGCACGCTGAGGTAGTCCTGCTTGAAGTCCGCGGGCGTCATGTAGAAGTCCGCGGTGATCGTCTCGCGTAGACCTGGCAGGATCGAGTCGTCGAGCGCGGCGACGATGCGGTCACGCAGCGCAGGCCCCTCGACCGACCAGTCTACGTCGCCCTGTAGGTTCGGCACCGGGCACAGCACGTAGAAGCTGTCGCACCCGTCTGGCGCGAAGCTCGGGTCCGTCGCGGTCGGGCGGTGCAGGTAGAGCGAGAAGTCGTCGGCCAAGATCTTCTTGTTGAAGATGTCATCCAACAGCGGCCGGTAGCGCTTGCCGAACCAGATCGTGTGGTGGACGACGTCCTCGTATTGCCGCTTGGTTCCAAAGTAGAGGACGAAAAGCCCCATCGAGTAGTGCGCGGCCTTCAGCTTCAGTCGCGAGCGCATGCTCTGGTGCTCGCGCGGGATCATCTCTTTGTGCAAGAAAGCCGCGTCAGCGTTAGAGACGACTATGTCAGCGGTCAGCTCGCGGCCGTCCTCGAGCGTGACGCCCCGAGCGACGCCGCCTTCGATGTCGACCCGGGCGACGGTCTGGTTCAGCTCGACGCGCACTCCCTGGCGCTCCATCAGGTTGCCCAGCTGGTTGATGATTTCGCCGGTGCCGCCCATCGCGAAGTGGATCCCCCACTCTCGCTCGACGTGGTGGATCAGGCTGTAGATGCTCGTGGTATCGAACGGATTGCCGCCGACCAGCAGCGGCTGGATCGAGAACGCCCATTGCAGCTTGGGGTTCTTGAGGTAGCGCGAGACGAGCTTCCAGACCGTGAGGTCGCTGCGCAGGTTCAGCAGCTTTGGCACCTGCTTGACCATGGTGCCGAAATTATGGAACGGCACAGCGGAGAGCTCGGTGAAGCCGACATCGAAGATGCGCTTGCTGTGCTCAAGCAGCTTCAGGTAGCCGTCGCAGTCCCTGGGGTCGATGCGCTCGATCTCCTTCAGGGTGTCCTCGACCGACCCGCCGTAGTCGAACCTCGACCCGTCCGGGTATTGGAATCGATACCAGGGAGTCAGCGGGACGAGCTTCAGATGATCGGACAGCCGCTCCCCGAAGAGCTGGAACAGCTCTTCGAGCAAGAACGGCGCGGTCACGACCGTGGGGCCCGCGTCGTGACGGAAGCCGTCGCGCTCGAACGTGCGGGCGCGTCCGCCAAGCTGCGGACAACGGTCCAGCAGCGTGACATCGTAACCGCGTGCCCGCAGGCGAAGGGCGGCAGCGATGCCGCCGAATCCTCCACCGCAGACAATCGCTCGCATGACGTCCCTCAGACTCGAGCCGACAGGTCTGTCGCCAGCTCGGCGAGGAACGAGCCTGCGTCGCTTGGCAGCCGCTCAGCTACAGCGACCGACTCGGCCAGCAGCAGCAAAGAGCGACCGCGCGCGAGGCGCAGGGCGTGTGCGTTGCCGTGCTCCGATGAGAGCAGGCTAACGTAGTTGAGGCGACCTCTGGCGAGGTCTTCGTCGGCGTCGGCGATGTCGTCGGCGATTTGGTAGCCGACGGCAAACAAGTTCGCAGCGCGACGCGCGCGGCTCGTGAACTCTTGGTGACCCGAATAGATGCACGCGAGCTCTAGCGGCAACGCGAACAGGACCCCGGACTTATCCGCGGCGATCTGCTCGTATTGGCTCGCGCTCGGCGCGGCGCCGTCGACGCACGCTAGGTCCGCGGTCTGACCGTGGATCAAGTGCGCCGTTCGGCGGTGCGTGTGTGCCACCATGTCTGCCACTCGCTCAGGCATACTCAGCTTCGCCAGCGCCCCATAGGACGCTGAGAGCAGCAGAGCGCCCGTGCAGAGCGCGACGTCGGGCCCGAATCGAGCCCAGACAGCGTCTCGACCGCGGCGCGTGCGATCCCGGTCTTGCAGGTCATCGTAGACCAGCGAGGCGTTGTGGATCAGCTCGGCCGTGGCGCCGATCAGGACACCATCGGCGTCAGAGACGCCGAAGGCCGAAGCGCTTCGATGCCCGAGGCCCGCGCGCACCCGCTTCCCTCCGGAGGCGAGGTGGTAACGCGCCGCGTCCAACGTCACCGACGCGCCTGCTGTCTGGCTCATGGTCGAGCCAAGCAGCGGACCGAGAACGTCTTCGACGCTTACGGTCGGCTCTGCCGCTTGGACGGCGGCAGAGCGGCTTTGGGGAGAGTCGGTCATCGGGGGTGCAGCCCGCGCGGCGCGCGGGCTGTCAGGCGTTGCAGGATCAGGCGTCGTGCTTCGCGGTGGCGATCGACCAGATGATCGCGCCGAAGGCGATCTTGTTGACCACGTCCGCGATGTTGTAGATCAGGTTCAGCTGAGCTGCATCCTGCATCCAGTAACCGATCGGGTAGATCGCCCAGCCGAGCGACACGATGATGCGCAGAACGCCGTAGGCCTTCTGGACGCCCGCCGGGGCGGAAGCCGCGCAGACCTTGCTCGCCTCACCGGCGAAGATCTCGTAGAGGATGAACAACCAGCCGGCCATGCCGATGGCGAAGAACACCGTGTTGTTGCCGAGGCCCGACTCGCCGATGTAGCCGCCGAGCAGCATGACGAGGGTGCCCAGCATCAGGCGCCAGAAGATGCCCGACGACACCTTCGTGATCGCTGCGAGGATGAGGTAGAACTCGATCATCTGCAGCGGGACGGTGATCAGCCAGTCGATGTAGCGGAACACGACCGGGGAGCTGCCAACGCCGGTTTCGGCGTCGTACGAGCCCGCCCACATGTCGCGCATGTAGCTGTAGTGCCATGCAGCGACCATGGTTACGAGGCCTGCGACGATCAGGGACGTCTTCCACTTGCCTTCGGCCCGTTGGGTCTCGAGGAAGAAGAACACGCTCGCGGCGATCATCGCCATCATGATGGCGAAGAAGGAGATGCCCACGTAGTCCGTCGGGTTCAGCATGGCGGAGTCAGCGGGGAGGAAGTTAAACAGGTTCAGCAACATGTAGGGGGTTACTCCAGAACAGGAGGACAAGTTCGTAACGAACACTTCGTCCGGAACTTTTTTGCGATGCTCGCAAGCGCACAACTTCGCCGCCTACCCCTCTTTCCACACGCGCAGCGAGACCTGGAAACGCCGCTCCCCAAATGCGCAGACGGCCACTGTTCGGCGACTTGCGGCGACTAACCGAAGCGGCTCAGGGAGCCCTCGGCAGCGCGAAAAAAATGCGCGGAATCTTGAAGCCGTAGGCGGCGAGGCCGGGGCCCCGGCCATTTTGTCGATTCGTTGCATCCCGCTCGCGGAACCAAGCGATCACAACAAGTTCGGCCGGCGCAATCATCCGACTTCGCCGTATCTAACTACGGCAAGCGCGTATTCGGCTTCACCGCGTTATCCGGCCACGCCATATCGTCGCCGAACACCAACAGCCGCGCGTAGCTCTCCTCGACGAAGAGCGACTCGTCGACGGCGCCCGCCTCATCCGTGACCGCGGCGAGGTCGAGGCCGAGATGACGCGCCAAGAACGGATAGGCCGCCATGCGCTTACTGACGCCGTAGTCGTGCTCCTCGTCAGCGAAGTGGGCGTTCTGGACGAGGCCCTCGCCGCCATAGAGCGCGTAGACGTGGCGCACGTAAGGGAACTCGACCTGCGGCGTATTCCGCGTCCAGTCACCCCCGTTGCTGACCATGAGCATCGGGCGCGGCGCCGCCATCGCGGCGATCTCGACGTTGTTGGTCTTATGCCGCTCGCTCCAGTGGATCGGCATGCCGCTCTCGCATACGCAGCCGCCAAAGAAGTGCGCAGAGATCTGGCACACGGGTACGGCCACGCGCACGCGCTCATCGATCGCCGTCAGGAGAAACGTCTGCGTGCCGCCGCCAGAGCAGCCAGTCATGCCAACGCGCGCTGCGTCGACGCCCTCCAGCGAAAGCAGCAGGTCCAGCGCGCGCGTGCTGTTCCAGGTTTGCATGCGAAGCACCTCAGGCGTCTTCCGATGCGACCAGCCCCGCTCCTTGGTGTCGCCATAACCGACCATGTCGTAGGCCAGGACCACGGCCCCCATGCACGCCAGCACGGCGCAGCGCGCCTGCCGGCCGGAGGCAAACCGACCAGCGTGACCATGCGGACTGAGGATCACCGCGAGGTCGCCCTGATGGTTCATGGGGCGATAGAGCGAGCCGGTCACGTAGAACCCTGGCGCGCTCTCGAACGCGACCTCTTCGACGGAATACGCGCCGTGCTCGCGCCGATCGACGAAGCGCGGATTCAGCGGCGTGCGCGCCGGCAGCTCCGTGAGGCCTGCGCCAGCGCGCAGCTCGCGGCGCAGCACCTCGCGTCTTCGTTCCCAGTCCTCGCGGGTGGCGTAGCTCCGCGCGAGCCCGCGCAGCTCAGCGCGCGCCTGCGGCTGCGACTGCGCATACCCGACGCGCAAGCGGACAGCGCTGCGCTGCGCGACCATCACCGCGCAGCTCACGACGGCCGCGAGCAAGATGTGGTGGAGACGGCCCCGCATCTCGTCATGTTACCGAGGCCGCTGACTGTCACGCGAGCGTCAACCGCGACCACAGCGCGCTCGCGCAGCGGATCGCGGCGGCCAACGCAGCCGCGCGCGGGCGCTTCGCGATGTCGCCCTGAGGCGCGCGCCGATTACACTGCCCGCGCTTGTCGCCCTCGACGCTGTTAACGAGGCGCGAGACGCCGCGAACGGACCGTCGCACTCACTCGAACCATCCAATCATGGCCCTTATGTCATCAAATCCACTCACCGGGCGCGGCGTCGCCGCGCTCTCGCTCGCCTTGCTCGCCCAAGCCTGCCAGGTAAGCAGCGCGAACAGCACGCCAAGCGACGTCGCGTCCATGCAAGGGCGCGCCGTCGACACCAGCGAAGGCCCCAAGAGCTGGACCGAATACAAGCAAGCGGTGATCGCCAACGGAGAGCTGGGCGTATGGACCGCGACCGACACGACCCAGGAGATGTGGGAAGGCGTCCCCGCCGGATTGCGCTACACGGCGCGGCAGTCGACGCACCTCAGCGAGGACGGCGACCAAGTCCTGCGGTCCCACCGTTGGGTCACCGAAGACGGCAAGGTGTTGACGGTCGGCACCAGCGTCACCTTCTGGGACGAAGAGCGCGGCGCGGTGGTCGGCTACTCGTCCGGCTTCGACACGGGCATCCTCTTCTCTGGTGAGTCGACGCTGCGCAGCGTCTCGGCCGACGGAGAGCGGTGGCATTACACGGAGCACAGCCGCGGCGTGACCACGCACTACGAGCAGAATTGGCGCTGCGACGGCGACACGATGACCTTGACCGCGAGCCGCGCCGACCAGCAGGGAGAACCCTGGAAGATCGTGCACCAGCGCGCGGCGGCCCCCGCGGGCGCGCTCAGCGAAGCGGCGGTCCGCGAGTTCGCTGTCGACTTCCACGCTGGCCTCGTCGGCTACGAAGCGGGCGCCAAGGCCTGGCGCGAGGGGCTCTCCGAAGAGACCACCTACTTCAACGCGGGCTTCGCGGCGCCGCAAAAAGTCGACCTGTCGATGGCCAACCCGAAAGACTTTTGGGAGGACTCCGTCACCTGCGACGTCAAGGGCGTCAAGGTCTACGGCGACTGCGCCAGCGTCTACGGGTCGGTCACCTACAAGGACTTCGACATGACGCACACCAAGCGCTTCCACGGCGTCGTGGTCGAGCGCGGCGGGCGCCTCGTGTGGGACCGCTGGATGGAGGTCGCAGACGGCGAGCTCTCCCTGCAGTACATGGGCTACCGCACCGAGGTCGCGGGTTTGTATCCCGACTACTTCAAGATGTACTGGGCCGCGGTCAACGGCGACGCCGAGACCGCGCGCTCGCACGGCGCCAAGCTGCTCGAGAAGGACCCCACGCTCGGCCTCGCTTACATCGGCGAAGCCACGGCGTGCTGGTTCCACGGCGACCCCGAAGGCCACAAAGCCGCGTTCGCCAAGGCCGCCGAAAACATGGGAGGCCAGCCGATGGCCGCGCGCCTGTTCGTCCAGTCCATCAACGCGGCGACCACGGAGGAGAAGCTGACGCTGGCGCGCAAGGCGATGGTGCTCGCGCCGGATGACCCGATGCTGGCGCTGCAGCTCGCCTACTTCCTCTTCGCAGAGGCCGACGAGGCCGACGAGGCGCTCGCGATCATGCGGCGCGTCGCCTGGCGCTGGCCCGCATGCGGCGGCGTGCACAACATGCTCGGCTACCTCGAGCTCGCTGCAGGCAACCAGAAGGCCGCCGGTGACCACTTCCGGATGTATGCCCGCGTCTGTCCGGAGATCGCCAACGCCCACGACTCGCTCGGGGACTACCAGGTCGCCGTCGGCGACAAGGAAGGCGCGATGAAGAGCTTCGCGCGCGCGCTGGAGCTCGATCCGAAGTCCAAGGTCACAGCCGAGAAGCTGCAGAAGCTCCGCAAAGGCGACGACGACTAGGTGGCCGCGACGGCGCCGGCGTTAGCCGCCGGCGCCCATCGCCGTCTCGAGCGCGCCGTTATCGAACACCTCGTGGAAGGCGACGATCCGGTCGCCTGACCACTCGACGGTGATCTGAATGGGGAGCGCAACCCGCGCGCCGTTCGAACGGACCGTCGCGCACCACATCGTCCGGGCGAAGGACGTCGCCGCCTCGCCGGCGTCCGCGACCGTCACGACCCGAAGATCCTTCAGCTCGATCGCGTCAAACAGCGTGTGCGCCGCAGCCAAGCCCGCGATGAGCTCGACGCCGTCCATCTCCAGGTTGTTCCATGACGCCGCAGCGTCCTCGGCGACGTGCGCGCGCCAGCCGTCGAACGCATTCGCCGCGTATGCGACCAAAAGTTCCCTGAGCAGATCACTGCGCTGCGGGTCTACGCGGCTACCGTCGACGCGGTTGAGCTGACACGCGGCGCTGCCGAGCAGCAGCATCGCGGACAGCGCGAGAGAGAGTCGTCTAGAGGACATCGGATCTTATGTGGGGATCGCAGGCGCTATGGGTTGAGCCCTTTGGACAGAAAGCGTCTAGAACGGACAGCTGGTGCGAACCGCCCGTCGCGGCACGACCGCAGACGCGTCATTCAGAGATGATGCGCGGCTCCACGATCAGCAGCAAGGACTGCCCGAGCGCCTTGCCGGGCAAGCGCACGACGACCTCGCGATAGACCGCGAGCGTCGCCGCGACCTCGACGTGCTGCGCGAAAGTCGCAGGCTGCTGGATAGCGACGGGTTCAT
>NYVR01000044.1 GCA_002684655.1 Planctomycetota bacterium | reverse complement strand
CTGGCTATACAAGTAATAACGGTGCTACTGGCACGATGCTTTGGCACGCGTGGTCCCTTTCTCCCGTCTCAGGGTTCCTTCATTTCCTTGTTTTCGAACCTTCGCTCCGCGATTAGCGAGTTATTTCGACTCAGAATTGTCGCCAACCACCATTTGTTCCGCAACTGCAGGCGCCGGTGCCGTGGCGTGACCTTCGTCGAGCACTCCTGGCCTTCAGCCTTCGGTCCATAGAGGTGGCCACTTTGCGTCATCAATTGGCTTATGAAAGCGCGACGTACCGGGTTGAGTTTTTCGTAGCTCAAAGCAGTCGTAGTCACGAATGCTTGGAAACCGGGATCCAAGCGTTGCCACTTTTTGCCTACGAGGGTCGTGTCCAAACGAAAGAAGTTTGTGAGGACGATTGGCACGATGGCAAATCGCGGCACGATCGCGAAGATGCCCATGGCGAAGTTGGTGATAGACAACATTATTAGAAGCATGGAAAATACCCGAGGACGAACCACCTCTCCTCTCTCCATGCAGAACCAGCTCATCCCAATGATTCGGAGCAGGATCAATTGCACCAGCCATGTGATGAAAACGCCTAGCACGAGAGGACCCAAGTAATGGCAAAGCACTTCCACGACGAAAAACCAGCTTGTAGCGAAGCAAAGGAAGATAAAGAGCACGGAGAATACCGTGAGAAAGCAGAAGATGCAAGTGGAGAGGAGCATGCCCGGGAAGAATGTTGCATTGTCTGGCCGCTCCAACGATTTCTTGAAGTTGTGGCCGCCTTGAAAGTGGTAGTCGCCCTTCTGACACTTCCTGAACATTTTTTTGTAACCCTTGAAAGTGGCGGTGACCGTGTACATGGCGACGGCGAGCGCAAAGAGCACCGAAAAGTAGAGACAATACTCAATGCGCCTTAAGTCCATCGTTGTAAAGAACTTCACCACGCGAAGGATGGCCGTCTCAGCCATCGTCCTCATGCCCGAGCCTCCCGACACAACCTCAGACGATGGCGCGACCGCCTCCGCAGGATCTTGCTGAAGTTTTTGTAGCATGCGGCGTAGATTCACGTGCTCGCGCTGCAGCAACAAACCCTGCTCGAAGTGTCCTGCAAGCCCGCGATGCGCGGCATTCCCTCCGCGCATTGTTGGCACCTGCAGGAGACCAAACTCTGCTTCGTCGGAACCCTTCTCGGCGACCACGGCGTAGGGGTCGACCACGGATTCGGGATCGAACCCCTCCTCTTCCTCCTCCTCCTCCTCTTCGGTTGTCGTCGTCATCTTCGTCGTGGTCGTTGTCGTGGTCGTCGTGCTCACCTCACCAGTCGCCACGTCCGTGGCAACAGCCAGGTCAGCGTCCGAGACTTCGCCATCACCGTCGATGTCCCCAATGTAGTCACGGAGAACCGCCTGCGCCAAGTACATGACGACGCCGACTTCCTTTTTCCCAATGGTGTACTCTCCTTTTGAGTCTTTCTTGCCAAAGGTCACCAATTTCATGACCGTGGGCGCCATCGATGTGAGTGAAGGCGAAAAAAGGGCCAGTGCAAAGGTAAGACCTAGCTCGTCTGCATTCAACCGCCTATCCCCATCCGTGTCTAATCTTTTCAAGGCAAATTCGGCGCACGTCCGTGGAGGTTCTTGCAGAGCCTTCAAAAACACCACCCCGCGGGCGACGCCCTCGAGCATCGGTATGATCATCTCCGCTACCAACTTGGAGATACCTTTGGCGAGCACTGGGTCGACTGCCCGAAGGCGCTCTAGCGCGGGCTGAACAACGGTCGCCGACTGCGAAGCTTTGGTGAATTGTTGCGATGACATAAACGAAGTGCGCGACTCCATTTGGAAGAAGCTAAGCTCGATTTCGTCATGGTTGCCTTGATCATCGCTAGAATCGTTTGCATCATTGCCTCCCTCACTCGCGTCGTCGCCATCGTCAGCGTCCTCATCTTCTTGATCTTCCTCTGGCTTGGCAAGCCACAGCAGTGCATCATCGTATACCGACGGCGCGAAGACCTTTAGCGTCGTGGTGAACGCGCCCCTGGCCGTCTGGGCGGGATATGGAGAACCTTGCGTAGCGATCAAGAGCGCGCTCGCGAAGGCCGCGGTGACGTTGCTGATGATGCTCCTTGGGATGCCCACATCGGAGAGCCAATCCGTGACGTCCACCAACTCGTGACGGCGGTGAGCCTCGGCCTGTGCGATTCTGAGCTTGTCGCGAAGCTCCACGATCACCGTGAGGTTCGCGTTTTTCTTGGGCATCGCATTGAAAGCGTCACGGGCACCCTTTATCAGTCCCATCGTGGCATTGGACATCGCCTCTGTCATCGAGTACGCGCGTTCTTTGATCCGCCTTATGAAAGACGCCACTTCTGGCTGGTCAAGTTTGCCATCACCGTTGAGGTCAGATTCCCTCCAAAAATACGTCAGCTCGTTGCCAAGTAAGCTCGCGAAGTCTGGGGATAACGCGTACATCATTGCCTGCAACACGCCCATCGGCATCTCCTTCTCGCTGAGTGCACCATCTTCTGGCGATTTGTCCAGGCATCTCACGAGAGCCTCGCTGGCCAAGTTGATGTTGCCGACGGTGAGGGCTCTGAGCGCCGTTGCGCCGACGTAGATATTCTTGAGGAAATCGCGAGCCTCGTCTAGATTGAGTCTTTTCTCATCTGAATCTCTCTGGACCATGCGCCAAAGCATTCTGATCGCTTCACTGAGCGAGCCCTTGCCGAGCAGCGTTAGCCCCGTGTCAATACTCAGCTCGTTCATGCTGACCTTGTTGTCGTAGTTAACGTCGAGGAGTCTGAACATCTCTCCTGCGTCCGCAGTACCATTCAATGCTTGAACGAAATTCTGCGCAATCTCTGTGTAACGCAGCATGACCTTCGCGATGTAAACGACTAAGAAGGCAAACCCGATCAGGACGGGAAGGGATACTGCGGCCCCCGAAATGAGGAAGGCAGGGTAGTCGCCGTCGGAATGATGCAGCTCTTTGTGTGCGGGATCCTCCTCCCTGGAGCTGGCGGAAAGGAGCCGCGCGACGTGCATGTTGGATTCCTGCGATGACATGTAAAAATCGCCATGCTCCTCGCCACGAGCATAGGTCTTGACCACGGTATACATGCCCAGAATAGACAGACATACATTCACGGTCGCCCAGACAATGTATAAGACCTGGTGGAGTTGACTAATGTCTGGTGGATGAGTTACACAAATGTTCTGAGATTTGTCTGGTCTCGCAATGATCTCACAATTTTTCACGAGCATGTAGAGGAAGCCTGGCAATGCGAGGAAAAGCCAGTGCTTGGACATGTAAACGTTGTTGCCCACCATGAGAATTCCAAAGGCGACGAAGGAAAAGAAGGAGTAGGCTATGAAGATAAAGGCTTGCGCGCATCCCATGGCCGCCCCACATGGGATCCCGTTGTCTGCGCAGTAGTCTGGCAGAGTCTTGCGATTCAGACCAAGATATTTCACACAATCTTCTCCTCCTCCACCGTAGAACACGTCGTTGAGCGACTCCACGATCGCCAAGTACCATATGAAGCCTCGGCTCATGACGAGTGTGATCATGCAGATCGCTAGGAGTTTGCTGCGCACTCGGACCGAAAAGATGTCGAATAGTACTCCCCTCCAGATGCTCCTCACCTCGTGCGTGCCTTTCAAGACGCCCGCGGCTTCTTCGCGCGTTGCTTCGCAGCAGAAGTGAATCTCCGTATCCAGGAGCTCAGGGTCGTCGGCCAGGGCTACTACCTGATCAGTTGACACCTCAAATGGTCTCATTGGTGTGAAGATGTAGACGAGCTTGCTCACGTACCCGCGGATCGTCTCGGGCCAGAGCTTCTGCCGAGAGGCCCAGAGCGTGTAAACCTTGCATTCGCCCATCATGACGAAGTACAGCCCCGTCGTCGCGACCCCCAAGATGAGCACCACGCAGGACAGCAGCTCGCTGAAAGTGAAAGACAGTTTCATTCCCCTCCAAATGAGAAGACAGATGACGACTTCGATGCAGACAACCGTAAGGGGTAAGAGCGCTATCACACGTTGCTGGGAAAAGAAAGAGGGGGTGACGTTCCATGCCCTCTGTAGCATGTACTGCATGGGCCCTGTGGAGAACCATTTTCCGAGCCAGGTATTTCGCACCTTGCCAGGAGTCTCTGGGCGGCCAGGCGTCGTGTCGCCGTAGAGACTGGAAAGCGAAAGCTTTTTTTCGCCAACCCAAAGTGCCATGAAGAGTAACGTCGCGCTGCAAACCGCACTGATTTGTCTGAAGATCCTGCCCATGATACCCTCTTGGCTGCCTGGGATTAGCCCAATGACCATGAGAGTGGAGTACGAGAGCAGGATACAAGTGCGCGCGCCCATTAAGATGAGGATTCTGCGGCGGGACTGGTAAAGCTCGGGACCGAGAACCTCTGACAGCTGCGAAATCTCTGTACGCCTGGCCTCGTCGGTACAAAAGACCTTGTCGCCCAGGAATTCCTTGCGCACCTCGTCGTTGAGGGGAAAGTCCCTAGTTGGACCGTGGCTGTCGTGCATCTCGTACTCGGGGAGCGGCGCTTCGGCTGCACGTCTCGTAAAACCGATTGCCAATGAGGGCAGCGTGCAGAAAAGTATGATAAAGAGTGCGCCCTCGATCGCAGATCGCATCGCAACAATGAAATGCACGAATGCTTCTTCGTCGGACAGTTTTGCCCTGAGCAGGGGACAGAGCATGAGGAGCACAAGCAACAGTTTCACCTGGCAATCCGCAACGTGGCATTGCGTCAGCTGGGGCTTCGTCAGCGCCTTGTAGAGCGCGAAGCCAGAAAGGAGAACCGTCACCACCGCGGCTATGGTCAGAAGACAGGGCCAAAGATACTGAATCAATGAGAATATTTGCTTGTCTTTCTCTAGTTTGTGGCCGTCGTCTTCTCTCGAATCCTCGCCTTCCGGCAGCATATCCCGGTCGCGCGGCTCTGGTGCCAAGGTGGTCTGAACCGGCACGCCCGCCCTTGCTGCGAGTTTTTCCATCGCCGTCGCTGCCGCTTCGTCCTCCGACATAGCATCACTGTCCAGGTCCTGTGCAGCCTCGCCAGCGCCGTCGCTCTCGAAGGCGGCATCCTCGGTGGCATTGACATCGACGACAGATTTCAGCACGGGCTTGGTGGGTCGAACGAACCACGATGGCTCCGTTTCGTCTGCAGCCTCGTCCACGCCCGACGCGGAGTCTGCCGTCTTCGGCGTGGCAGTTTCGGGTGAAGGGGAAGGGCTGGCTACGCCGTCGTCGCTGCTGTCGGCAGAAACAGTGGCTGGTGCGACAGTGGTGTCTAGGACCTGCGGCGGCGGGCGCGTTGTGACTGGTTCCAAGGTTGTGGTGAGAATGACAGGGTCTAAGCGACTCCATTGGGCTGGCGCCTGTGTATCTTCGTGCTGACCTGGACTGCTGTAGATCGCGGTCACGATCTCGGTGGCACGCACAAGCGCCTCGTCGCTGTTCAATTGGGTGAAGGCGAGCGCGCCATTAAGGCCGTGCAGCGGGGCACGCTCATAATTCGAATCACGTCGTGCTTTGCGGTTGCGCCGAGGCTTGCGAGGGCTAGTGCGAACACGTGGCACAAGTTGAGCGCTTGCTGCACTTGCTTTTGAACTGGTCGCGTCGAGCTCGCGCAACCTTCCACGTGTAGGCCCAGTTGCGCCCCCAAGCATGGGCCCGAGTTCTCCGCGCGCCCGCGACGCCGACGCGCGTCCCAGGACGGGAGCGGCGCGGAGCGCGGAAGCCAGGCAACACAGAAACGTCGGGCGCATTCTGCTGCGTTTCACTTCTTTGGCGATTATCGGGTCTGATGTGCGATTCGCG
>NYVR01000043.1 GCA_002684655.1 Planctomycetota bacterium | reverse complement strand
GGCAAGCGGGTCGTGCTGCACTTCTTCCGTTCGTATTGCCACTCGTGCGACGTCGAAGCGCCGGCGATCCGCGCGCTGGAGGCGCGCGCGGACGACGACACGGTGTGGCTCCACGTGATGACCGACGTCTTGCTCGACGTCGACGCCGCGACGACCGCGGCGACGATCGCGCGCAAGCAGTTCCGCGCCCCGGTTCTGATGGCCGACGACGCGTTTATGGAGAAGTTTCACAAGGCGGATTGGTCCCAGGTCACGCCGATCACCTACGTGGTCGACGCCGCTGGCGTCGTGCGCTACGGCCTGCGCGGTCTCCAGACCGCGGCGTCCGTGGCTGAGGCGGTCGACGCAGTCGCGGCGCCGCGTTGACCCTCCGTCGCCGCTGCCCCGTCGGTCAGCGGACGTCGTGTGGGAGGGATCCTCGCGGTCCGCGCAGGTAGCCGTAGGGGGTGACGTGCGCCAAGTTGCTGACACGTGACGTGTAGACGTCGGCGTGACCTTCGATCTCTCGGGCGAGGCGGCTCTTGTCGATGCCCGCCCGCATCGCGAGACCCCAACGCGAGTGTCCTAGCTGGCTCGCTGCCTGCGCCAGCGGTGAGATCCTCGCGTCGAGCTCTTCGATCTGCTGGCGCAGCTGCCGCGCGCGCTCCTGCATGGCCGCCTCGCTCGCGGGCATCCGAGCGGGGGGGGCTTCGCCGTGCGCAGTCCGCAGCAGCGCGAGCCGGAGCATGGCCTGCTCTTCGTCGAGCGCGATCTTCTCATTCATCAGGAGCTCGAGCTGGCGCTGCTCTGGGCCGAAGAGCTGCTCTGCGAGCACCTCGTCCTCGAGCTCACGCAGCACGAGCGCGGTGCGCCAACGCCGGATCCGGCTGGTGACGTGGACGTCCGCGTAGACGTGGTCGCCGACGTATAGGATCTCGCCGCCGTCCATATCGAAGTACTTTTGGACGGCTTCGGCGTCGCCGCCGCGGTAGATCACGCCGGGCTTCAGTCCGCCCTGCAGCGGCCGCTCGTTGCCATCGTCGTCGATCACTTCGAAGAACGGCGCGGTTCTCTCGAAGAACGCCGGCTTCTTGGCCTGAACGATGACTAGGTCAAACAGCTCCCGCCAGCTCTGGCCGCCCAGGCGACCGTCGAACAAAAAGCACATCATCGGGCGCGTGTAGTGCCACTCGCTGTTGGTCGCCAAAAACAGCTTCTTTCCCGCGCGCTTTAGGTCCACCAGCGTCTGCGCGAGGTCGTCGTCGAGGTCCACGAAGCGCGCCGGGTCGTCGATGATGTCGGCTTTAAGCTGCCCTTCGAGGTGCGCTGCGTTGATGCTGTCGTTGACGGTCCGGTAGAGCTCGTCGTAGCTGGGGTCACCCGGCACACACTTTTGGTCCTTTAGGTCGACCAGCTGCCCGTAGATGCACGACTCTGACAGCGAGAAGAGCGTGTTGAGGAAGACCCACCGCGGCTCCGAGAGGTCGACCCAGACCTCGCTGTAGACGCGGCGCTGCTGCTCGTGCGAGAGCATCTTGGTGCCGTGTGCGGCGCGCGTGACGTATCCGAAGCGGTTGGCCTTGACGATGTTGCCCTCTTGAACGTCGATGATCAGACCGCGGGCGAACAGGCGCGCGTCGAACTTCAGGTCGCCGACAGGGAGGCCTTGGTCGAGCAGCTTGCGGCGGACGTGTTCGTAGGCGCGCGCCTCCCATTCGACGACGTCGTAGTGCACGAGCGTGTAGTCCATGTCGAACCCCACGGCGTGCACGGACCGCATGTTGAGCGTTCGGTTGCAGAACACCCGGCGCTCGGCCGGAGGGGAACAGGCTGCATCTCGTGGGCTCATTTGGGCAGTTGTATCGCGCTGATGCGGCGGCGCCACGGTGTCGACGCCAGCGATGAGACGAGGTGTCGTCCGCGTTTCGCGGCTCGGGGTAAGATGTCAGTAGCCATGGCCCGGTCCTTGCGTTCCATCCCCGTCGTCCAGGCGATGGCGGCCGTTCTCCTGCTGCTGCTCGCTGGCTGCGGCGCGGGGCTGGCTACGACGCTCGGCGCCAGCGGCGGCGGCGGCGGCGCTGCGGAGTCTCGCCCTCCGGAGCTGAGCGTGCTCACAGCGCCGTTGCCGTTGGTGCCGCCGGCGGGCCGGACGGCCCGTGTCTTGATCTCGGAGGCCGACCTGTCGGGCGAGACCTCTTTGGAGGTGGTGCTGCGCGCGGATGGGCGACAGGCGCTGCAGCAGATCCTCACGATCTCTGTTCAGAACAACGCGACCACAATCACGGTGCTGCTCGACACGGCGCCGCTCCGCGCGGGCGTGGACCCTACGTCCAGTGACGTGGCGGCGCAGTTCGAGGTCCGCGTGGCTGGGAGCGCCATCGCGGACCCGGCGGCGGTGCTTTTGGTGCGGCAGCCGGTCGCTGAGTTGGTCGTGCCTAGCGGCGCTGGGCTGCTGAAGGTCTCGCCGCTGGGAGGCTTCGTCACCATGACCGTCGATGGTCTGTTGGCGACGGACGTCGGAGACCTCTCTGTGGTCGTCGGAACCCGCGATCCGCAGTCGATCGATCCGCGCGTACGGACCGTGCGCCTCGCCACGGAGCTCTCGTTCGAGCCTTCGGTCAACGGCCTGCCGACGCTGCGCGCGCTGGTCCCTGGCAACGACTTCCCTGACCAGATCGAGATCCTGGTGCAAGACGCTGTCGCTGGCGTTTCAACGGTCGTCTCCAACGCGATCTACGAGCCGCGCATCGAGTTCGCGCTGCCCGGCCAGGGGCCGACCACGGGAGGCAGCCTAGTCACGCTCATCGGCAAGGCGCTGGTGCCCTACGACTTCTCGTCGCTCCCCGCGCAGCTCGACTTCGACAGCATCACGCTGTCGTTCGAGAAGGGGGGGCGCGTCACGGAGCTCCCCGCTCAAGACTTCCGAGCGGCCGACTCGTCGCTGGATCGGCTCGTGTTCACGATCCCGCCGTCGCCGGACGGTCGCCCCGGCCGCGTAACGATCCGCCTCCAGGTCGTCGCGCTTCGCGCGGATGGCTCGACGTTCACCGCCACCTTCGCCGCGGACGAAGAGTTCCTCTACGCCAACCCAGACCCGTTCTTCGGTCCGCGCGGCGCGGTGCTCGACGAGACGCCGGTCGCAGCTGTCCCGATCAGGTTGGACAGCGCTCCGAGCAGCGACGCAGCGCCCGACTTCGCCATCCTTACGGAGCAGGGCGGTGTCGGCTTCCTGCAGCTGCTGCTGGCGCAGCAGAACGGCATGTTCCAACCGTTTGCGACGCCCCAGCAGGTAGGCAACCATCAGCTCGACCCGCAGCGAAACCCGCGGGACCTGCTCGTGGGTGACTTCAACGGCGACGGCGTGCCCGACCTCTTCGTCGTGAACGAGGGTGGCCTAACCGCCGAGCACATGCTGGTCCTTGGCCAGACGCGACCCGATCCGCCGCTCGGTGACGTCGAGGCCGTCGCAGCCCCGCCTGGTTCGAACAGCGGTCGCGTCGCAGACTTCGACGGCGACGGGCTCCCGGACATCGTGTTGGTCCCTGGGCCGCAAGCGCCGATCGGCCAGCGGCCGCACGTGTTGTTCGCCACGGGTCTTCCGCAGGGACCCCGGTTCGCGCCGCCGGTCGCGCTAGACGTTCGGGAGTTCGCGTTCGAGGCCTACGAGATCGCAGACCTCAACGACGACGGATTGATCGACCTCGCGTTCGTCAGCGGGACCGGGCTGAAGATCGATGTCGTCTACGGCACGGGTTCACGCACCTTCGCGGCGGGGGACCCGCTGGACTTCGAGGTCCCTGGCTACACCGCGTCCCCAGACTCGCCGGCTGTCGGTCTGCACTCATGCCGTAACGGCCCGCGCCCTTCGCTGGGCCTCGTGCTCGCCGGCGCGGAGGCTTCGACGAGCGCCCGTCCGACCGTCGCTGTGTTGCCACAGCAGCTGGTCGCGGGGGTCTGGACCTTCCGCGCGCCCACCCCGGCGGAGGTTTACACCGCGCCGGTCGAGCCCATCGGCCAGACCCTCGCGGCGGACCTAGATCGCGGGCAGGCGCCTGGCGGCAGCCCGGTGGAGTTGGTGCTCGGCATCCGCGGCGAGCCGACGTCGGTGTCGCTGGGCTTGCTGCAGTTCAACGGGACGCGCTTCGTCCCGCTGTTGGGTTCGATCATCGCCGGGACCGCGGGCCTCGCCGAGGCGCCGGTTCAGATCCGTGAACTCGCGTTCGACGCCGCGTTCCCGACCGCGGGTCCGGGGCAGCAGCAGAAAGACGCGGTCTTCTTGGTGCATGAGGTAGACGTCGACGGTGTCCGCGAGAAGCGGCTCTCGACGCGGCTCGTTGATGTGCCCGAGGTCGGCGCCCCGATCCTGCTCCCGCCCGACGCAGGCGCGATCTTGGCCTTTCCGATCGAGGGCCTCGTGGTCGGGGACTTCTCCGACGCTGCGGTCGGCGCGCAGGGCCGCGCGCGTGACCTCGCGCTCGCGCGGAGTGCGATCCCTGGCCAGTCTGCAGGCGTCACCATCGTCCTCAACGACGGCTTTGGCGGGATCCCGCGGCTCGGCGTGCGGCTCGACGCGTCCGGGCTGCTGCCCAAGGCCGTGGCCTTGCTGGGGTCGAGCGCCGGCTACGACCGGTTGGTGTTCATCAACCGCGACTCCTCGGTGGGCTTCTGGTTCCCAGACCCTGACGGGTCGACGCAGCAGTTCACTTCCGCGATGTCCGCGCCGCTTCGGCAGCTGCTAGGCCCTGCGTACGCAGCGGCTGAGCTTCGTGACGATACCCGGATACAGGTCGGCGACGTCAACGGCGACGGGATCCCCGACCTCGTGGTGATGATGGTGTTCGACGTCGGCGCTGGCTCAGCCAGCGAAGCGAGGCTCGCCTTGTTGATCGGCAAGCCCGTCGCCGACCCCGCGGCGTTTCCCTTCCTCGAGCCCGTGGAGCTCACGGACGTGCACGGCAACGCCTCCGCGCTGGCGCTCGGAGACTTCGCGCCAGGGCCTCCGGGCGTGCCCACCTCGTTGGAGGTTGCGGTCACCGTCCCGGTCGGGGCCAGTCCTTCCGCGGTAGACGGCAACCACATCGTGTTCTTTCGCGTCGACGACAGCGTGGCCGGCGGCCTCGCGCGCTTGGTGCGCAGCTACGCCGTGTCCAGCGAGCAGGCGCTGCTCGCTGGCAGCGGCCCGAGCGAGGTCGTCGCGGCTGACTTCGACGCCGACGGTCGCCAGGACCTGTTGGTCGCGTGCCGCGGGGACAACACGCTCAGGGTGTTCCGAAACACCTTCACCCCAGGTGGTTCGGTCGGTGAAGTGGACGTCGGTGCGTTCGTAGAGGGGCTGTCGTCGCCCTACGCGTTGGCGCCGGGTGTGCCGACCGCGTTGAGCCTCAGCGACGTCAACGGGGACGGCAGCCCCGACGCGGTCGCGTTCGTCGAGCAGACCCTCCTCACGGGCGCGAGGCAGTCCACCATCGCGGTGTACCTCAGCTCCGGCGTCGGCTCGTTCGACTCAGCCAGGTTTGTTTCGCGCACGCGCAGCGGCGATTACGACGCTGCCCTCAGCGGCGCGCTCGGTGATTGGAACCGAGACGGTGTGCCGGACCTGTTGATCGGATGGGGTCTCCTTGAGCAGTCGGTGAACCTACGCGTGTTGTTCGGCGGCACGAGGTAGCACTGCGGCGCCGCGCTGCCTATCGTGCGGGCGGAATGAGCCTCACCTCCCAATCAAATCGCGGCGGCAAGCAACAGCGCCCTGTCCTCAACGTAGCCATGGTGGGTCACGCCTTCATGGGCCGCGCCCACGGCAACGCTTACCGCCAGGCCAACCGCTTCTTCGACCTGCCGATGCAGGTTGTCCCGAGCGTCGTCGTCGGTCGTGATCAGAAGCGCGCGAGCGCGGCGGCGGAGAAGCTCGGCTTCGCGTCTGCGACGACGGACTTTGATGCTGTGCTGGCCGACCCCGACATACACGTCGTCGATGTCGCGACGCCTAACGACAGCCACTTCCCGCTGGCGATGCAGGCGCTGCAGGCCAAGAAGCACGTCCTCTGCGAGAAGCCGCTCGCGATGACGTTCGCCCAGACCAAGGAGATGGCCAAGCTCGCCAGGAAGCAAAAAGTGCGCGTTGGCCTGTGGCATAACTACCGCCGGGCGCCGGCGACAACGCTCGCAGCGAACATGATCGCGCGCGGCGACGTGGGCGATGTCCTGCAGGTCCGTTGCGTCTATCTGCAGGACTGGCTCGCTGACCCGAAGGCGGGGTGGAGCTGGCGCAACAGTAAGAAGCTGGCTGGTAGCGGCGCTCACGGCGACCTCAACGCGCACCTGATCGACCTGGTCCGCGCGATGACGGGCCTCGAGTTCGACGCAGTCTGCGGCCTCGCGAAGACGTTTTACAAGCAGCGCCCGGTCGGTCGGGGCAAGACGGCCAAGGTCGACGTCGACGACGCGTTCTGCTTCCTCGCGAAGTTCAAGGGCGGCGCGATCGGCACGTTTGAGTCGACGCGCGTGGCTCCCGGCCGCAAGAACTTCAACTGCATCGAGATCTCAGGCACCAAGGGTTCGATCCGCTGGAACCTGGAGCGCATGAACGAGCTCGAGGTCTTCTCAATGAAGGATCCGCGCGACGCGCAGGGATGGCGGACCGTGATGTGCATGGACGACGTGCACCCCTACGCGCCGAACTGGTGGCCAGATGGCCACATCGTCGGCTACGAGCACACGTTCGTGCATCACGTCGCGGACTTTGTGACGGCGCTGGCGGGCGAGCAGCCCTTCGCGCCGAACTTCGACGACGGGGTCGCGGTGCAGGCGGTGCTCGAGGCCGCGCAGCAGTCGGCGAAGGCCGGCGCTTGGGTCAAGGTCCCGCGCTGAGCCGAATCTCGGCCCGCGACGCACGAGCGGGCTGTCGTCAAGGACACGTCGCCGGCGGCGCCGTCGCCCGAAAGGTATTCGGTGGGATTCGCCTCGCGGCACGCTTCGGCTACGTTCGTCGCTCGAGCAACCCACCGAGGAGCAGCGAGATGATGAAAGGACCCGGTATCTTCCTGGCGCAGTTCATGAGCGACGACGCGCCGCTCAACCAGTTCGACACCGCCTGCAAGTGGGCCGCCGACCTCGACTACTTAGGGGTGCAGGTTCCGTCGTGGGACGGTCGCTGCATCGACTTGCAGAGAGCGGGCGAGAGCAAGGACTACTGCCAAGAGATCGCCGGGGTCGCCAAACAGAATGGCGTCGAGATCACGGAGCTATCTACGCACCTGCAGGGACAGCTGGTCGCGGTCCACCCGGCGTATGCATCGATGTTCCAGATCTTCGCGCCCGAAGACGTCAACACGCCCGAGGCGATGCACGACTACGGCGCGCAGCAGATCAAGTGGTGCCTCAAGGCGAGCGAGCACCTAGGCCTCCGCGCGATGCCGACGTTTTCGGGAGCGTTGATGTGGCACACGGTCTACCCCTGGCCGCAGCGCCCCGCCGGCTTGGTCGAGGAAGGGTTCAAGGAGCTGGCGCGGCGTTGGCGCCCGCTCTTGGATTACGCGGAGGAGTGCGGGGTCGACTGCGCGTTCGAGGTGCACCCGGGTGAAGACCTGCACGACGGCGCCAGCTACGAGATGTTCCTCGATCACGTCGACGACCACGCCCGGGCCTGCTTGCTCTACGACCCGAGCCACTTCGTCTTGCAGCAGCTCGACTACCTCCACTACATCGAGCTCTACCACGAGCGCATCAAGGCGTTCCACGTCAAGGACGCGGAGTTCAAGCCCGACGGCCGCACCGGCGTCTACGGCGGCTATCAGTCCTGGCAGAACCGCGCTGGCCGCTTCCGCTCCATCGGCGACGGTGAGGTCGACTTTGTCGGGATCTTCACCGAGTTGACCAAGCACGGGTTTGACGGTTGGGCGGTGCTCGAGTGGGAGTGTTGCTTCAAGGACAGTCAGCAAGGCGCCGAAGAAGGCGCGCCGTTCATCGCGTCGCACATGATCCAACCGCCAGCCAAGGCCTTCGATGACTTCGCGGGCGGCGAGGTCGACCAGTCCGCGGTGCGTAAGGCGCTGGGGCTGGAGTAGCGCCTCGCGCGCGCGTCGGGCATATTGTCTCACCAGACGCTCGGTGAGACTCGTCGTCTCCGCCTGCATCTGCGCGGCAGTGCGTTACGATGCTCTCTGAGATGCACGCCGCCGCAGCACCCGAGAGCAGCCGCTCGCCGTTGACCGCCTTGCCGGCGTCGCTGGCGCTTGCGATGGCGGTCGTGATCGCGCTGCCTAAGGTCTACGAGAGCGAACACCTGACGACGACGATCGCGTGCGTCAGCGCGGGTTTGCTCGCTTGGTTCGCCGTGCTCGCGATTGCCCGGCGGCCGATGAAGGTCGACGCGGTCAAGCCCATCAAGCAGCACTACATCCAAGCGTCGGTGCAGCTGTTCCTCTACCTGTACTGGGGCTACCTCTGGCAGGACGTCGACGGCGTGCGCCCGATCTATGCGCAGTCGCCGCTGATCCTCGCGCAGTTCTGCTACCTGTATGCCTTCGACGGTCTGTGGTCTTGGACACGCGGTCGGGCTTGGCGACTCAGCTCGGGGCCGACGCCGATCGTGCTCTCGACGAATCTGTTCATCTGGTTCCACGACGAATACTTCGTGTGGCAGTTCGCGATGGTCACAGCTGGCCTGCTCGGTAAGGAGTTCCTGCGCTGGAGCAAGGACGGCCGACGGACGCACATCTTCAACCCTTCGGGGTTTGGTTTGATGTGCGCGGCGACGGTGCTGATCGTGCTCGGGCGGACCGACGTCACGTGGGCTAAGCCGCTCTCGACCACGATCGCGGTCCCCGGCATCTTCCTCGTGATCTTCTGCCTCGGGCTGGTCGTCCAGCACTTCTTCGCCGTGACGTTAATGACGTTGGCTGCCGCGGTCGCGATGATCGCGACCAACGCGGTCTATGCGCAGGTGACCGGCGTCTACCTCTTCATAAGCACCAACCTGCCCGCCGCGGCGTTCCTAGGCTTGATGCTGCTGATGACCGACCCGTCGACGTCGCCGCGCACCAACGTCGGTCGAACGATCTTTGGCGCGGGCTACGGCCTTGGATATATCGTGGCGTTCGAGCTGCTGAACCGCGCGGGCGCGCCGGACCTCTACGCCAAGCTCTACCCCGTCCCTCTGCTCAACCTTACCGTTCAGGCGCTCGATCGGTTCGCCCGGCGAGGCATCGTCGGGCGCATCAATGACCGCTGGGAGCGCGGCGTCTCGCCGCGGGTGAGCAACGCTGTGCATATGGCGATGTGGGCCACGATATTTGTCTCGCTGTTCGCGACCGGCTACTTCGCGCCTTCACACCCTGGCGCCTCGATCGCGTTCTGGAAGCAGGCCGTGGCCGAGGAGCGAACCAGCGCCGTGCGCGGCCTGGTCAAGTTCGCCGGCTCGCAAGCCGTCGACCCGAAGGTCGAGAAGTCCGCGCAGGCGGCGGCCTACAACGAGCTCGGCGTCCTTAGCATGACGGATGGGATCGATGACGACGAGGCCGTCAAAGTACGCGTCGGCAGCGCCGCCAACTGGTTCGCAGAGGCCGCTCAGCGGGGCAGCGACGACGGCTTCAAGAACGTCCTACAGCACTTTCTGTTCCACCGCGCTCGGCGCAGCGACCGCGACCTCGGCGCCGCGTTGGAGCGCTGTCGTGAGCTGGCCGACGCCGGAGACGCGCGGGCAGCTTTCTTGTTTGGGCTGGCTGTAGAGAGCGGCGTCGGGGTCCGGCCTGATCTCCGCCGCGCGTTGATGTTCTACCTGAAGTGCCCCGCGGGCTACGACCACGTTACGCGGGCGCTCGCGCGCGTCGGACTAAAGGCGCGCGGAGCCTTTGACCTGAGCAAGATCTCGGCGCCGCTCGCTGCAGCAGCGGACGCGGGCGATGCCGAGAGCTGCTACTACCTCGCGTACATGCATTGGACTGGCCAGGGCGTCGCGCGAGACGTCAGCCGCGCCGAGGCGCTCTTTCAGCGCGCCCGAGAAGGCGGCTTCGTGCCCGCGAGCAACGGCGCCGCGCTCGCTGCGCGCTTCCCAGCGCCGCGGCTCAAGCACATGAGCCCGCCTCCGTATGCGACGGCCTTCCCGGTCAAGGCCGGATCGGCCGGATCGGTCGCGCTCCAATGACCCCATCGCCCCCGTCGGGGGCGTGCGCGGCGCGGGCCGTGGACCGGCATCCGACGGCGCCATCACGCACGCTGCCGCCGCGCACCGCTCGCATCGCGTTGCGGGAGGTAGTCGTTCGCGCGCGGTAACCGTCACCGTCTCGCGCCGGAAAGTCCGGGTAGGGGAGCTTTTCGTCGCGGCACCACTCCGCGACGTTGCCGTGCGCGTCGCAGATCCCGAAGCCGTTGGACGGCAATTGGCCGCACCTCGCGATCGGCCCGTTGAACCACCCGAAGCGCGCGGCGGCTGCCGCGTCATTGCCGGAGCACCACGGCGACGTCGTGCCGGCGCGGCACGCATATTCCCACTGCGCCTCGGTCGGGAGTTGCATGCCCCACCGGCGAAGCTCACGCGCCGCGCTCCACCAGTCGAGGTCCGTCTTTGGCAGCATCGGGTCGACGTTGCCCAACTCTCGCCCGGTGAGCCGCGCATACTGTGCGACGCTCAGCTCGGTGCGCGCGATCAAGAACGGCTCTAGGGACACGATCGCGTCGCTTACCTCGTCATCGTTGGCGTCGTCGTCGTTGCGGTCCAAGCCCGGCGTTCGTCGCCGCGCGCCAGGCGTCGCTCTACCGGCGGGTATGAGCACGAATACGATCCCCGTGCCCGCGTCGACCTGCAGGTCGCCGGTTTCAGGGTTGCGCGTCGGAGGCGGGTAGTCGGGCGCGTGTGTCCGCAGGTCCAGAAACTCCCATAACCTAGTGCGTGGATGCTGACCGAGCGGCGCTAGTCCGCTGAGTTTTCCGAGCTGCAGTCCGCGGTACTCATCGCTCGCCTTGATCGCGTCGTGCGCTCTTCGCCACGCCGCCTCGTCGGGCGCTACGGACGCGAGCGTGTGCTCGCTCCAGCTGCGCCGCGCCGCCGCCGCAGCGGCAGGCCCGCCGCTGCCTAAGAACGCGTCGAGTTGTTCGCGGAGTCGTAGCAGGGCGCGTTCTAGGTGGCGCTCAACAGGGTCCCTGAGCTCACCGCCGTCCTGGTTTCGCTGGTCGGTCATCGCCTGCAGCCGGGTCGCGACCTTTCGCGCTTCGACGGCGAGGTAGTCGGCGAACTCCTGCTGCCAGCGGTCGTACTCCGCGAAGTTAGCTGGCCACGCAGGCGGCAGCGCCAGTTCGGTGAGCCGTCCTTGCTCGATGCGGTCCTCGTTGGCGAGCAACCGGAAGCCTGCGTCTGCCATGGCCTGCAGCTCGCGGTTCGCCTGTTCTTTGAGCGCGGCCTCTCGGTTCGCTCGTTGGAGCGCCAGCACCAAGAACACTACGGCCACGCACACGGCGACGAGCGAGGCGGCGACCGCGACCGACTGCGCGCGGTTGCGTCGCACGAACTTGTTCAGTCGATACCACGTCGTGGGCGCAGAGATCTCGATGGGCTCGTTCGCGAGGTGACGGCGCAGGTCCGCGGCGAACTCTCCGACGCTGGCGTAGCGGTGCTCCCGCTCCTTCTGCAGGGCTTTCTTCACGATCGCGTCGAGGTCACCGCGGACGCGCGATCGTCGCGGCCGGGGCGCGACCTCACTGGCCGTCGCAGGCCTCGCGGTTGAGATGACCCGGGCGATACCAGGGATCCCTTGCGCGCGGAGCACGACCGTCGGTATCGGCAGTTGGTCGGTCAACAGTTCAAATAGCTGCACGCCGAGCGCGTAGACATCGGCGCGCGTATCGACGTCGTCGATCCGTCCGGCCGCCTGTTCGGGGCTCATGAACTCCGGCGTCCCCATCAAGGATCCTTGGAAGGTCTGCGCGCCGCCCTCAAGCAGGGGGTCAGCGAGCGACTTGGCGATGCCGAAGTCGATGATCTTGGGCTGCAGCCCATCGCTGGTCTCCGTGATCAGCACGTTGTTCGAGCTGAGGTCTCGGTGCAGGACCTGCTTCTGGTGGGCGTGCTGCATCGCGTCGCAGACCTGCAGAAACAGCTTGAGGCGCCCCTCGACGGGCAGCGCTTGCCTTCGGCACCACGCGACCAGGGTCTCGCCGTCGACCAGCTCCATGACGAAGTACGGCAGGCCGCGGGGCGTCGTGCCGGCGTCGAGCAGCCGCGCGATGCCCGGATGGTCCATGCGGTTCAGCGCCTCGCGCTCGGCCGCGAAGCGGGCCAAGACTTCTCTGGAATCCATGCCAGGATTCAGCACCTTGACCGCGACGGCGCGGCGGATCGGGGCTTGTTGCTGGGCGCGGTAAACCGTGCCAAAGCCGCCTCGTCCGAGCAGGGTCTCCAAAACGTAGGCGCCTAGGCGTCGAGGCAGCGCGTCGTCCCCGCGAGCGTCCTTCGCGCTCGGTGCGGCTGGCCGCTCCGCGTCATCGAGGACGCCGCAGCGAGTCAGCCATTCACGCAAGGCTCGGGCGTGCCGCGGATGCGCGGCGGCG
>NYVR01000042.1 GCA_002684655.1 Planctomycetota bacterium | reverse complement strand
CCCTGTCGCACCCACTCCATGTAGTCTCGCAGACGTGGGTCCTGGAAGATTCGTGAGAGGATCGACGAGTGGTGCGCCGCGTAGGCGAGGTTGCAGAAGGCGCGGTCGCTCACGAAGGGCCCTTGGACTCCTTGCTCGGCGTCAATCTGGCGCGTGAACACGGACGCTTGGTATCGGTCGACGAGGTCGACGTCTGTGCGGAGCGTCTCGAGCTTGGCTTCCATCTCAGCGAGGACGCCCCGCGCCACCTCCGCGATCATCGTGACGTGGTAGCGGTCGCGGATCCATCGGGCCAGCGTGGTCTTGCCGGTCGCGTGGGCGCCGACGAGATAGATGCGCTGCGGCGTCGAGCGGTCGGTGGGGCGCTGCGGAAGCATGCCGCGAGTCTAGGGGTCCGCTGGAGCGGATACGCCCCCTTATTCTGGATCCGTCGCCTCGAACGGGTCGTCTTCATCGTCGAGGTCGGGATGCTCTTCGGCGGCCTGGAGCGCTAGCCTGGCGCGGGCGGCGACGTCTGGTTCTGAGAAGGCGCGCTCGACGAAGGTCCGCGGCGCTTGCAGGGTCTGCATCAGCAGGTCGGCCAGCAGCCCGGGCGGGGTGCTGTCTGGCAGCGGCAGCGGCTCTTTGAGGCGCGCCGCGGCTGCGGTCCGCAGCTGGCGTGTCAGGTCCTCGCTCTGCGGCTCAGGGACCTCGGTCTCCATGAACGGCAGGCACTCCACTTGACGATACAGGTGGGGGCTGTCGACCTCCTCGATGTGGACGCGGGCGAGGCCCAAGACCCAGATCATGAAGCGGCCGTCTGGCAGCTGCTCGTGGCGCAGGATCTCGCCCAGGCCGCCGACGGGGACGACGGCAGGAGGGCGCCCGGGGGCTTCGCGCTCGCCGATCTGGGGCGAGGCGATCACGAATCGGCCGGGGCCGTCGAGCAGGGCTTTGACCATGTCGCGGTAGCGCTGCTCAAAGATGTGCAGCGGCAGCACCTGGTGTGGGAAGAGGAACACACCCGGCAGCGGGAATAACGGGATGGGTCCGTTCGGGGGCGCGGGTGTCGTCGTGTCGAAGTCCACAGGAGGTCTCTTTGGGCCAAGGTCGACCCAGGCGCAAGCGCGCGCCTGCGGATCGGGTCGGTGAGCGTGGCCGCGAGGCGCCTGGAAGCGGCTTAGCGCTGGTAGATCTCTGCGTTGAGCGGCCCGCCGCCGACGACCATGACGGTGCCGTCTGAGAGGGGGGTCGCGATCGGGAACAGCCGCGGCGCCGACAGCGATCCGGTCGCGGTGATCAGGTTTGGACCTTGGGAGAAGATGTCTGCAGTCTCGGTCGCGTTGGCGACGAAGTTGCCGCTGGTGACGTCGATCTCAAGCTGGAAGCCGCCCGCGATCAGCGCGCCGCCGCCCGGCAGCGGGGCGACCGCGGCGCCTGCACGGCCGACTTGCATGCCCGCGACGCTCGTGAACGAGCCGAAGAAGCCCGGGTTGTAGAGCAGGCAGTCCTCGCGGGTGCCGATGATCAGGTCGGCAATGTTGCCGGTCTGGATCACGACCGAGAGGTCCACCGTCAGGCCGCCGCAGAGCAGCACCCGGCCGTCGTCGAGCGCGACCGCGCTGTGCAAGAGACGCGCGCCCGGGAAGAAGCTCGGGAAGCCGAAGCTGCCCGAGCTCGGGTTGTAGAAGTAGGCGGTCGCCGAGACCGTCGGCAGGTTGACGATGGGCAGCACCGAGAGCCCGCCGGCGACCAGCGCTTGGCCGCTTGCGACCGTGGTCTGTGTGTGCAGCGCGCGCGCCTCGAGCATGCTTTGGCCGCTGACGAACGCGCCGGTCGCAGGGTTCCACAGCTCCGTCGTGTTCAGGATGCTCTGAAAGATCGAGAGCGGGTTGGTCAGGTCGAAGGCTTCCAGGCCGCCCGTGATCAGCACGAGGCCGTTGCCCAGCTGCGAGGCGCCGTGGCCGGCGCGCGCCTGGTTCATCGTCAGGGTCGTCGTGGTTCCAGCTTCGGGGTCGTAGACCGCCGCCGCGTTGCTCGGTTGGCCCGTCGTCAGGTCCAGCCCGCCGGTGAAGAGCACCCGGCCGTCGGCGAGCGGCGTCGTCTGCGAGAGAAGCCCGACCCCGAAGGTGCCCGTCTCCTGGGTCCAGCTCTCGAGGCGCGAGGAGTAGCGCTGCGCGACGGGGCCGGTGCCGCCGATGAACAGCAGCTCGCCGTTGTCGCTCGGCACGACGCCGCCGCCGAGGATCGGCAGTGGAGAGCTCTCCAGGCTCGAGGCGAACGTGCCAGGCTGCTGCGGCGTGACCCGCACGAGGTTCGAGGCCTCAAAAGGGCCGGAGCCGGTCACCGCTTGGAACGAGAACACGCAGTCCTGCAGCGCTGGGTCCGCAGGCAGGTTCGTCGTCGGGGTTGCGTTGCCGTTGCCGTCGAGCGTCCCGAAGAACCCGGGGGTGTTGTAGCTGGCCGCTGCGAACTGCGTGGTGATGTCGAGCTGGAGGCCGAGTTGCGGGACGAAGGTCGGAAACTCGATGAGGTCGACCAGCACCAAATACGGCTCGTTCGGCGCGCCCTGCAGGGGCAGCCGCAGCTCGCTTCCTAGGCCGCCGCCGGTCTTGTCCAGGTCGGGGCCTTGGGCGAAGGCTGGCCCCGCGGCGAGGGCCAGGGCGAGGGCCAGGGAGAGGGGAGGGAGGCGGCGGGTGTGCATGGGCGGGTGGTGTCAGGTTCTACGGCTACTCCGTAAGTATGACACCACCGTGGGGGAGGCGCCACTCGCCGCCAACGCGCTACAGCGTAACGGTGATCGTCGCGCCGTTGCTGAGGAACTGTCGGAACGGGCCGCCCGACCACGCCTGCGCAGCGTAGGTGCCTACGACGGCCGGCGAGATCGGGATGTTGAGGGGGAGCGACAGCACCCGATCGACGTTCGAGACGCCGAAGCCGAGCGCGGAGAGGCTCGCGACGTCGACGTCGACCGTGCCGTAAGGCGCCAGCGAAACGGGCGGCGCTAAGCCGGTCGACAGGAAGATCGCGACGAGGTCGCCCACGCGAGTCGTGGTAGCGACGAAGGATGTCACGGTCCCAGTCGGCGCGCTCGCGGGCGAAGCCTCGAGCTCAGGTCCGCGCATCCACGTCGCGCCGCGCGGGCGGACGCTGCCGTTCGCGGCGACGGTGTCTCGGTAGACTTCGACGGCCTCGCCAGCGTCTAACGCGTCCCCGTCCTGGTTGAGATCTGTCAGGACGACGAGGCGGTCCGGCGTTTGGTCCTCGCACAGCAGCAGCGCGCCGTCTTCGCGGATGACGACGTCCCACCAAGTCGACGCCCCGGTCTGGTAATAGACACCCACCTCGGACGAGTCGATGCTGCCGTCGCCGTTGTCGTCACGCGCCGTCCACAGGGTCTCGTTGGAGCTGTGGTCGCAAACGTAGAAGCGTCCATCTGCGGTGATCGCCATGCCGTAGCAGAACGGGCCGCTGGTTGCCGATCCGAGCACAGACAGATCCCAGAACAGCGTGCGCTCACCCGCGTCGTTGCAGTCGCCGTCGAAGTTGTTGTCGGCGAGCTTGTAGATGCCCTTGGTGATCGGTCCGTTGATGCCGTTGTCTGCGTAGTAGAGGTTGAGGTCGGGGCCGGCTGCCAGCTCCGCGGGGATCGAGGAGCCCGTGCCCGTGTTGCCGCCAGGGACCGTGTGGTAGTCGACGGCCTCGCCCGGATCGAGCGCGTCGCCGTCCCCGTTGCTGTCTTCAAGTCGGACGATCATGTCGACGCCCGTGGACCCGGAGTTGGCGATCGCGAGGAACACGCGGCCCAGCGCGTCGACGTGCAGGCTCTGCAGGGACGCGAGCGAGATGCTTGCAGCGTTGGCGTTGTTGAAGAAGACGAAGTGCTCGCCCGGGTCGTTGGCGTCGCCGTCTCCGTTGACGTCGCGCAGCGACATGATGATGTCGGTGGTGGAGTCGCCGACGTAGGCCGTGCCGTCCGGCGCCATGCCGATGCAGTTGGGGTTTCCGAGGGTGATCGAGCCGATGGTCTCGCTGTAGAACGAGACGACCTCGAGCGCGTCGTTGAAGTCGCCGTCCTGGTTCCAGTCGATGCATCGCCAGACGCCGTCGTACGACGAGTCCGTGACCAGCAGGTCGAGCTGCTTTTGGTAAGGCAGCGCGGGGATGACCTGCGCGAACAGGTCCGCGCCGAAGATGGCGAAGGCCGCCGAGAGCACGATCTTATTGAGACGCATTCTCATTAGATAGCGCCGGAGATATCCCGGAGCAAGGGGGGCAATGGGCGCCGCGTCGCGGCGATTCGGTCCTCAGTTCTGGACGGTCGCGGTCCCGCCGTTGGACGCGACGACGCTGAGCAGGTTGACGCCCGGATCCCACACCAGCCACTGGTGGAAGACGCTGAGGCCGACGAAGGACGGGTTGTTCGGGACCCCGATCGCGCCCTGCGCGTCCCCGCTCGCGGTGACGCCGGCCGTCTGGAGCACGTCCGCGCTCACCAGCAGCTCGCATCCTGGCGCGTTCGGCAGCGCCAGCGGCAGGGGCAGCCCCTGGAAGATTTGATCGTCTAGCCCGGAAACCAGCAGCGCCACCGAGCTGGGCGCAGCGTCCGCAACCGTGACGTCATAGCTGGCGCCAGGCTGCGGCAGGCCGCCGAAACCTAGCGTCGGCACCAAGCCAGCGGCGGTTGGCTGGCAGGAGACCCGCCAGGCCGGGCGCTGGACGAGCCCGGAGCCCGTCCAGTTGTTGGGGCCGTTGACCTGGTCGCGGTAGTAGCCGCCGCCGCTGTCGCCGCTGGTGAGGTTGCTGATGTAGGCGTTCTGCGCCGACGTATCGAGGCCGATGTAGAACGTGCCGTCGACGGAGACGGGCGGTGAGAACGTCGCGGTGTAGAAGCCTTCGGTGCCGCCTACTTGGACGGTCGTCGAAGCCGCTGGGGTGGCTTCGGGCGCGCCGTTGTCGTCGAGGTAGATGTGCGCGGGGACGCTGACCGTGCCGCCGGTCGAGCTCGTCCAGATCTCAAAGCCGGTCACCAGGATCGCGTCGGGTTGGTCGACGGTGTAGCAGTACTCGTTGTCCCGGGAGGTGTTGGTGAGGGTGCCCCCCGCCGCGTTGAGCTCGGGGCACGGCGGCGCGGGCGGCTGCGCAGAGCCAGGGCAGCCCGCCCCGAAGTATGCGAACGCGTCCTTGGTCAGGGTGATGTCGTGCAGGACCGGCTGGTCGTAGCTGGTCACATTCACCGTGATCGAGGTCGGCAGATGGCCCGGCGCCGAGTAGGTCACCGTCCAGGTGCCCAGCGGCAGCCAGAGACCGTAGCGGCCGTCGCGACGCCGGCTTCTGGTCTGTTCGCCGAGCGTGAACACGGCGGGCGAGATGGCGATGTCGGCTTCGAGCGGTTGGCCGCCCGCCGATGACGTCACGTGGCCCCTCACCGAAGGTCGCCACGCGGTCAGCGCGCGCTCGACGCCGGGCCAGACGCGGGCCTCCTCAGCGACGGTGAGGGAAAAGTCCGGCTGGAACGAGGTCCCGATCTCGATCAGGAAAGACATCGTGCCGCCCGACGCCCAGTGGTCCTCGGGGGCCTCGCCGGACGCCGAGGGATAGCGCTTGCCGTAGCTCATCGGCGCCCGCAGGTCGTCGACATAGCGCTCGATCCACGCCGCGACGACCGAAGGCTCGTTGGCGCATGGCGCGTAGGTGCGGAGCACCTCTTGGCCCGAGCTGTGAAAGTCGATGTAGATCTCGGGGCGGAGCGTCTCGATGGCGTTGCGCATCGTGATCGTCTCCGGCTCGCTGGCGGCCGCTGGGCCGCGGTAGGTGCCCGAGTTTTGGCTCGTGGAGGCGCCGCACTGGCCCCAGAGGAACGGGTAGTTGCGGTTCAGGTCCACGCCAAAGCTGCCGTTGCTGTTTTGGCGGCGGTTCTTGCGCCAGAACTCGTCCACGTTCCATACGTGGTCGACCCCGTCGGGGTTGACCATAGGGACGAAGTAGAGCTCGTAGTCGTCGACGACGGCCTGGATCGCGGGGTCGGTCGCGTAGGCCGCTACGACGCGCTGCATCGCCCCGATCACCATGTGCGGGGAGTTCAGCTCCCGCGCGTGGTGCTGCGCGATCACGAAGATAGCTGGTTCGTCTTCGTCCGCTGCGACGTTGTCGCTGATCTTGAGCGCGTAGATGGCCCGTCCTTCGTGCGTCAGCGCGCCGCCAGGCAGCGCGCTCAGGTCAACCTTGCGTGCGATCGCAGGGTTTGCTGCGACCTCGGCGTCGATGGCCGCCTCGATCTCGGCGACGGTGTAGTAGGCGAGCGGGGGGTTGTCGACGCCGCTCGCGGCGAGCGCTTGGTTGTAGGACTGCCGGAAAGGGCGCACGTCGCGCTTGAAGGTGGCAGCCGGCAAGAGGCTCTGCACGAGCGCCTTCTGCCCGCTCGTCACCACGAACTCCGCGTCGCCGCTCGGTGGGGCCACTCTGCAGCAGCCGCCGAGCGGGTCGAAGTGCTGGCGAATCATCAGCCACTGACCGGCGGTCGGGCGCGCGAGCGAGTAAATGTGGCGCTGAACCTGGCTGGCAGCCTGAGCTGTCAGCATGAGCGCAGCGGCGGCGGCGAGGATGAGGTTCATGACGATGCGTGGCACGGGCCAGGGAGCAGTATATCGCCTTTTGGGCGCTTCTGACGGGTCTCTCAGCTGCCGTCAGACGCGTTCGATCGCCGCGCGGGCGCGGCCGGCCGGCGCCCCACGGTGCGCCGGCATGGGGCCGGCGGTCCCGTCCGTCGTTGTGAACTGCAGCCTCGCACTAGGTTCGGCGGCAGGACGTCGTAGAATCCCGGCCTGACATGACCGAGCCGCGATATCACCTAACGAGCTATGGCTGCCAGATGAACAAGCTGGACAGCGAGCTCGTGGAGGCCCGCCTGCAGCAGCGTGGCTACCGCCCGGCCGTCGACGAAGAAGACGCGGACGTCGTCCTGATCAACACCTGCTCGGTCCGGCAGCACGCCGAAGACCGCGTGTGGTCCAAGCTCGGCAAGCTACGGGTCCGCAAGCGCACCGAGCCGTCGCTCGTCGTCGGCGTGCTCGGGTGCATGGCGCAGGAGCACAAGCGCTACATGCTGTCCCGCATGCCGCACGTCGACATGGTCGTCGGGCCGTCGGCGTTCGGGGATATCGACGACACGATCGAGGAGGCGCGGGTAAAGAACGCGCGAATTGCGGCCGAGCGGGCGCCAGCGAACACCCGCCACGAGGTCTTCGGGGCCAACATGCTCAGCGTCGACGACGGCGTCAGCGGCGACCGTATCCGGCGCGACGTAAAGGTTCGGCCGGTGAAGAGTCAGGCCTACATGTCGATCATGCGGGGCTGCAACATGCCCTGCAGCTACTGCATCGTCCCGACGACCCGCGGCGACGAGGTCTCGCGGCCGATCGCTACGCTGGTCGACGAGGCGAACCGCCTCTGCGACGACGGCGTGACCGAGATCACGCTGCTCGGTCAGACCGTCAACGCCTATGGCCGGGACCTCAAGGGTCAGGGCGCCGACCTCTCGAAGCTCTTGCGGGCGCTCCATGAGATCCCCGCGCTGCGGCGCCTCGCGTTCATTACCTCTCACCCCAACTTCCTCAGCCCCGACCTGATCACGGCGATGGCCGAGCTGCCGAAGGTCGCGAAGTTCCTGCACCTGCCGGCGCAGTCGGGCAGCAACCGCGTGCTGAAGGCGATGCGCCGAGGCTACACGGTCGAACGATACCGGAAGCGGATCGACCAGCTGTGGGCCCAGGCCCCCGATATCGAGCTGCACAGCGACTGGATCGTCGGCCACCCTGGTGAGACGGAGGAGGACTTCGAGCAGACCGTGCAGTTCTGCAAGGAGATCGGCTTCGCGCAGAGCTACATCTTCAAGTATTCGCCCCGTCCGGGGACGCTCTCGAGCGAGGTGGAGGACGACGTCCCTACGGCGGACAAGGAGCGGCGCAACCAGGTGCTGCTCGCCACGCAAGAGGAACTCTCGATCGCCAAGAACCGCGCCCTGATCGGCTCGACCGTAGAGGTGTTGGTCGAAGGGCAGAGCAAGGTCGCCGGGCGGATGACCGGTCGCACCGCGCAGCACCGCCTCGTGCACTTCGAAAGCGACGACGCCGGGCTGGTCGGTCAATACGTGCCGGTGCGCGTGCGCGAAGCGCTGTCGCACTCGTGCGTCGGCGATCTGTTGGCGCAGGACGCCGCGGAAGAGAGCGCGCGCGACCGGGCCGCAGCGGCGGGCGCTGGGAGCGTCGCGTGAGCGGCGAAGAAGCCTGGATGCTAGAGGCCTTGGACCTGGCCGACCGCGGGCGCTTCGAGGTAGAGCCCAACCCGAGAGTCGGGTGCTTGTTGTTGCGCGACGGCGCGGTCGTGGCGAGAGGTTGGCACGAATACTTCGGCGGGCGTCACGCCGAGGCGATGGCGCTGGACGAGCTTCGCCGCGAAGGCCTGCAGGCAGACACCGCCGTTGTGACACTTGAGCCCTGCTCGTCGGGCCAGGGCGTCGGCGGCAAAAAGCAGCCGCCGTGCGCGCAGGCGCTGGTGAAGGCGGGCATTCGGCGTGTGGTCATCGGCGCTGTCGACCCCGACCCGCGTCACCGCCGGGCGGGCATCGATTTGCTCGAAGACGCCGGCCTGGACGTGCTCGACGGCGTGCTCGCCTCGAGGTGCGATGAGCTCTACGCGCCGTTTCGAAAGGCCTTGCAGCTGGATCGACCGTGGATGCTGTGCAAGTGGGCGATGACCCTCGACGGCAAGACGGCAGCCCCCACAGGTGAGGCTCGCTGGATCAGCGGCCCGCAGGCGCGCAAGAAGACGCACGAGCTGCGGGCGCACTGTGACGGGGTGATGGTCGGATTCCGCACCGCCCAGATCGACGATCCTGAGCTCACCGTGCGCCACGTTGAGGGCAAGCAACCGGTGCGCATCGTGATCGACCCGCTCGGCGAGATCGACGACGACAGCAACCTCGTGCGCACGGCGCACGTCGCACCGACATGGCTGCTGGCCAGCGAGGATGTCGACCCCGTGCGCAGCGGGCACCTGCAGGATCTAGGCGTTCAGGTGCTGCATATCCCGACCGCCGAAGGCCCGCGCCGGCTGCACCTAGGGCGCGCGTTCAAGGAGCTGCGCCGGAGAGGCTTGCGCAGGATCCTGGTCGAGGGCGGCGGCGGTTTGGTCGCGCAGATGTTCGCTTGGAACGCTGTCGATCAGGTGCTCGCGTTCGTCGCGCCCAAGATCATCGGTGGTCAGGCAGCGCCGACTCCGGTGGGTGGCGACGGACGCTCGTTCATGGCAGAGGCGTGGCAGCTGTCCGAGGTCCGGATGGAGACCTACGGCGAAGACATGGCGATCGCGGGCTTCGTCTAACGGGGGCGTCTGCCGAGCCAGGGCAGCTCGGGCACCCGGGCCGGTGCTCTGTAGGTTGATTCCAGCAGCTGGCGACCCACGAGGGCGTGGTCGCCGCGAAGCGCTTTGAACGAGAAGTGCACGTGCCCGGGCATCGTTGCGTCGGCGCGACGCGTCAGGCGGATCTCGTCGCGCAGCTCTGTACCGCGGATGCGCTCCCCACCTTCGCGGATGCGGCTGGTGTAGAGACCAGGCCAGATGGCGCGGCCGCGCGTGTTCTGCGCATGCCAGTAGTCAAGGAGGACGGCGAACGCCTGCGGCGCTTGGTCGATGGGCCAGTAGAGCTGTGGCGTGAGGTAGTCGCACCAGCCGCGCTGCAGCCACTTCGGGACGTCTGCGTAGAGCTGCGCGAACTGGTCGAGGCCCGCCTCGATTCCCGCCGGGACTCCTGGTCGCGCGATGCCGAACGGGCTGATGCCGAACATCAGCCACGGCTTCTCGTCGTGGACGAGTCGGTGGAGCCGCTCGACGAACGCGTCGATGTTCGCGCGTCGCCAGTCAGCGCGGCTCAGCCGGCCGCCGCGTCTTTGATAGGTATGCCACGTCGCGTCATCGGGAAACGGCCGGTCGCGCTCGGGATACGGGTAGAAGTAGTCATCGATGTGGACGCCGTCGATGTCGTAGCGACGGATCACGTCCTGGATCACGGCGAGCGTCCACTTCTGCGCGGTGGGATGACCTGGGTCCATCCACTGATAAGCGCCGTATTGGTGCGTCAGGTGAGGCGCGCGCTGGGAGACGTGCGAGGCGTGCGGCTTCGAGCGACCGGATTTGTGCCAGGACCGAAACGGGTTGAACCAAGCGTGGAGCTGGATGCCGCTGCGGTGACAGCGGTCGATGAGGTAGCGCAGGGGGTCGAAGGCTCCGTCCGGAGCCTGCCCTTGCGTCCCGGTCAGCCACTCCGACCACGGCTCTAGCCGGGACCGGTAGAACGCGTCGCCCGCCGCTCGGACTTGGAAGATCAGGGCGTTCAGCCGCAGCTCGACCGATCGGGCGACGATCGCGTCTAGCTCCCGGCGCAGGTTCATCGAACTCAGCCCTTTCCGCGATGGCCAGTCGATGTTGTTGACGGTGGCGATCCAGGCAGCGCGGAACTCGGCCGCGGGCTCGCCTCTCCGGCGGTCCTGGGCGTCGAGGCCCGCGCAGCAGCTCAGCGTCAAGCTGGCGTAGGCCAACAGCAGCGCGCGACGTATCTGGTTCAAGCGGGGCAATTCGGCCTTCATGATGCACGGCTGAGCGCGCTGTTCCACCCTGTCAGCCGTAGCGCAGCGCATTGTTCAGCTTCCGGAGGTTGGGTGTGCAAGGCGCAGGGACTAGATTTGCGCCTGCAGATGTCCAACACGCAGTTCGTCATTCGGGCGCTCATCTTTTCGCTGGCCGGGAGTATCTTGGTGTTCCTCGGCGTCGGCCAACTGCTCACTGACGAGTGGACGGTCTCGACGACGAAGCGGATGAACGCGAGCCCAGCGGCGATCGCAGACGCCGTCCAGGATCTCCGGCGCTGGGACGAGTGGAGCGCTATGCGGTTTACGCTGGGCAGCCCGACCCGCCGGACCTACGAAGGCGAGCCGGGCGCGCCTGGCCAGGTGGAGATCTGGAGTGGCCCGCTGGGCCGGGCGACGGTGACGCTCGACGCCGTCACCGAATCGGGCGTCGAGTACCGGATCTTGTTCGGGACCGGTTCAGGTGAAGAGGCGGGCACGTTTAAGGCCGGCGGTAAGTTCACCGGCAGCATCCGCTGGGAACCTGCAGAGTCTGCGGTCGACGTGACGTGGACCGAGCGCGGAGAGATGTCGTCGACGATCCAGCGCTGGTCGAGTTGGTTTGGGGCGCTGCAGTTGAAGGTGCAGACTGTGCAGCGTTCGAGTCTTCACGGGCTGTCCGACGTGCTGTCTGGAGAGGCGAAGTAAGCAGGGATGACGGGCCTCAACGGGCTGCGGGTGTGTCTGCTCATGTGTTCCGTCGCTGCGTGTTCGGCGGCGCAGGACGAGGCGCCAGCGGAAGCGGGCCTTCAGGAGAATCGCCTGGCGCTCGCCAGCTCTCCCTATCTGCGCCAACACCGGCACAACCCGGTGGACTGGCACCCGTGGGGCGAGGAAGCCTTGGCGCTCGCGGCACGCCTCGATAAGCCGATCTTCTTGAGCATCGGCTACTCGGCTTGCCATTGGTGCCACGTGATGGCGCGAGAGAGCTTCATGGACGCCGACGTCGCCGCGGTGATGAACGAACACTTCGTGTGCATCAAGGTCGACCGTGAGGAGCGCCCTGACATCGACAAGATCTATATGGGGGCCTTGCAGGCGATGGGCCGCCGCGGCGGGTGGCCGCTCTCGGCCTGGCTGACGCCTGATGGCAAGCCCTTCTACGGCGGGACCTACTTCCCGCCGAAGGCGAGCGGCAGCTTGCCCGCGTTCCGCGCGGGTTGCGAGGCGCTCGCGCGGGCGTGGCGGGACGATCGGGCGCAGGTGACGGCTCAAGCGGGGGCGCTCAGCGACTACCTCGCGCGCGAGTTGGCCCCGGCGCTGGAGGCGGGCGAGCCTGACGAGTCCACACTGGCGTCTGTGCTCACGGACGCACAGGGCTGGTTTGATCCCGAGGCGGGTGGGGTCCGCGCCGCGCCGATGTT
>NYVR01000041.1 GCA_002684655.1 Planctomycetota bacterium | reverse complement strand
GTGAAGGTGGTGGAGAACGCGGACGACTGCGTGCACATCACCCTGCCTGCCCCGCCCGCCGGGGACCATGACCTCTCGGATGATGAGTTGAGCAACGCGGCGGGGGGTAGATTCGATTGTCAACGTTCTCTCGGTGACTACTACTCTGCTGACTGAGTTTCCGAGTGGGTGAGGCCGCGACTCCGACTCCCTTTGCGTTGACCGCCCATTCCAACGGAGAAGATGGATGGTCATCCAGTGTCGTGTGCTCGAGGGGTTTCATCGCGTTCCATTCGCGAGGTTCACCTCGTCGCATACGAATGACCGATGCGACCGGGAGCCCGGGATGGTGATGATCGGCGCGTCCGTCGACGATCGGCCGGCCGCACTCGCGGTCGTGTTCTTCTCCGCGGACCACGAGAACGCGCTCCTCGAGTCGATCTTCGTCGATCCGTCCGCCCGTCGACTCGGTGTCGGGCGACGCCTGCTCGAGACCGCCGAGGCGATCTGCATCGAGCGATCGATCAGGACGTTGCGCGGAAGTTGGTACCACGACGCCCCGTCCGCCTCGTCGATCGGAAGCCTGATCGATGCATGCGGTTGGTCGAGTCCCGAAGAGACGTCGATCGTCCACCGCGCCGGGCGCCGGGGGCTCGAACACGTCGATCGAACGAACCGGGTCTGGCGACCCCCGGGTGGGTTCAAGGTCGAGTCGTGGTCCGAACTCTCCGTCGCCGATCTTGCGTCCATCGACGCTCTCCAGGGAGAGTACGGAATTCCGTCCGGCCTCCACCCCGAGGGCGAGCCCATGCTCGCGGTGTCGGAGTCGACGAGTGTCGTCCTCCGTCGCGGCGACGAGATCGTGGGATGGATGGTCAATCACCTGATCGGATCCGAGACGCTTCGCTACTCCTCGCTGTGGCTTCGCCCGGATCTGGTCGGTCGCGGATTCGGCATCTCGATCACGATCGAGTCCATCCGTCGGCATCTCGCCGTCGTCGATCGTCTTCCAAGACTGATATTCCAGGTGGCCCGGGAGAACGACGCGATGCATCGCTTCGTCCAGCGACGGCTGGAGCCGGAGATCGAACGCTCCTCGACGTTGCTGAGGTCCGAACGCGTCCTGTGACCACGCGCTCGATTCGAGACGGTCGACGGCTCGGTCTTCGTGCGACGCGGGGAGGGGTGCCGCCTCGACCGGGCGCACACGCCAATGGGATCCGGACGGAAAAATATCGCAGCCTCGGTCTGGTTGGTCGATCTTCTCCGTGATACCCTGCGTAGTCGTCGATTCATGGTTCCACCACCGATTCCAGCGTGGAGCACTTCAACCCCGTGAAGGAAAGACTGATGACCGAAGAGACACACAACCTGACCAAGCTCTTTGCCGCATGCTGGAAGGATGAGGCCCTGAAGGCCCGTTTCATGTCGGATCCGAAGACGGTGATGGCGGAATACGGCATGGCCATCCCCGACGGCATCGACATCAAGGTCGTCGAGAACACGGACAACTGCGTGCACGTCACCCTGCCTGCGTGCCCGGATGGACATGGTGATCTTTCGGACGCGGAGTTGCACGAAGTGGCTGCTGGTGGGGGTACGATTCCGACCCCGATCACGAGCTTCGAAACCCACGCCCGACGCTGCTGCCAGGCCTGACCACCTCCGCTCGACGGAAGCGACAGCCGCGAATCTCGACGGTGTTCGGGCGGATGAGGCGACCGGGCCGCGGCTGCGGGGGAACGGTCGGCGTCATCTTCACGAACCGCTCGTCACGGCGTCGCGGGAATCGGCGATATCTTTCGCACGACGGGTTCGAGAATCGTGAAGAGGATCAGGGCGTAGAGACCCCATTCCGGCACCGGCATCGTCATGCCGAGCGTCGCGGCCGTGGCGAGGATGAGAAGCACGCCCACCCGCCGCGTCCGAAGATTCACCAGCTGCCGGTGATCCTGGTGCGTCGCGGCCATCGAGCGCCGAGAGGCGTACACCTCCATCGTCATCTGTGTGATCGTCGTTGCTGAAAGAACCACCAGATACAGCATGACGGCCGTACGGCCGCCAGGGTCGGTCGTGAGATCGGTGGCGAACGGCATGAATGCCACGAACATCAGCAGGATGAGATTGATCCACAGTAGTCCGGTGTCGGCAATCAACATGCGATCGAAGAGACGAACATGTCGCGTCCACTGGGCGGACAGGACGTAGAAGGTGATGAAGTACGCGATCAGGGCCGAGGAATTCGCGGATGCGGCCTCCACCAGCTCCGCACCACTCCGGATCGCACTCTGGGGTGGTGCCAGACGGAGGGCCATGATGGTGAACGCCACCGCGAAGACGCCGTCGGTGAACACCGTGAGTCGCTCGCTCCGGGACCCATCGCGAATCCGCGTAAGCAGGCTGAGATCCGCCCGCGGATTCCGATCATCCAGATCGCCATCGATCTCGCGCTCGATGATTCCGGCGGATGGCGCATTGAAGCGACGCGATGCGATGCCGCTAAGGAGCACCAGCAGCAGAAGCAGTCCGAGTCCGTTGTGATGCCACTCCATGATCTCGGCCGCGATCGCCACCGACATGATGAGAAGGAAGGATGCGGGCATCAAGATGAGGCGAAGACGCATGTGGAGGACGATTCGCCGATCGAGATCGGGAATGGTGAGCCGATTCCGCACCGCGTATTCCCAGATGACCCAGAGCATCGTTCCGATGCAGACCATGAGGCCGGCGAAGAAGGCGAGGGCGATCGGTCCGCCGATGTCCTCGCCCAGGACCTGCATCCCGAAGGGGGTCAGTGCGACGAACGCGAGCAGGGTGCTGTTGAGAAGAAGAAGCGTGTCGGTTCTCTTCTTGATGAATCTGAACACCCAGTGATGTTTCCACCATTGAAATCCGACCACGAGGAAGGCGAAGACGTAGGCCAGATACTGAGGGATGTTCTCGACCAGGTACTCGGAAACCCCGTCGCTCGCCTTCGGAACCTCGGAACCGAAGTCCAGGGCCAGGAACGTGATCGCGATGCCGAAGAGCGCATCGCTCAGGCCGAGCATCCTCTCGGTGGCGGGCGTGATCGGATCGACGGTCGAGAGGGTTCGATGGTCGCTCAATGAATCACTCCACGGTGCCCGGCTTTCGATGGCGACGGTCCATGCACCGATGGAATCTACCACCGGAACGGCTCGGGATGCTGGATTCGACGGTCGTCAGGAATCCGGTCGGACGGGACCGGGATGTCACGGGGCCCGGTCGTTGGATCCATTCTTGCGGCGGGGCCGGTACCGTCATGGAGCACGTTGGTTCGCCCTCCCGAATCGGATCGGGACCGGGACGATCGACATCCATCGGAGCACGCCCCGTCCTGTGATTTCCACCACCCTCGCCAACTCGATGAGTTCGATCATGACGGACCCCGGCGATGCGGATGCATTCGCGAATTCGTCATACGGAGCAATGGCGTGAGCGATTCGACGATCGAGTTGCGAGAACTGGTCGCGGCGTGCGAGACGGATCCGGAGCTTCGCCGGAGGCTGGTGGAAGAACCGATCTCCACCCTGGAGTCGGTCGGCATCGACGTCCCGGACGATCTCCGAGTCACGGTGCTCGAGAACCGCAGGGATCTGATCCATATCGTGCTTCCGAGGGAGCCGGTACCGGAGCACGATGTCACCGACGAAGAACTTCGCCGCCCGACCTCCGGGGACCTCGACCATCCCGCCCACGCGATGCGAAATCTCATCCTTCTCCGAGCGATGTTCGATGGATGACGCCGATCGCACCGGCATGGAATGTCGAATGCTCGCATCCGCCGTCCGGTCGGAGGTGGTCGTTGCTTGACCGATCACGTCAAATGACGACCGCTTCGGGTCTTCGTCGCCTCGCCCACGGAGACCCTTTCATGCCGATCAGATACGTCGCGGCGGGTGCCGGCCGTCCGCGGCGGCTGGTCTGGATGGACGTTCGGGATCTGTCTCTCGATCACGCCTTTCTCGGTGCCGACATCGTGGAGCATGAGCCGTCCCGCGACTGGTTCGTGACCGGATTCGACGGTCTGCGTCGCGTTCCCGAAGAGCGACGGGCCGCGGTACCCCTGCGCGGGATCGTCTTCCATCTCGCTCGATGCGGTAGCACGCTCGTACGGCGTCTTCTCGGTGCGATCGACGGTCGTCTGGTGCTCTCGGAACCCGGCATTCTGAACCAGGCCCTCCTCGAATCGGCCTCCGAAGACATCGAGCCGCTGATCGATTGCGCGCTGGCTTCCTTCGCAGGTCGTTGCGATGCTGGATACATCAAGTCGACGAACTGGAACGTTCTGCATGGCGGTGAGATCCTGGATGCGCTGGGAAGCCCGCCTGCGATCTTCCTCTTTCGCGATCCCGGCGTGATTCTCGCGGCGATGCACGAGTCGGTCGAGGATCGGCGCCGAATCCAGGACCCCGAGGATCGGGATCGAAGACGCTGGGACGAGATTCACGAGACGAACGCCCGACATCTCGAGGCGATGATGGATTCGGCATTGCACCTGTACGAGTCGGGAAGAATTCGATGTGCGGCGTACGAGGATGTGGTGGAACGCCTCACGGATGGGGACCTTCCCGAGTTCCTGGGCTTCGAGGTCGACGCCGACCTTCGGAGTTCGATGCTCCGATGCGCGAGCATGGACAGCAAGGACGGAACCCGTGATTTCAAGGCCGATGGCGAGCGAAAGCGGCGTTATCTGGAGAGCCAGCCGTCGCTCCTGCGTCATCGAGCGCGACTCGATTCGATCCACCGGCGGCTCGAATCGGCGGCCCGGACGTAGACGCGATCCGAGCCGGCGACCCATCGCATCGTGCTACCATCGCCGAAGGCCGCCGCGACCCTGATTCGTGGGGCCGTGAGTCGGTCTCCTGCCCGGGAAGGTTCGCCCGTGACTTCGAATGTCGGCGACAGCACTCGAGAGTCGGATTCGGTTCGTACGGCCGGTCGTACGGCGTCGGGACCCACGGTCGCCGATCTTTTCCGCGATCTCGACCACGATCAAGTCATGCGACAGGCGTTTCGATCGGATCCGACCTCCGTACTGCGAACCCATGGATTCGACATCCCCGAACATGTCGAGGCCAGGGTGGTCGATGGTGATCATGGTCGACTGCACATCACTCTGCGGGTTGGTTCGGCGGCCGATCGGGACTCCGATGGGGAGGAAGGGGAGACCGAACGGATCGCGCGGCTCATTCTCGAGCGGATGGAGAAGTCCGCGAGCGAAATGTTCGGTCGGCCCTGCCCGGCGTCGAGGGATCCCGGGCATGCGCACATGCATGTGAGTTTCGGACGTCCGAACGTGCGGGTCGCGGTGGAAACGACGGAATGAATCGAACCGGGATCCGGTGTGATCCCGCCCCGACCGGGGATCGTTCAGACTCGGGCCAGAAGGATGCCGCTGCGCTCGCCGGAGATCTGTCCCAACGCTCTCCAGATCGGTCCTCCGATTCCCTGGAAGAGCGACACCCCGGTGAGACCATGGGGTCTCAGCTTGGTCGGATCCAGGCTTCGGTGGAGAATGCGGCGGTGGGCCGCCTCGTCGAGGAACGGCGACGTGTCGCACATCTCCTGGAGTGCGACATCGACCTCGAGGCGTCCCGCCACCCCGCAGCACAAATGATGTTGCTCCCTGAGTTTGGTGGCGAGCGTGCACAGGC
>NYVR01000040.1 GCA_002684655.1 Planctomycetota bacterium | reverse complement strand
CGCGTCGTCCTCGCGGGCTGCTACGGTTCCGACGGCGTCGACCTCGACCGTTGTCTCATACACTCCGGCGTCGTCGACGCGCTTGCCGCACTGGGCGAGCGTCGTCACGGCGGTCGCCACGCCGAACGCGACGCACAGCCCGCGCAGGAGTGTTGTGCTGGTCATTAAGGTCACTTGTCGAATACGACGAGATCGATCTTGAGTCGCGGTGCACCAGCGGCGCCTGTGTCGTTCGGCTTCCCGAGCACGATCGCGCCACGAAAGCCTGCTTTCAGCCCTCCTGCGTAGCGGACCTGCAGCCGCTGCTGACGACCGCCGGTGGGCACAGGGCTCAGATCGCAGACGAAGTGGGACGACGCATCTTCGCCGCTTTCGGAGACGACCTCGACGACCGAAAACTCCGGGCTTCGGCGAACATCATGGTCGGTGACCAGGACAAACTGCCTGAGCCGCGCGCGCGCGTCCTGGGGACGGCTTAGGTCCGTTGAGATCGTGACTTTGCTCATCGGCGCCGCCTCCAGATCGGGGACGGCCTTCCAGGTAGCGGTGATGCCGACGACGTATTCAGGGTCCGAGGTCCGCACGGCGATCGCGGCGCGGTGGTTGCCCAGCGCATTGGGGATCAGGGTCGTACGCAGCACCGTGCGGTCGCCGTCGGGCTCGAGCGTGACCTTAAGGTTCTCGTCGGTTGCGCGAGCCTCCAGGAAGCGCAGGTCGCGGTGGTTCTCGTCGCCGCGCAGCGTGGTCGTGAGCTCTCCGGTCATCGAGAACGCGACCGCGCCGAAGTCCAGGGCGGCGAATGGCCGCAGCTCTACGGGCGCGTCGACGCCGAAGCGAATCACGAACGGCCAGCGGACGCGGCCAAGCCCCGTGGGGTCTTGAACCTGCTGAAGTAGGACGTAGCCGCGGCTGGCGGTCTTTGGCAGGTCCACGGCCTCCTTCTTGCGGGTGTCGAGCTCGACCCGCAAAAAGGTCTTCTCGCCGTCGGCCGGCAGGTTGCGCCCAAAGGCGCTTCCATCTGGGAAGCGCTCGTTGCCGTCGGCGTCGCGATACCGCAGGTCGGCCGTGCCGCAGGAGCACTCTAGGTGCACCCGAAGCGGGACGAACGGCTGCCCTAGCAGGTCCAGGTCGAGCTCGAACTCGTGGCTCCTTCGCGACCCGTGGGGGACCACGCCGAAGTCATGATCCATGGCGAGGTCGAGCTTGCGTGGCCCTTCGGTCAGGCCTGGCTTGGCGACGCTGGGATCCTGGTCGCGGCCACCTTGTTCGCAGGCCCAAAGGGGCAGCATCACCAGGAGCAGCAGGAGAGGTCGCATACGCTTGCACATAGTAGACACAACCCAGAGTGCAACAGCCCAGACCTGAGCAGAACCGTTCCGCGCCCCTTGGCAAGCCAAATCGGCCTATCGGGGGCCGCCGTCGCTGAATCGGCGCAGGGCCGGACGCCGCGCGGCGCGCGCGGGGTCGCGACGCTACTCGTCTTCTTCGGTAGCCGCCGCGATCCGCCGGGCGCGCAGCTCTCGCGCGAACTGCTTGACGATGGGGGCCATCCGAGGTCCCGGGCAGGCTGTGCTCTTGAAGTCGCTGTGGCAGAACAGGGCGTCGCCGGTCATGCGGTAGCGCTGCATCAGCGCGACGACGAGCTGCTCCATCGAGCGGATCTGGTTCGGGGTCGGGCCCTGCCCGTTGCGTTCGCGGACGAAGTTTCCGAGCAGGCAGACGCCGATGTTGCCGATGTTGTTGCGGCCGCTGGCGTGGGCGCCTTGCCAACGCAGCTGGCGGCCCTCCCAGATCCGGCCGCTCGGATCGATCAGGAAGTGGTAGCCGATGTCGCCGTAGCCGCGGTTGTTCATGTGCTCGCGCTGGATCTGGCTGATCTGCGTTGCGGCGGCGCGGGTGGCCGTGCTCTGAAAGAACATGGCTGAGTGGTGGATCGTGACCCGGCTGGGTCGCTGCATCGGATCGAGGTTGCCGGTGTTTGGAGGCTGAGGCCGCCAGCCGCCGCGCCGCTGGATCCTCAGGTCGCTCCACGCGACGGCCCCGGCGTGCGCGCTGTTTGATCCCCCTGCCCCTGGTCGCGCGGCCACCGTCGGCAGCTGACGCAGCCTCCGCTGCAGCTCGGGGTCGACCGCGAGTTGGCGGGCGCGCTGGGCGTCAAAGCGGCCGCGTTCGGCGAGCCCCTGGGCGCGGTAGGCAGCGGCGCGCACGTAGCGCGCGAACGCTTCGACGTGGGCCGACGGCGGAGGGGTGGTGAAGATCACCCGCGCTGCCGAATCTAGGGCGTCCTGCGTCCTGTGCAGCTGGAGCTGCAGCCAGGCGCGGCGGAGCAGGGCGGCCTCGGTGTTGGCGGCTTGCAGGTAATCGACCTCTTGGGCTTGGGCGAGCGCCGACGCGCCGAAGGTCACCTTCGCCGAGACCGTCGTCGGCGGCTGGTATCCGCGCGCCTTGTAGGAGCCGAGGCTCGAGCAGGCCGAGAGCCCAGCGAGCAGGAGCGCGGCGACGCCGATTCGAGCGTGGGCTCGTCGGTGAAGAGCCTGAGGACCGCGCGAGGCGCGCAGGCCGCGATCGCTAGGTTTCGTCGGTGTCTCGGACGACGTCCCACGTGTGGGCCGCCGCCGCTTCGAGTCGAAGCGTCGGTCGATCAATGCCAGTCCCTCCTGCGGACGATGGCACCGGGGTGTCCGGGCTCCGCCGCCGCGCCGGGAGCGTAACCCGCGGCCCTGTCCGGCGCCACCGTCGTGTCTCGATCGAGGTCGCTGGTCGATTCCGCCCGCCGCGGCGCGCCGCGGTCGTTCAGGAACGACCCTCCGCGTGCCGATAAGCGCCATGTAGTGGCAGCCACCATGTTTGCGCAGGCGACGATCAAGCTCATCGGACCGGTCGACCACCTCAGGTTGGTCTGGCAGACGGGCGAGACGGTGCTCGGCTCGGTCGCGTTCGAGGAGGACTCGGAGGCGACCCGTTACAACGTGCTCTTAGCGCTGCAGGAGATGGTCACCAACGTGCTGCGGCACGGCTACCAGCGAGACCACAGCAAGCCGGTCGAGGTAGCCTTCGAGGTCACCGGGGATCAGCTCTGCGTTGAGCTTCGCGACCAAGGGCCCGAGTTTGATCCGATCGCCTTCGAGCGATGCGGCAGCGGGTCGGCGGCGGATGGAGCCGCAGGCTTCCCCGCCGAAGCCGGTGGGTTCGGCATCATGATCGCTCGCACCGTGATGGACGACGTGTCCTACGAGCGGCGCGGCGACTGGAACTGTCTGCGTATGACCAAGTGCGTGCGCGTCACCGCGCACACCTGACACCGACTAGACCTTGTCGTTGCATCCTGACTCAAACCAACTGCTCCAGGCCATTCCGGTCGCCATCGACGGCGTATCGGTGTGCGTGTTGGACGCCGACGGCGAACGGACTGAGGCCTACGGCGTCGACCCCGTTGACGGCGACAGCGTGAGGGTGGCCTTGCCCGCGGGCGAACTCGTCGCGGAGATCCCGGCGTCGGCGCCGTCGCGCGCGTTGGTGGCCTCGCTGCTCGATGCGATCGCGCAGCGCGAGCGACTAGAGATGGACATGGACAGCATGAACAGCTCGTCCGTGAGGCTGCTGGAGCAGGTCGCGATGATGGGTGAGACCCTGCCGAAGCTTTCAGGCGGCGGCGATGACGCAGAGATCGCCGCGATGGGGGCCCACGCGTGCAACCTCGCGGCCGGCGTCGACCGCGTGATCTTCTTGTCTGGAGATAAGACCAAAGAGCACTGCGACGTCGTCGTGCACGACGCCGGAGAGCGTGTCGGCGGCGTGGACCGCGAGTTCGACCAGCTGGAGGTCGCGCAGCCTGTAGAGGGCTTCCTCCGTGACGTGTTGCTCGCAGACGGCGCCGTGCAGCTCGACGTACCCGAAGGCGGTCGCCTCGGGGCGCCGGGTTCGATCGAACATTTAGCTCGCCGGCAGATCCTCGGCGTCCGCGTCAGCTACGGCTCGGGCGGCAAAAGCGTGACCATCGGGGCGCTGATCCTGATCGACCGCGCCCGCGCGCCTGGCGGCGCCGCGGGAATGTTCGACCCCGAACTCGGCAGCGAAGAGTGTCAGGTGGCGGAGTCCTTCGCCGCGATGCTCGGCGCCGTGCTCGGCGCGCGCAAGGTCGCGCGGCTCGGCAAGGAGCTGAACATGGCGCAGACCATCCAGCAGCAGATCTTGCCGGCAGCGCCGGTGTTGGTGGACGGGTTCGACGTCGCCGCTGGTTACTTCGCGTGCGGTGCCGTCGGCGGCGATTACTTCGACTACGTCCCGCTCGCCGACGGTCGCACGATGGTCGTCGTCGCCGATGTCTCCGGGCATAACCTCGCCTCGGGGATGGTGATGGTCGGCGCTCGCGCGATGCTGCGCACGCTGGCCACCATGCACGACCGCTGCGAGGACGTGTTTACCCAGGTCGCGCGGCGCATGCATGATGACCTGACTCGAACCGAGCGCTTCCTGACGGCCGCGGCGGTCGCGCTGCGGCCGAACGGCCGCGCCATCGACTACGTCAGCGCCGGTCACAACGACCTGATGGTCTATCGCGTCGACTCAGACACCGTCGAGCGCTACTCCAGCGAGGACGTGATCCTCGGCTTCTTGCCGGAGCCGGAATACAAGGCGCGACAGCTCGTGTTGGAGCCCGGCGACTGCGTCTTGATCTACACCGACGGGATCACGGAGGCATGCAACCAGCGCGACGAGATGTTCGGCGAAGAGCACCTGTCTGCGCTGTTCGCGAAGCTCGCGCCGAACCGCAGCGCGCAGCAGATCCTCGACGGCCTCGTCGCCGAACTCGACCGCTTCCGCCGCGGGCAGCTGCGGGGCGACGACGTCACCGCGGTCGTGATCCGCTGCACCACAGGAGGACCCTGCCGATGACGCAACCCAAGGTCTTGGTCGTCGACGACGAACCGTTCATCTGTCGCTCGCTGACCTTCGTCCTGAAAAAGGGCAACTACGACGTGCTTGAGGCGCGCGACGGTCAGGAGGCGCTCTCTGCGATCCGCGAGCACAAGCCCGACCTCGTGTTCTTGGACGTCATGATGCCCAAGATCAACGGCTTCGAGGTTACGAAAGAGGTCCGCGGTGACCGCGAACTAGACGACGTCACAATCATCCTGTTGACCGCGAAGGGCCAGGAGTGCGACCGCGCGGTCGGCAAGGACGCCGGCGCCGACGATTACATGACCAAGCCGTTCAGCCCGAGCAAGATCCTCGATCGAGCCCGGGAGATCCTTGGTGAATAGGCGCCCCAAGGCCCGTTAATGGGCTCTTGGCGAGGGCTCGCTATGCCCGTCGCGAGGCTAGATGTAGGGCCCTGTCATCAACGGTGCACCATTTCGCGTCACCAAAGTCCCACGCCCAACGGGCAGGGCTGTTGGTGGACGGGTCCCTGAACGTGAGGGGCGTCCCGACGCTGATTTGCGGGGGGACCGCGGCGTCGCCGCGGCCGGACGCCCCGCCGTCGCGCTCAGTAACCGGCGGTCGCGCGCAGGCCGTTGGACGTCGAGAACCCGAGCGCGCTCGACGACGCGCAGGTGCTCTGCGCGGTCACCACAAAGCCGACGAGCGCGGGGTTGTTCGGGACAGCGAGCGAGGTCGCGCTGGTTCCGTTGGTCGCCAGCTGCACGAAGGCGCCGAGGTTGGCGT
>NYVR01000039.1 GCA_002684655.1 Planctomycetota bacterium | reverse complement strand
GTCGGTATTGACCTCGGAACCACCAACTCGGTCGTCTCGGTGATGGAGGGTGGCGAGCCGAAGGTGATCCCCAACATGGAGGGCGCGCGCACGACGCCTTCCGTGATCGCGTTCACCCCGAGCGGCGAGCGCCTCATCGGCGCGCCGGCCAAACGGCAAGCGGCGACCAACCCGGGCAACACGATCTACTCCATCAAGCGCTTCATGGGGCGACGCCACAGCGAGGTCGACGCCGAGGAGAAGATGGTGCCCTACAAGGTCGTCGGCGGAGCCGATGAGCTCGTGAAGGTCGAGGTCGGCGATAAGACCTACACGCCGCCCGAGATCTCGGCGCTGATCCTGCGCGGCCTCAAAGAGTCGGCCGAAGCCTACCTGGGCGAGACCGTCGAGTCCGCGGTGATCACGGTGCCGGCCTACTTCAACGACGGCCAGCGCCAAGCGACCAAGGACGCCGGCAAGATCGCAGGCCTCAAGGTCGAACGCATCATCAACGAGCCCACGGCGGCCGCGCTGGCCTTCGGCCTCGACAAGAAGGCGTCCGACAAGAACCTGAAGATCGCTGTCTTCGACCTCGGCGGCGGCACGTTCGACGTCTCGGTCCTCGACGTCGGCGACGGCGTGTTTGAGGTGAAGGCCACCAAGGGCGACACGCGCCTGGGCGGCGACGACTTTGACGAGCGGATCATCCAGTGGCTCTGCGACAACTTCCAGAAGGCCAACGGCATCGACTTGCGCCAAGACGACATGGCGTTGCAGCGCCTGAAGGAGGCCGCTGAAAAGGCCAAGATCGAGCTCAGCTCCGCGGCGCAGACGGCGATCAACCTGCCGTTCGTCACGATGGATCAAGCGGGTCCCAAGCACCTCGCCGAGAACCTCACGCGGGCGCAGTTCGAGCAAATGTGCGAGGACCTGTTCGAGCGCTGCCGGGCCCCGGTCCTGCAGTGCCTCGAGGACGCCAACCTCAAGCCTTCTGACATCGACGAGTGTCTGTTGGTCGGGGGCTCAACCCGCATGCCTAAGGTCCAGGACGTCGTCAAAGAGCTCTTCGGCAAGGAGCCCAACCGCTCGGTCAACCCCGACGAGGTCGTCAGCCTTGGCGCTGCGATCCAGGGCGGCGTGCTCGGCGGTGAGGTCTCGGACGTGCTGCTGCTCGACGTGGCGCCGCTCTCGCTCGGTATCGAGACGCTCGGCGGCGTGATGACCAAGCTGATCGAACGCAACACCACGATCCCGACCAGCCGGAGCCAAGTGTTCTCGACCGCGGCGGACAACCAGCCCGGCGTCGACATCCACGTGCTCCAGGGGGAGCGCGAGTTCGCCAACGACAACCGCACCCTCAACCGCTTCAAGCTCGATGAGATCCCGCCGGCGCCGCGCGGCACCCCTCAGATCGAGGTGACGTTCGACATCGACGCCAACGGCATCCTGTCGGTCGCTGCCAAGGACAAGGGCACCGGCAAGGAGCAGAAGGTGACGATCGAGGTCGGCTCGGGCCTCTCCGAGGCAGAGGTCGAGCGCATGGCCTCGGACGCCGAGGCCCACGCCGACGACGACAAGAAGCGGCGCGAGCTCGTCGACCTGAAGAACCAAGCAGACTCGATGGTCTACCAAGCCGAGAAGCAGGTGAAGGAGAACGGCGAGAAGCTTGACGACGAGAGCAAGGCCAAGATCGAATCCTCGATCGCGGACCTCAAGAAGGCGATGGAGGGCGACGACGCAGACGCGCTGAAGGCCCAGATCGCGACGTTCGAGCAAGCGTTCCAGCAGGCAGGCGCAGCGATGGCGGGCGCCGCCGGCGGCGCGCCCGGCCCGGACGCTGCAGAGGCCGCCGGCGCGGCGCCCGAGGCCGACAGCGGGGCCGCCAACGATGACGACATCAAGGACGCCGACTTCGAAGTGAAGTAGCGTCTGCGGGCAGCAAGGAGCGTCGCTCGGGCGCGCCCGTTGGGCGCGCTTGGCGGCGTCTACAGCGCCGCCGCGACCGCGACAGGTCAGGGCTTGCCGTAATACAAGATCAGGTCACATGCGGCGCGGGCGGTGGCCTCGTCTAGCTCAAGGCTGAAGGTCGCGGCGCCCTTCTCGATCGCTGCCGTGCGCAGCGTGGTGATCTCCTCCTCCTGACGATCGAACAGGCTGACGACGAGGCACGCCTGGCTGAACAGCTCGTGCTCGTCTGCGAGTCGGAACGGCGCGATCGTGATCTTCTCGCCGCCGACGAGCGCGCAGCGCCAGCCTTGGGCCATCGCTTCGCCTCGCATCGTGCCGGTTCCGAGCAGGTGTTCTCGCGTCGCCGTGCCGTGCGTCGGGCCATACTTCCAGGCGAGGTCGCGGTTGCGCCAGTCGTAGGCCGCTTCCTCGCCGCCGCCGCACGCGGATAGCAGGGCGCATGCGAAGGCGCAGGTGACCGCGGTGGCGCGCCGCTGCGGGTTGGTGGGGGTCATGTCGGCAGCGTCTTGGGCGCGAGCGCCGGATGCAAGGGGTAGGCGCGGCCCAGAGCGGCCGCCTCGCAGATAACCCTGGGTGACCGTGGCGCTTCCGCCAGATCGGTGTTGGCCTTCGGCTCGGCGTGGGCCTACCTTGCTGCCGGTGCCCGCTGACGATGCCGTCGGGGGCGCCCGCTGTTACGAATGGCAGCCAGCAGGGCTTCGCCAGTGTGCAGATGATCCGCGTCTCCGAACTCACCAAGCGCTTTGGTCCGACGACCGCTGTCGACCGCATCTCGTTCGAGATCGGCCGCGGCGAGGTCGTCGGGTTCCTCGGGCCGAACGGCGCCGGCAAGACCACGACCATCCGGGTGCTGACGGGCTTTCACCCGGCGACCTCTGGCTCCGCCGAAGTCGCCGGCTTCGACGTCCAGAAGCAATCGCTGGAGGTGCGCCGCAGCATCGGCTACCTGCCTCAAGAGGTGCCGATCTACCCGGACCTTCGCGTCGGTGAGTATCTGCGCTACCGCGCCGAGCTGAAGGGCGTCCCGGCGCGCGAACGCCGCGGCGCCGTCGCGCGCGCGATGGCCAAGGCTGGCATCGAAGACGTCGCGCGCAAGCTGGTCGGCCACGTCAGCCACGGTTACCGGCAGCGCGTCGGCCTCGCGGACGCGCTCGTCGCTCGCCCCCAGATCTTGATCCTCGACGAGCCGACCTCGGGGCTCGACCCGAACCAGCGTCGGCGCATCAAGCAGGTGGTCCGTGAGTTAGCGGACGACCACACGATCTTGTTCTCGAGCCACATCCTGGCAGAGGTCCAAGACGTCAGCTCCAGGGTCGTCGTCATCCATCGCGGCGCTCTACGCGCCGACGGCGCGCCAAAGCAGCTGGTCGCCGACAGCACGCCGGCGCGGCTGCGAGTCCGAGCCCGCTGCGCTGGCCAAGCCCTGCGCGAGGCCGTGGCCTCGCTGCCGGGTGTGCTGGCCGAGACCTTGCAGGTCGACGACGGCGAGGTCGCGTCGGCGCGCTGCATGGTCGCCCCCGGCGGAGACCCCGCGACGGAGCTCGGCGATCGCCTGCAGCGCGCGGGCGCCGCGGTGCACGAGCTCGCCGTCGACTTGCCGACGTTGGAAGAGTACTTCTACGCGATCACCGACGGTCGCGACGAGCTGCGGGATGACATCGAGGAGGCGGCGACGTGAACGGCGCGGTCACCACGCTCAAGAAGGAGCTGCTCTCCTACGCGGTGAGCCCAGTGAGTTGGCTCATCGCGGTGCTGTTTTATCTCGTGCGCGGCTTCGAGTTAGCCTCGATCGCGTTCGAGTTTGCGGTGTTCCGCGCCGACCCGAACCAGTTTCCAAGCGCCACCTACGGCGCCGGCAGCACCTTCTACATGGTGCTGTTGGTGCCGGGCATCCTCACGATGCGTTGCTTCGCTGAGGAGCGGCGGACGGGCTCGATCGAGACGTTGATGACCGCGCCGATCCGCGATTTCGAGGTCGTGCTCGGCAAGTGGTTTGCTGCGTCGATCTTCTTCGCGATCCTGTGGCTGCCGAGCGTGTTGGTCCTGCACCTGCTGGAGTATGAGCCGTACTTTGGGGCCGATGTCGCCTTCGGCCCGGTGCTCTCGGCCTACCTCGGGATGTTCCTGCTCAGCGGCCTCTTGCTGGCGTTCGGCTGCTTTGCGAGCAGCCTGACCGAGAACGTCCTGCTCGCCGCGATCATGACGATGCTCTTCACGGGCTTGCTGACGCAGGCGTCGCGGATCCTGACCCAGTATGTCGGCGAGCTGCGCAATGATTACTACATGCGCGAGCTGCTCGGGAAGCTGGACGTATACGGCAACTTCAGCAACTGGTTCGCGCGTGGCCTCATCGACACTAGCCACGTCGTGTTCTACCTCGGCGGGATCGGGTTCTTCCTGTTCCTGACCTGGACGAGCCTAGCCTCCAGGAGGCAGGCGTGAACATCCGCCGCTTCGGGGTCTGGGCGAACCTCGCTGTCAGCGCCGCGCTCGCGCTGTTGGTGTGGGTGCTGTCGGTGTGGGTGGCGTCTCGGCCCGGGCTACGCAGCCTCGTGGACCTGACGCCGCAGCGCGTCAACTCGGTCGACCCGGTGACCGAGGACCTGCTCCGAGCGCTGCGAGAGGAGGGCGCCGAGGTTGAGTTCCACGTGTTCCGCCAGCAGGTCACCGGCCAGGCCCGCAACGAGGCCCAGGCGCAGATGCTGGCCATCCGGCGTCGCCTTTTGGAGCTGACCAACATGCTGCTGCGCCGCTATGTCGCGATCGGCGGCGCGAGCGTGAAGTCGTTCGATCACGCGCCGTTCGAGGACACCGCAGCCTATCGGGAGGCCGCCCAGCGCTTCAGCTACACCGCCGCCGACAACGAGTCGCTGGTGGTCTCGGTGCAGCGCGAGGGCAAGGAGCGCCGCTTCCGTAAGCTCTCGCTGCTCGCGGACCTCGCCGTGATCGAGCGCCCCCGGCAGGCTCAGGGCCCGGTCAAGCAGGCGCTGGTCCCGGTCCTGAAGGACTACGAGGGCGAGAAGGCGATCAGCTCCGCCCTCAAGGGGTTGCTCGTGCAGGGCAACCCGGTCGCCTACATCTGCAAGAGCTACTCGTCGCCGATCCTCCGGTTCGACGACACGTCGGCGACAGGCTATCGCCAGTTCGTCGAAGCGCTGGTTCGCACCGGCTTCGTCGTCAAGGACCTGCGCATCGGCCCCAACGGCCTCGAGGTACCGCCGGACGCCGCGGCGCTCATCGTGCTCGAGCCCAGCCGTGACTTCATCCAGCGAGACGCCGCTGACGTCTACAGGTTCATGCAGCGCGGCGGCGGCGTCTTCATCAACTACGCATGGTCCGGGATCCCCGACCAGAACCCGACCGGCGGTCCGTTCGGCGAGCTGCTGGGCTATGAACTCAGTCGCCAGCCAGCGTTCCACAAGATCCCGTCGCCGACGCGCGGCGGGCGGAGCTTGGACGGCACAGGCGAGGTCGCGAACCTGGGCCTCGTGGTCAACCCGGTGAATCCGACGACCAAGCGTTGGGCGGAGAACGGTCGACCGCTGAACGTCTACATGGCGCGACCCATGCGCGAGCGGCAGGGCGCGCCCGTGGCCGTCCGCCGGGACTGGCTGCTGCAAACGGGGCCTGAGGCGTGGCTCGCGGTGCCGGGGCCCGGCGGCCGGCCGGACTACCGCGCGCCGAACGTGCGGCTGAGCGAGTTGCTGGTCGGCATGACGTTCGAGGTGGACACGACCGGCGCCGACGCCGCCGGCAAGGCCGTGATTATCTCCGGCGCCTTCTGCAACAACGGCCTGATGCGTTTCTACGGCGACTTCGCGATCAACGTCTGCAACTGGCTGGCGCGGCGCGAGGTCCTGTTGGACATCGAAGGCGCTCGCTACGTCGCGAAGAGCCTGGACGTCAAGCCGCAACAGATCGAGCGGGTCTGGTGGCTGCTGGTTGTCTGGGTCCCGGGGGCGTTCCTCGCGCTGGGTTTGGTCGTTTGGTGGAGGCGGAGGCACTGATGGGCGGCAAGGCGATCGTGATGTTGTTGTCGCTGGTCGGCGCGCTCGCCGCCGTGCTCTACTTCACCGACCGCGAGGCGCCGGTGGCCGAGCGCGTTGAGGCTGCGGCGCTAGAGGGTCGTTCGCTCTACCAGGCGAAGCGCATCCGTTGGCAGTTTCACGAGCGCCAGCCTGTTGAGCTAGGCCGCGTCGACGGCGAGCCGTGGAAGATCACGGAGCCGATCGTTGACCTCGCGTCTCGCGGCTACCTGCGTTCCATCTTTAACGCCTGGGACTCGGCGCGGCTGCTGGCGGTGCCGTTCGAGGACGACGAAGCGGGGCGCGAGAAGGCCGGGCTGTCGTCGCCCAAGCTCACGTTCATCGTCGAATGGGAGGGCCGCCGGCTAGACATCGAGGTCGGCGACCCTGGGCCACTCGGCGAGACGCGGTTCTTGCGACGGGACGGCAAGATCTGGCAGGGCGGCACGGCGCTGCTCGAGACGATGAAGGTCGGCCTCGACGACCTCCGCGAGCGGCAGGTGTTCCGTCACCAGTTCGTCAACGCCAACAAGCTGCAGGTCGAGCAGGTGAACGCGCTGGGCGGACGCGAAACCGTGGGCCTCGCCAAGGTGAGTGGAGAATGGCGCCTGACGGATCCGATTCAGGGCCGCGCTGACCCGGCCGTGGCGCAGCGGTTCATCACCGACGTGCTGTCCTTGCGGGTGGACTTCTTCCAGCCGAGCATTGCGCGGCAGCCCGGTCGGGTTGCGGACATCAAGATCTCGGTCGAAGGCGACGGCGCACCGGAGCAGCTTGACCTTTGGGTCGAACAGGGTCAGGTGTGGGGTTACTTGCCTGAGCGGGGTCACCTGTTCATCAGCGACAACCGCCAATACGGCCAGGTTTTCGTGAACGCCATGAACACGCTGCGGGCGCGGATCTTGGTCCCGATGGGCGAGAGCACGTTTGAGCAGCTCGCTGAGCTGGTCGTCGACCCAGGTCAGGGCCGCGGCGACCGCGTCCGGCTGCGACGCGAGAGCCAGACGTCGGGGTGGCGGTTGCTAGAGCCGGTCGATTATCCGGCGCGCGCCACGCCGGTGAATGAGGCCGCGCACGCGCTGCAGCGCCTCATCGCGCAGAAGTTCGTCGACGACAATGGCGGCGTGCGGCCGCGCGCCGATGACCCGCGCTACGGCATGGACGGCGCGCGTTGGTCGCTGACGACGCGGCGTCTCAACGAAACAGCGACGCACACGGTATGGTTCGGTGCGGCAGCTCCGCAGCTGGACGGGGAAGAGGCGATGATCTACTGCGCGCGCAGCGACGAGCCCGACAACGTCGCGATCGTGCCCAAGATCGCTTTGGAGACGCTGCAGCGGCCGTGGGCCGAGTATTGCGACAAGTCGATCTTGCAGCAGAACGCGCAGGTTGAACGGCTAGACCTTGTGCATCGCGACGGTCGCGAGCGCACGTTCTCGATCCAGGAAGATGGCTCGTGGGCGCTGGTCGGCGTGCCAGGGAACCGCGATGAGGTCGGCGAATATGTGGAGGACACGCTACGGGACTTCGTCGGCAAGCGGGTCGTCGACATGCGAGAGGGCTTCGGGGAGCACGATTGGGGTTTCGTGCTGATGCGTCGCAGCGGCGACGCGCTCGGGCGCGTCCGGATCTGGGATCCTGGCGCAGGTGCGCGCCTCGTGGCGCGAGGTCAGACGCGCCCAGGTGAGACCGAGCAGCCGATCGGCGTAGAACTAGGCAAGCGCGATTCACAGGAGCTGCGCAAGCTCTGGAAGTAGCGGGAGGCTCCGAGAAAAAGCTCGCCGGGCGGCGTATCCTCGCGCGCGATGGCGACCAAGAAGTCCAAGCGGCCGCGACGTTACTGGCTGTTCAAGTCCGAGCCCGACGTCTACAGCATCGATGACCTCGAGCGCGACGGTTCGACCTACTGGCACGGCGTGCGCAATTACCAGGCGCGCAACCTGCTGAGAGATGAGATCCTCCTCGACGACGGCGTGCTGTATTACCACAGCAACGCCAAGCCGATGGCGGTGGTGGGCCTGGCCCGGGTGTGCAAAGAGGGCTACCCCGATCAGACGCAGTTCGAGGAAGGCAGCAAGTATCACGACGCCGACAGCGACCCAGCCGATCCGCGCTGGTTCCACGTCGACGTCGCGTTCGTCGCGAAGGCTGCGGCGCCCGTGACGCGCGACGAGATGAAGGCGGAGCCGAAGCTCGCGGACATGATGCTGCTGCAGCGCGGCAGCCGTCTCTCCGTTCAGCCGGTGACGCGCGCCGAGTGGCGCGTCGTCCTGAAGATGGCGGGCCTCAAGGAGAGCTGGTGAGCAGCTTGGGCCGCGGGTTGCTCGCAGCCGCTGTCGGGTTGACAGGATGCGCCGGTGAGCCGCCGGCCGAGTTCTCGGCGCCAGCCGCGGTCGTCCACGACCCCTTCGACGACCGCTACCTCGTGTCCAACGTCAGCGGCGCGCCGCTGCAGCGGGACAACGACGGCTTCATCGTCTCGGTCGCGCCGGCGGACGGGAGCCCTCAGCTATGGGTCCGCGGCGGGCAGGACGGCGTCTCGCTGCACGCGCCCCGGGGGATGGCGATCGTCGAAGACACCCTGTGGGTCGCGGACATCGACGTCGTGCGTCGCTTCGACCGACGCACGGCCGCGCCGCTCGGCGAGGTGCGCGTCCCGGGCGCGTCGATGCTCTGGGGCGTCACCGCCGGACCCGATGGCAGCGTCTACGTAAGCGACGCGGGCCTAGATGGCGCGTTCGCTGCCACCGGCAGCGACGCGATCTGGAAGATCTCGCCCGACGGCGAGCTCTCGGCGCTGGTCCGCGGAGCAGAGCTCGGACAGCCGACCGCGATCTCGGCGCAGCGCGCGGGGATCTACGCCGTCGGCTGGCGGGACGGTGGATTTTTCCAAGTCGATTATCGCGGGACCCGGACAGACCTCGGGAAGGCGCCGGAGGCGCAGCTCGGGGGCCTCTGCAGGATCGAGGTGCCCACCCAGACGGCGCGCGGACGGCGCCTGATGCCGACGTGGTTCGCTGGCTCCTGGGAGGGCGCGACGGTCTACCGCTTCGCGCTCACCGGGGGAGTGACCGCGATGTCGACGACGTTCGAAGAGCCTGGCCTGATGGCGTTTGACCCAGTCCGCCGGCGGCTGCTGGTGCCATCGTCGGCGCGGAATCTGCTGCACGTCGAACAACTGTGAGATCGTCGGGCCGGTCGGCTACGATGCGACGCGAATGAAGGTTCACGCCGCCACCAAGGAGCAGACCGAAACCGAGACCAGCGCGAAGACGTCGCTGGCCTCGCCTTGGAACGTCATCGTCCACGACGACCCCGTGACCCTGATGGGTTACGTGACCAAGGTCTTCGAGCGGGTCTTCGGCTATTCGGAGTCCAAGGCGCATCGCTTGATGATGGAGGTGCACAAGACAGGCCGTTCGGTGGTCTGGACCGGGGCGCGCGAGCAAGCTGAGATGTACGCCCAAAAGCTGCAGTCTCACCACCTCTTGACGACCCTTGAGAAGGTCGAGGACTGACCGTGGGTATGTGGGCCGGCAGGGTAGACGAGGGCTTCGTGTTCGGTGACTTGACCGAGGAGGTCGTCCAGACGTTGCGCGGCGTCCCGATGTTGATCGAGTCCTCGGACGAGCGCGTCCGCAGCCGCTTGCTGCCCGAGACGTGCGCCGAACAGCAAGACGAGGAGCACTGGCGAGAGCACGCCGTCCCCGAGCTGGAGCGCCTGTTCCTCTCGCGGGCCACGCTCGTGCGGCGGGACCTTGAGCTGCTGCGCAAGCTGCCGAAGTCGGAGAACTACGTGCTCTTGGTCACGCACCAGCACGTCAACGCTTGGGTGGCGGCGCTGAACGCGGCGCGCTTGGCGCTGTTCGCGCTCAACGACCTGACGGCGGAGCACATGGAGACCGAGGGGTTCTCCGGCGCATCCGCCAAGCAACAGGAAGCGATCGTGCGGATCAGTCTGCTGGCGGAGCTGCAGGCGGTGCTGCTAGGCGACTTCGAGGCGCCCGACGACGACGGCGAGCCGTTTTTCCCGGACCCTGTCGGCGACTACGACTAGCTGTCCTTCGAGCCGCGGTCGAGACGCGGCCGCTCGGCCAGCGCCTCGAGCGCTCAGCGGCCGTCGCCGTTCTCCTCTTCGTCTCGCACTTCTTCCCCAGGATAGGCCCCCAAGACCGACGTGTTGCCGCGGCGATCGTGCACCTTGAACGCCTGGGTGCTGCTGCGCCCCTCGTGCGTGATGCGGACGGCGAACGTGCCGGGTCGCGCGCCTCCGTTGCTGCGCCCGCCGACGCCGCGGCGGCGGCCGCGACCGCTCGACCAGGTCACCTCGTGGTAGCCCGCTTCTTTGCCGCCGTCGGCCTTGAAGACCACCGCGCCGGTGACGTCGAGCACCTCGATTTTTGGGGCCGCTTCGCTGTCCTGGGCGAGGATGTAGCGGAAAGTCGGAGTGGTGAAGGGGTTCGGCGTGCGCCAGCGGCGGGCGCCGAAGTAGCCGCGGTCGTATGCGCCTCGCAACAGCACGCCGTCGCTGGGAGGGAGCGCGAGCATCGCCGCGCGCATCGCGCTCATGTCGAGGCGTTCGAAGGCGGCCGCGTCGAGGCCCCAGATGCCGCGCCCGTGCGTGCCCACCAGCAGGTGGGGGTGACGGGGGTGGACGAGGAGGTCGTGCGCGGCAGAGCGCGGCAGCCCGTCGCCGAGCGGAGCCCAGTGGGCGCCGTCGTCGATGGAGACGTGCACGTCCATCTCTGTGCCTACGAACAGCACGTTCGCGTTGCGGGGGTGCTGGCGGACGACGTTAACGGGCTCTGCCGGGAGGTCGTGCGCGATCGAGAGCCAGCTCTCGCCGCCGTCATCTGTCCGGAACACGTAGGCGCTGCGGATGTCTTCGCGGTAGCCGGTGAAGCTGACAAACGCCGTCTGCACGTCGTGGTGGGATGCTTCGACACGGCTCACCCATAGATGCCGGACTTCCTCAGGGAACCGATCCGCGAGGTCGGTCCAACGACCGCCGCCGTCCTTGGTCAGCCAGACCTTGCCGTCGTCGGTGCCGACCCAGAGCACGCCTTCGCGCCTGGGTGATTCCGCGATCGTCGTGATCGTGCAGTGCGGCACGTCGCCGCGCTTTTTGTCGGCGTCGTTGGTCGTCAGGTCGCCGCTGATCGTCGTCCAGTCGTCGCCGCGGTTGCGGGAGCGGTGGAGGTGTTGGCTGCCTGTGTAGATCGTGTGCGGCGCATGGTGTGAGATGACGATCGGCGTGTTCCAGTTGAAGCGCAGCGGCTGCTCGCCCTTGCGCGCCCGTGGCTTGATCGAGCTGCGCGCACCCGTGCGGAGGTCCGAGCGCAGCATGCCGCCGAACTGAGACTCGGAGTAGACGATGTTCGGGTCCGTCGGGTCGGGCACCGAGTAGAAGCCGTCGCCGCCGGAGATCTTGCGCGCGTCCTGCGCCTCGAGCCCTGCGGTGGTCGGCCCGTGGATCGGGAAGCCCCAGGTGCCGTTGTCCTGCAGGCCGCCATAGACGCGGTAGGGCGCGCCGTTGTCGACGCCGATGGCGTAGAACTGCAGGATCGGCAGGTGCGTCAGGTGATCCCAGCTGCGCCCCTGGTCCCAGGTGACCGCGACGCCGCCGTCGTTGCCCAGCAAGCAGTGTTGGCTGTCGCTTGGATCGATCCAGAGCGCGTGGTGGTCGGAGTGGAGCCTGCTGCCGAACGAGCGGCCGCCACGACGGCGTCTGCTCGGCGTCCACGTCGCGCCGCCGTCCTTGCTCTGGTAGACCGACACGGACAGCACCCAGAGGTTGTCTGCGTCGTTGGGGTCGACGCGGATCTGTCCGTAGTAGTAGCCGGGGCTGCCGCCGACCGAGACGTCATCCTTGTGGGTCTTTGTCCACGAGTCGCCGCCGTCGTCGCTGCGATATACCTCGCCGCCGACGAGGCGCTGCCGGCTGCGGCGTCGCGGGTCTTGGGCCTCCTCGGGGCCGTCGAGCCACTCTTGTCGGGCGACTGGGTCAGCGAGGACTTCGGCAGACGGCGTCGCTCGGTGCCGCCCGTCTTTGCCTTCGTCGCGCTCCGGCCCTTCGTCGCCGCTGGGCGCGGTCGCGCGTCGCCGCGGCCGGGACCGCGGGTTGAGGTTCTCGATCGTCGCATAGAGCACGTCACCGTCGCGGAGGAAGCAGTCCAGCCCGATCCTCCCGAGGGCGCCGTCTGGCAGCCCGTTGTCGAGGACCTCCCAGGTCGCGCCTGCGTCCGTGGAGCGGTGGATCCGTGAGCCGGGACCGCCCTCCTCGAAGTTCCACGCGCGCCTGCGGCGCTCGTAGGACGCAGCAAAAAGCACGTCCGGGCGCTGCGGGTGCATCACGACGTCGACGACGCCGACGTCCTCGCTGACGTACAGCACGCGATCCCATGTCTTACCGCCGTCGGTGGTCTTGTAGAGCCCGCGCTGTTCGTTGGCGGAGTAGAGCGCGCCGAGCGCGGCGACATACGCCGTGTTCGGGTCTTCTGGGTGCACGACGATGCGGCCGATGTGGTCGGTGCCTTCGAGGCCGATCCAACGCCACGTCTCGCCTGCGTCGTCGGACCGATAGACGCCGTCGCCCCAGTAGGAGCTGCGCTGGTTGTTCGCCTCGCCCGTCCCGACGTAGAGCACGCGTGGGTCGCTCGGCGCCACCGCGATGTCGCCGACAGAGATCGAATACGCGTTCTGCAGCTGCGGTTCGAACGACAGGCCGCCGTTGGTCGTGTGCCAGACGCCGCCGCTGGCCGATGCCAGCCAGTACTCCTGTTTCCGGCGCGGGTTGACGGCGATGTCGACGACGCGACCGCCGCTCTGGATCGGCCCCAGCTGCTTCCACGGCATCTGCGCCAGGACGTTGGCGCGCAGGTGGTCTCGGTCGGAGGTCTGGGCGTTGGCCGTGCCGAGCAGGCACGTGAGGGCGGCGACGGTGACGAAGGGCTCGGTGATGTTCATCGCTCGGTTCCTCAGCGGTTGTTGGCAGGGTTGGTGGTGGGCGCCGCGCTGTTCGCGCGCGGCCTAGTTGCCGGGTCGGGACGCAGCTCGATCGACCTCGCCTCGACGTCGTCGTCGTCGGCGAGGCGGACGCGGTAGGTGCCCGGATCGGCGAGGTCTCGGTCGACGCGGGCGTCCCACCGGATAGCTTGCAGGCCCCGGACCTTCTCGCCGCGGACCTCAGCCACTTTCTCGCCTGTGACATCCTCGATGATGAGCTTGGGCCGCTCGTCGGGCTTCTCGCGGAGCCAGAGGTGGACCGTGGCGCCGTAGCCCGGGTTGGCGGCCTTGAACTCCTTATCGCCCTGGAAGCCTCGGCTGCGCAGTTGCCACAAGTAGGCCGGCTGCGTCTTCGCGAGCCAAGCGTCTCGATCGATGGTGCGCTCCTGCAGCTGCCGCAGCCCCTCTATGTCGAGCACGAAAATGCCGCGGCCGTGCGTCGCGGCGACCAGGTCGCTGTCGCGGTCCTGGATGACCAGCTCGCGGACCGAGACGTTCGGCATCCCGTTGGCGAGGCGCAGCCAGTTGTAGCCGCGGTCGAGCGAAGTCCACACGCCGTGCTCGGTGCCCAGGAACAGCAGCTGGTCGTTGCGCGGGTCCTCGGCGAAGCTGTGACAAACCGCGTTGCCGGGCAACGTGTCGGCCATCGAATAAAAGGTCGCGCCGCGGTCGTCGCTGACGAACACGTGGGTGACGAAGTCGTCGCTGCGGTGGCCGTCGATCGTGACGTAGACGCGGTCCGCCTCGTGTTGGGAGGGCACGATGTCGCTGACGTAGAGCTTGTCGTCCAGCGGCAGGTTCTGGTCGACGCGCTGCCACTCCGCGCCGCCGTCTTCAGTGCGCCAGAGCGCGCCGTCGTCGGTGCCGATGTAGATGAGGCCGCGGGCTATCGGGCTCTCTGCGAGCGCGCACGCGGTGCCGTTCTCGGTGTCTCCAAGGCGGGGAGATATAGACGTCATGCGGATGCCGCGCTCGTTGACCGTCGGCCCTTGGCCTGGGCGAGAGCTGCGGTTGTCGAGGTGGCTGTGGCGGTCGCCGCGGAACAGGTAGTTGCCGGCGTGGTAGAGCACGAGGCGGTTGTGCGGCGACAGGATAAACGGCGCGTCCCAGTTGAACTTCGCGCGGCCGCCTCCCTCAGGCCGGTCGCGCTCGACGCGCGCTCGCATGCCGGTGCGGGTGTCGACGACGCCGAGGTTGCCGTTCTGGCTGGTCGCGTAGACCACGTGCGGCTCCAGCGGGTCGGCCTGCGCGCCGAAGCCGTCGCCGCTGTAGATCTTGAAGCAGTCGTAGGTCGTGACGCCGTCGCGGTAGCGGGTCTGCGAGGGGACGACCCAGGTGCCGTTGTCTTGCAGGCCGCCGATGACGTTGTAAGGCACGCTGTTGTCCACGGTGCAGTCATAGAACTGCGCTGCTGAGAAGCCCTTGTGGACCTGCCACGTGCGGCCCTGATCGTAGGTCTCGTTGACGCCGCCGTCACACACGGCGACGAGGTGCTCGCTGTCGTCCGGGTCCACCCAGATCCCGTGGAAGTCGACGTGGATGCCGCGGTTGATTCCTGCGAACTTGGCGCCGCCATCGGTGGATCCCCAGAGAGTCGTGCCGACGCAGTAGATGTTGTCGGTGTCGCGCGGGTCGACGCGGATGACCGAGTAGTAGAACGGGCGTTCGGTGAGGCTGTTCAGCCGCGTCCAGGTCTCGCCTCGGTCGTCGCTTCGGAAGACGCCGCCGGTCTCGTAGCCGCGCTCGCCTTGGCGGTCTTGTCGGTTGGCGTCTTGGCCGAACAGGCGCCCCGAGAATGGGCCGTTGGGCCGCCCAGCTGCGCGGGCGAGGCCCGTTTCCCGGTTGCCGAAGGTCAGGTCGACCTCGCGGATCTCGTCGCCGCGCGCAAACACCAGCTGAATCTTTTGCCCGCCGCGAGAGTCGCGGATGATCTCGACGAGGTCGGCGTATGTGGTCACCGGCTCGTCGTCGATCGCGGTGATCCGGTCGCCGGCGCGCAGGCCTGCGCCCTCCGCGGCGCCGCCCTCGGTGACCGTGACCAGCACGGCGCCTGCCGCGTCGTCGGAGCCGTCCTTACCCTCGGTGCCGACGCCCATGACCGCGGTGCCGCGCGCGTTGCGGCGTTGGCGACCGCCGGCGCGGCCGCCGTTGCGTTGCGCGGGGGCGTCCTTGTCGTCGCCCGACGCCCAACCGCTGCGCTCGGTCTCGATGATCGCGAACATCGTGTCCGGGTTGTCTGCGAACAAGTCGATGCCGCTGCGTCCCCAGGTGCAGGACGGCAACCCCTCTGACAACGCTCGCCAGGTCTCGCCGCCGTCGGTGCTCTTGTATAGGCCGGTGTGCTCCCCGAAGCGCACCACGGGGTCGTTGCCGTCGAAGCGGTCCCGCTTGCGCTCGTACATGCACGCGAACACCGTCATCGGGTCCGCCGGGTGGACGCGAACGTCGATGCATCCGGTCTTGTCGTCGATGTAGAACACGCGCTCCCAGCTCTGCCCGCCGTCCTCGCTGCGGAAAACTCCGCGCTGCTCGTTGCTGCCCCAGAGCCTGCCGAGCGCGGCGACGAAGACGATGTTCGGGTCGGTCGGGTGCACTTCGATATGACCGATCTGGAAGGTGTCCCGCAGGCCGACGTGCTCCCAACTCTCGCCCCCGTCGGTTGACTTGTAGACGCCGTCGCCCCACTGCACCGAGTTGCGCGCGTTCTCCTCGCCGGTCCCGACGTAGACGACGTCGGGGTCGCTGGGCGCGATCGCGACGTCCCCGATGGAGACGGTGCCGAACTCGTTAAAGACGCATCTCCACGTGGTGCCGGCGTTGGTGGTGCGCCAGACGCCGCCGCCCGCGGTGCCGACGAACCAAGTCGATTGTCGGTCGTCGTGAACGGCGATGTCGGTCATCCGGCCCATCGGGTTCGCCGGTCCCAAGTGGCGCCACGCGAGGTGTTCGACGGCGGCGCTGTCGAAGACGGGCGGGTTGTCTTGCGCGGTCAAGACGGAGATGGCCGCGGTCACGGCGACAGGCAGGGCGATAGGTCTCAGCATGGAAGACATCGGGAGGTCTCTGGCCACCAGAGTTTACGCGTTCGACCTCGTCGCCGCGGGTCCTTGCTGTGTTCGCGCGTCAAGAAGTCTATGGGGCAGGAGCCCGCGGCGCTCGCTCGGCGCCGTTCACACGCGGACGGGCCCCTGCCACTGCTGACGAAAGCGCTTGCGCTGCGCGCGTTGATCAAATCGCTCGCTGATCCGGCGGACCAGAGACCTCGCAGACGCCGGTCGGTCGAGCCACGCGAGGGCCCGCAGGTGGAGCGCTAGCGGCAGGTCGGCGTTCTTTATCAACTGGTCTAGCTGTTCGGTCGTGTCCGCCTCTGGCGGGCCGGCCGCTGCTGTCGCTAGCAGCCACGTCGCGTGCAGCTCGGGTAGGTCAAGCTCGGTGATGAGGTCGACGAGGCCCTCGTCGCGTTCGCCCAGGCGGACGAGGTAGCTGCGCGCCAGCGCGGCCGCGAGGCGGTCTTCGGCTGCGCCCGACATGACCACCGCGTTGGCGAAGTGTCGCCGCGCCTCGTCGTCGCGTTCGCGGAGGAAAGCGCGCTCGCCCAAAAAGAGCGCGGCGCGCGACCCGTACACGGGCAGCGCGAGACGCTGAGCCTCTTCGACGGCGAGGCGCAGATCCTGGCCAGCGTCGGGCTCGCCGAGCGTCGTCCGCAGCTGGCCCCGATATAGGTGGAAGCGAAGGCGCGCGCGGGGCACCTCCTGGATCGGGTGGGCCTTCTCGATGTTTCGCAGCGTGCGCGCCGCGGTCGCGTAGCGGTGTGCGAGCCCCTCGGCACGCGCGAGGTCGATCCAGACGTCGCATCGCAGCTCCAGCTCATCTGCAGGGACCGCCTTCTTCGCCGCCAGCAGGTGCTTGGTGCACTCTGCCGACTGCCCGAGATAAAGCATGATGCGGCCGTGCAGGGCGTGCGCCTTGGCCGCAGTCGCTGTCGTCCCGCTTTCGGCATCGTCCAGGTCGCGGTGGACCGTCTCCAGCAGCGTGATCGCGGCGAGCATGCGACCGTTGTCGACCGCGTCGGTCGCGATCCCGATGCGCGCTTCGGCCGAGGCCGACGTCGCGTCGATGCGACGCGCTAGCTGCTCTGCGTTGCGGAAGGCGTCGACAGCCTGATCTCGCTGGTCTGCGTTCTGGTGCGCTTGGCCGCTCAGCAGCAGGAACTGCAGGCGCATTTGCTCGCGTGCTGCGGTCGCAGGCGCGTGGCGGAAGTGCACGGCCAAGCGGCCGACAATACGGAGCGCCGTCCGACGCGAAGCCGCCCGAACGCGCGCGGCGAGCGCGTCCAACAGCGGCTCCAGGCAGCCTTCGTGGTCGAGAGCCTGCGACCGGTGCATGCCGACGACCAGCGGCGGCGCGCCTCGTGCCTCCAAGACCGACGCCGCGGCGGCGTGCAGGCGCTGCTGCTCCTCGTGCGGCAGCGTCGCCAGCAGCGCGCGCCGGAAGTCGCGGTGTCGGAATGTCACCTCGCCGCCTTTGGAGGAGACGATGCGGCCGCGGAACAACGACAGGGTCTCCAACACGGCGAGTTCGGGCTGCAGGATCAGCGCGGACAGGTCGGAGAGGCGGCAGCGGTCACCGAGCACAGCGGCAGCAGAGAGCGCGGCGCGGTGGGCGGGGTCGAGCGACTCGACCCGCTGCCGGAAACGTTCGACGTGGCGCGGCGCCGGCGCCGGTTCGGCGTCGGTCGTGAGGTCGTGGTAGTCGCCGGCGCGGCCGCGCAAGTCTCCGCGGTCAACGAGGTGTTCGAGCGCCTCAAGGAGGCTGCCAGGCAGCCCGCTCAGCATCTGCCGAGCGTCGGTCAAGAAGGCGTCGACGTGCGCCTTCACCGGCGACCGGAACAGCGCGCGCCCGAACTCAAGGAAGGCAGCGTCGTCGAGCCCGCTCAGCTCGAGGCGGTGTTCTGAGGGCACGAGGTCGGTGTCCGGCCCCGCGGCCAGCAGCACGAGCAGATGGGTCGTGGCGGACGCGGCGATCAGCCGCTGCAGCACCAGCCGGCCGCTGGTGTCGAGGTCTTCGGCGTGGTCCACCCGCACGACCAACGGTCGCTCAGGAGCGGGCAGCGTCAGCAGCGCGCTCGCGAGTCGGTCGGCGCGCACTTCGGGCGACTCCGTGCTGTCCCCGAACACGACGGCGACCAGCGCCGCGGCGTCGGGCTCGCTCAGCTCGAAGCGGTCGCGCGCGTGCGTGAGCGCGCGCGGTCGGCTGTTGGGAGTCTCGGGGTCGTCGCCTCGCAGCAGCAGGTCTAGCAGCGTGCTCGCGAACGGCTCTCCGTGGGCGAGGCCGCTGTCGGCGTCTCCGCCGAGGTAGCGCGGCGGCGCCTCGGTCTGCAGCCAGCGCTGCATGCACTCGTCGAGCAGGCGGCGCTTGCCGGTGCTCGCAGGGGCGACGATCGCGAGGGCGCGGCCCGCGCCGGCGCGGGCCTTAGCGAGCGCGCGGTCGAGCGCTGCGGATTCGTCGGCGCGTCCGACGAACGGGGCTTCGGTCGGTCGCCGCATCCTCATCAGGCGGCGGTTGCTCGCCAACACCGGGGCGGCGAGCTCGTGCTTCCGCCAGAAGTCGGAGCGCTCTCCCTGGTCCAGGATCCGCACGACGTCCGCGGCTGAACGTGGTCGATCGTCTGGATCCTTCTCCATCAGGTCCATGATCAGCTGCTCTAGCAGCGGCGAGGTCCGCGGGCGGAGGTGGGAAGGCTTCTGCGGGGTCCGGCGGAGGTGCGCGTCCATCATCTCATCGGCGCCCTCGGCGTCGACGAACGGGTGTTCACCGGTCGTGACCTCGTAGAGCACGACGCCGAGCGAATACAGGTCGCTGCGCGGCCCGGCGCGCTGCCCTAGCAGGGTCTCGGGCGCGCAGTATGCCACGCTGCCTGCGAGGCCCACGTCGGAGGCCGAGCCGGCCCCTGGTGAGGCGCCGCCGCCCTGGCTGTCGAACGGGCGCACCAAGCCTAGGTCTACGATCTTGAGCTCGCTGTCGGGCGTCAGGATCAGGTTCTCCGGCTTGACGTCGCGGTGCACGACACCCAGCCGCGCGAGTGAGTCGAGCGCCTCCAACAGCTGCTGCACGAGCTCGCTCACCTGCGCGGGCACAACAACAAGAGATGAGAGAGAGAGAGAGAGGAGAGATGCACACCATCGG
>NYVR01000038.1 GCA_002684655.1 Planctomycetota bacterium | reverse complement strand
GCAGAATCCGATTCAAACAAAGAAAGGAACATGTCGGAGCCAGTCGTGACAGCATTTGAAGATTGGGTGAAGAAGACACCAAACGCCATCGCAACCATTGTCAACGCCGATGGGTCCTACGAGGTCTCGTCCACGGCGAACCACCTCGTCTCCGCGGACTTGAATGCACGATGCAACCGCGTGGCGAATACGCTCCTCAAAAGCGGCTCGTCCGCGCCAGTGGGTATCCTCATCGAGCGGACCTCCTTATGGTTGATTCCTTCGATGCTTGGGGCGATGAAAGCAGGAATCACCTACGTGCCGCTCGACCCCATCTTGCCACGTGAGCGGATGAAGACGATGCTGGAGATGGCGGATGTGCGCGTGGTGTTGACGTCCAAGACGCTTGAGAAGTTGCTTCCGATGGAGTGGACCGCGAGTGACCGCAGGATTGCGCTGGACGACCCGGAGGCCGCTTTGTCCGCGGACGTGACAAATCCCACAGGGCAGAAGACGGACCCGTGCAGCATACAGTACATCCTGTTCACCAGCGGCTCGACCGGCAAGCCGAAAGGTGTGGAGGTACTGTACGGCGGCATTGCCAATTGCGTCGAGTCGTCGGCCCAGAGAATGGATTTCACGTCCAAGGACCGCTTTATCTGTACGTGCACCATCTGTTTCGACGTCTCCGTGTTGGAGATATTCATGCCTCTCTATCGAGGTGGTGGCGTTGTGCTCGCTGACGGCGTCCACGGCGTCGCGGGATGGGTCGAGCGGCCTGAGAACCGCGTGTCCTTCGGAGGTGGAACCCCCTCAGCTTGGACCATGTTGCGGGAGCTCCCCTGGGGAAACGGCGGGATGGCGGCCAACATGCCAGGCATGACCATCATACTCATCGGCGAGGCCATCCCGAAGGACTTGGCGACCTTCCTGCTCGCCGCAGGTGGGCGACTCTTCAACGGCTACGGCCCGACAGAAACGACCATCATCTCGACGCTCGGCGAGGTAACCAATCCCAACAACATCACCGCGGGCACAGCCATCGCACGGACCTCCCTGTACGTCGTCGACCCGGCGAGTGGTCAGGTCGTCACTGGGAGTACCCCTGGGGAACTCTACATTGGGGGCGCCGGTGTGGCGAGGAGTTACCTCAACCTGCCGGAGGTCACCGTGAAGAAGTTCACGCAGTTTGAAGGCGAGCGTGTCTTCACGACAGGTGATTCCGTACATTGGACCGACGATGGCGAGATCGTCACCCTCGGGCGCTTGGACTCCCAGGTGAAGGTCAACGGGTACAGGATCGAGTTGGAGGAGATTGAGGGGGCTATCCGGGCGGTGCCCGGGGTGGCACAGGCTGCGGTGCGTGTGAGGACGGACCAGGATGGCACCAAGTTGCTGGCCGCGTTCCTGCAGTTGCAGCCAGAAGACGTGGTTGGAGAGGAGGAAGGAGGGGTGGATGCAGTGAGGGACATCTGGGACGGTGCGTACATCCAAGGCACAGACAAGGAGGAGTGTTTTGATCCGACGCTGAACTACAGCGGGTACGTTGACAGCTTCAGCCCGGATGGAAGCCTCCACGCCAGGGCGTCGATCCAAGAGACAACAGAGGAGACCGTGAAGCGCATCCTCGCGTGGACGAAGCATCGCAATCTGATGGAGATGGGAATGGGCATGGGGATGATCCTCTTCAGGGTGGCGGAGGCATGTGATCGCATGTATGGTGCTGAGATGTCACAGGCGGCGTGCGATTACGTCGAGAATGTCTTGAAGAAGCACCCGCCGTGCGCTCCAGTGAAGGACAAAGTGACGTTGCACTGCTGCTCGGCGGATGCCATAGCCAACGAGTTCAAAGGGGCGAACCTCGACACAGTGGTCATCAACGGGACGGTTGCCTACTTCCCCACCCGCGCCTACACCTGCGACGTGTTGCAACAGGTGGCCTCCGTCCTCAACCCCGGCGGGCACTTCTTCTTGGGTGACGTGCGCTCGCTCCTTCACCTCCCTCACTGGTGCGCCATGCGCTGCGCCTTCGGCGAGGGGTTCACCGGCACCGGTGCGGAGATGTCGGCCAAGATCGAGGACATGGTGAAGCACGAGGAGGAGCAGTTGCTACCGCCGTCCTTCTTTCTCAGTCGTCTCGGCGAGGAATGGGAGCGGGTCGACTGCCACCTGCGACGAGGCTCGCTGCACAACGAGTTCACCATGTTCCGGTATGACGCCATGTTTCAGCGGAAGCAGGCGTTCAGTCCCCCAGAGCGCCGCGAACCCTTCCCAGCACCTCCATTGGAAGTCCACCAATGGGAAAGTGGAGGTTCAGGCATGTTGGTGGATGACTACCTGGACCGCTTGTACGACGCTCATAAAGGTGCTCCGTTTGTATGTGCTAACATCCCCAACGCCCGTGTAGCTTTGCCATGCACCCTCCTCCAGCTCTTGAAGGACAAGAAGTGGGCACAGGCTCCAGTAGAGCGATGCATCGAGGCAGCGAGGGAGCTCGCGAAGTCTGACCTCGAGGGTTGGGTGGAAGTCGAGGTCTTGTACCAGTGGGGCGAAAAGAGAGGATTGTCTACTCAGGTGTGCTTCTCTCCGGTGCGCGCTCAGTGCATGGATGTCCTCTTCGCCCCTGCAGGGGATCTGCACAAATCAACCTCGCTCGTGGAGCTCCTTCACGCCAAAGTTGACATGGATGACTTCGCAGAGCCGTTGGTCCCGAAGGTTGCATCGCCGGACTTGCAGCAACGGGTCGTCGCCTCATTGAAGGCCACCTTGCCATTGTACATGCTACCCCGCGAGTTGCTGGTGGTTCGCCAGATGCCCTACACCACGAGCCAGAAGATCGATGGCAACGCCCTGCTGCGGGCACCGGTGCCGGTTGGCGCCGCTGTGGACCCCCTCGAAGCCATTGGCGACAACGCCTCGCGAGAGGAGATCTCTGGGCTGGTGTCGTCCATGGTGCGGCGGCTCTCCGGAGCATCCTTGGCGGACGGCGAGGCGTCTCTTCCCGGGAGCACAGTGCTGGGCAGCTTGGGCTGGAATTCGCTGATGGCGATCCGGGCGCGGAACCAGCTGCAGAACCAACTGTCCTTGCAGCTGCCAATCACCCTCCTCTTCGCCCACAACACCCTTGACAGCGTGGTCGATGAAGTACACGGCCAGTCCCAGCAGCGAGCATCCAAGAACACCGACGAGGAGATGCTTGAGGCAAAGGCCGTGCACTTGTCAGTACAGCAGCAGGCAGTTGTGTTGCTCAGCCAGCTGGCCACTGACAACAGCGCACTCTACAACACGCACCTTCTGGTTGAAATGCAGGACGCTCCGGATATCAATCGTATGAACGTGGCGCTCAAGTCTCTCGTGGAGCGACATTGCACGTTCCGCCAAGTCGTGAACAACGTTTCCGAAGTGAAGACCATTGCCCCGGACGCAGTCGAGGCGCACTTGACACCCATTGAGGTGAGGCAGCTTGAAGGACAGGACCCCACCAATGTGTGGCAAGATGAAGCAGTGATGGAGGCCTCGAGGGGTTTGCTGCTCGATGGTCACCACCTCCCCATCAAAGTGATCCTCTGGCGGCCATCCTCAAAGACAGGGCGATGGCATGTGCAGCTTCTAGTCCACCACATTGCGGCAGATGGTGCGGGTCTGTCGCGCGCGTTGCGGGAGCTCATGCAGCTGTACCACCAGCCCGACAAACTAAAGGGGAGCGGAGCAGAGGGGCATCACGATCCCGACGCCTATGCCCGTTTCGTGACGTGGCAGGATCGCTGGGTGCCATCCGTGCAGATCGAGGAGGGGCGCTTCTGGAAGGAGTTCCTGGCCGGGGCCGCTCCGCCGCTGTTGCCAGAGGACGGCTTGGATCCCCCGCTGGATCGCCGGTATGTTGGCGGCACCATTCGCTTCCCAGTCAAGGACTGGAGCGCCGCTTGCCGCAAGTTCGCATGTTCGCCACAGGCGCTTCTCCTCTCTTCGGTCGGGGCCCTTCTCCACACCTACGGGCAGAGCGACGACGCCGTGGTCGGGGTGCTCGCTGGTGGGCGAATGAAGGAGGAGCACCAGGATGTCGTAGGCCACTTCGTCAACTTGCTGCCCGTGCCCGTGCACCGCAGCGCAGGCACCCCAGCTTCTGAGTACGTCAGCCACGCGCAGCGGCAGTTGGCCTTGGCAAGCGCGCATCAATACTTCCCGTACCCCAGCATCTTGGAGGCCATTGGTTGGGTGAGCCAGGAAACGCCTCTGGTACGCGTGTGCATCAACCATTGGACCGCTGACGCGGGCGGGTCAGAGTTGGTCTTTCCGAGGCAGCAGGAGGGACAGTTTGACCTCGCCTTCTGGCTCATCGAGGGCGTGCATGGCGGGCTGCTGATGGAGTTGAAGTATGACAGCGACCGCTTCTCTGCGGAGGCCGCCCACCGCATCGTGGAGCACTTCCGGGCAGTGGAGGCTGCCCTCCTTGCACCCCCGGCGCCCGGCCCCGACCTGTGGCAGCTCCCGGCCGCGGAGAACGAGCTGCTGCAGAGAGGTCTCACAGGCCCCTCGGTGGAGGTGCCGTCTATAACCGCACAGATCCGGCACTACCTCGCCAGAGCCGGGGACAGCATTGCCTTGGCGACGGACAGCCGGCAGGTGACATACCGCGAGCTCGCGCTCCTCGTACAGGCGCTGCACGCAGAGCTCGTCGGTAGCTCGTCGGCCTTGGGCGTGTACATGAGGCGCTCCGTGGAGATGGTGCTGTCGCTGCTGATGGCGCTGCTCTCCGGCCGTCCATACGTACCCCTGGACCCCTTGGCCCCGGCGGCAAGGCTCTCACACGTGGTTGTGGACTCGGGGCTTACCGTTGTCCTCACCGTTGCCGAGCTCCTCCCGTCCCTCTTGGAGAGTGCAATCCTACTCAAGGGCATCGATGTGAAGGTTGTCAGCGCGGCGCCGCCCAAGGGCATCGACCATGCCACGGAAAATATCACATCGTGGGTCGAGCCAGACCGGTCCTCCATCGCATACATCCTCTACACGTCGGGCACCACAGGAAACCCGAAGGGCGTGTGCAACACGTATGCAGGCCTCGACAACCGCGTCAAGTGGATGCAAGCAGAGTACGGTATCGATGAGAAGGACCGCATTTTGCAGAAGACGCCTTTCACGTTTGACGTGTCCGTCTGGGAGTTCTTCCTGCCCTTCTCGTCCGGAGCGCGACTCCACGTGGCAGAGCCCGATGGCCACACGGACCCTGATTACATACGGGAGTGTGTCCACAAAGGTGGCGTGACTTTCATGCATTTTGTGCCTGCCATGCTGCGCATCCAGCTGGACACGGCAGGCCTCCCGCACGGATCTTTGCGCCACGTCGTGTGCAGCGGGGAGGGGTTGCCTGTCAAGGTTGTTGCGGACTTCCACCTCCAGATGCGCGGCGAAGTTGGTCTGCACAACCTTTACGGCCCAACGGAGGCGTGCATCGACGTCACCAGCTGGCCGTGCATTCCGGCAGGTGATACCGTGCCGATCGGCATCCCGGTGTGGAACACACCCTTGTATGTGATCGGCACCACCTCTGCGACCCCCACCCTTGTGCCGTTGGGCGTCCTTGGGGAGCTCTGCATTGGCGGGGTACAGGTTGCGAAGGGCTACATGAATTTGCCTGGGGAGACGGCGACGCGATTCGTCGCCAACCCGTTCGAAGTACGTGGTCAGATGTACCGCACGGGCGATTTGGTCCGTGTCGCAGTCCCGCCAAGTGGCAGTGTGCAGCAGTTGATCCTTGTCCATTGCGGCCGCATTGACCGACAGGTCAAGTGGCACGGGGTGCGCATTGAGCTTGCTGAGGTCGAAGCGGCATGCATGAACCAGACTTTTTCCCCCATTTCGGGGGCGCATGTCGCAGTCTTCGACGACCAGATGGTGGCGTTTGTCACGCCGGGCGACGTGGATGAGGAGGGCGTGCTGCGGGGAGTCCAGGAACGGCTCCCCAAGTCTATGACGCCAGTCGTTGCTGTGGCGATGGCCAAGTTTCCCGTATCTGTGCACGGCAAGACGGACACGGACTTGTTGCGGGAGGCGTGGGCGAAGCGGCGCGATGCCATCGGCTCCTTTCCCAAGAGCAGCGCGTCTCAAGAGGAGCCCAGCAAGTTCGAGACCATGCCGCGCCCTCCGGAGATGGTCGGGATCCTCAAGATGTACCAAGAGGTGCTGGGTCAGGAGGCAAATTGCCACACCGACTTCTTCGCCGTGGGCGGGAACTCCCTCCAGGCCATCCGGCTCGCATCCGCCATCCAGAAGTCGTTTGACCTCAAGGGGGTCTACAAACAGATCCTGCGGACCCCGATGGCCCTGGAGCTGGCCCACTTCGTAAACGAGCAGCGCAGGCAGGCGGCGACCAAGCAGGCACCCGAGCAGCTCCCCGCGCTCGCCGTTGTACCCACGGACGCGCTCATCGTCGGACGGCACTCTGAGATGGATGCAGACGCCTTGCGCAGAGGAGAGGCCTTCTGGCTCTCGGACATGCAGCTGGAGATTCTGGAGTACTACGACGGCTCGAAGTTCCACTTCCAGCAAGTGATCCGCTTCGAGGACCCAGAGGCCGACATGGATCGGCTCAGAGCGGCGATCACGCAGGAGATCAAGAGGCAGCCAGCGTTCTCGGCCCGCTTCTTTCAAGTGCGCACGGGTCCGGAGGAGAAGCCCCAGTGGGCGCAGGTGTGGGGCGGCGTGCCAAGCGTTCTCGTGCAGGAAGCGGTTGAGCTCACGAAGGCCGACCAGAAGAGCGTCTTTGAGCGAATCCTCGATGAGGACCGCAACGAGGCTTTCTCTGTCGCCGACTCCTGCGAGGTGCCGCTCTGCCGGATCAGAGTCTTCCGCTTGTCGCCGACCGAGCTGGCACTCTTCATCTCCGTGCACCACATCATCTACGACGGCTGGAGCAACAGCCAGTTCTTGGCCCACGTGATGTCGTTCTACTCCGCCGACGGAGCCACTCCCTTGGCGGTCGCCCCATACAACGTTGCGATGAGGGACTTGGTGCAGAATGAGCGTGCGGCCTCAACCAGCTCGGCTGAGCATGAGTTCTGGGCCAACTACTTGCTCCGACCCGGCGGGCGGGCGCTCAAGGACCCGTCCCGCGTGTACTTTCAGATTCCGCCAAGGATCGCCGCCCCCGAGACAATCACGGAAGCGTTTCCACTGGCGATGGACATGGTGAGTGCGGTGAAGCAGCGGGGCCTGGAGCTCCGGGTCCAGATGAAGGCTGTCTTCCTCAGTGCTTGGCTCGACGCGTTGCAGGAGGTGAAGGACATGTACCGCCCTTCAGGTGTTCCGGACATTGAAGACGAGGAGCATGTGGCCCTCGCCGTGGTCGAGAGCGGGCGGTCTGCGGACTCGGACGACTTTGAGGCTGCCGTTGGTCTGTTCTGGGAGATGAAGCCCTTCGTCGCCCGCGTCCGTCCCGACAAGGAGGTCCAGGTTGTTGAGGTGGACAAATACCTCCGCATGATCGATGAGCATATGTATCTCCCGCTGCGCGACATCACTCGGGCCGTGCCGCACACAGGGAAGTCCTTGTTCAGCGGCTCATTTGTTTTCACACAGTTCGAGCCATTGCTGCCATCCGACCATCGGGTGCGCATCACGGAGTCGATCCTTCACGATGACATCAATGCAGCTGAGTTGCCCGTGTCGTGCTTTGTTGACATCGCGCCCTTCGGGTCAGCAGACGCAGCGCACCACATCCTCTGCGTCCGGAGCGACATCGTGTCCCGCGAGGCGGCGAGGACGCTGCACGAGAAGTTCGTGCAGGCCCTTAGCTTGACAATTAATGCCTGAACCCGCGCCCTTTCCTTTTCGTGGAGGCCTCGCCCGGAGGCCTTGCCCAAGGTATCGGGCAATGCATTTGCTGGAGCACCAAGCCTCTTTTTACTAGGCGCTTGGAGGCGAGCGGGCCTCGGCCGGAGGCCTTGCCCAACGTGTAGGGCCTCGGATCGGGTTGAGCGCCCGCCCTCTTCCTGTCCACCCGAATGATTAGTCTTCTAAAAACTGTTCTGGTTTGTGCAGGTAGGTCCCCAAAAAACAGTTGGGTCTGCGGCAGGCCCTGGGACCGTGGGACACGTTATGTAAAAGGATTCGCAGCAGGTTGCAGGACCGTGAGGCCTCGCGCGTCCAAGCCGTCTGCGGCGTTCTCCGCCTTTTTGTTTGATTCGCGGCAGGCCCTGGGAGCGTGAGGCCCCAGGACCTTACGGGCGTCGAAGCCACCTGCGGCGCTCTCCGCCTTGTTGATTGATTTTGCGGCGGGCCCTGGGGCCGCAAGGGCGCGTCCGAACTGCACGCTCGACGGCCCATGTTGCTACTATACCGTTGCTATACTACTACCACTACTACCCCTACTACCCCTACTACTCTCCTACT
>NYVR01000037.1 GCA_002684655.1 Planctomycetota bacterium | reverse complement strand
TCCCGGTGTCGGCGCTCTCGCCAGGCGTGCTCCCCAAGGACGTCACCGCGCAGCTGGCGACCTACGCGACGACGGTCCTCTCGCAGCTCGGCGGCTTGTCTAGGCGCCAGGCATATCGCGCGATGCGAGAGGCCGCCCAATCAGGTCAACGGCTCGGCATAGGTGACGTCCTCGATGTCTCCCGGCAAGAGCTCGCGGCGCGCTTCGACCGGCGTTTGCTGGAGCTGCGCGACCTCAGTAGGCGCCTGCAGCAGACGCAGCTCGGAGCGACACCTGGACCCCCTCATCGGTCGCCTGTTGCTGGCGAGCCCGTCGCGGTGCCCGCGCCTCAGCCACCGTCGCTGATCGATAAGCTCGACGATCTCCGGGTCGCCAGCTTCGATAAACGACAGGTCACTTGGAGAGACGAGAAGGGTCGCGAGCAGCGCGGCAGCCTCATTGAAGAGCTCCGCGTCCCCGTCGCCGATGACGTGGCCTTCGACGTGGCGGCGTCGCTGCGAGTCGAGGCCTTCCGTAACGCGGGCGTGGCGGTAGAGCCGTCCGTGCGGCGGGTGCGGCGTCTCGAAGGCTTGCCGTCGCTCGACGCCCTGGTTGGGCGAGTGAACTGGCTCGATCGCACGATCGCCGACTATGGGCGCCTGCAGGCCAAGCTGACGGGCGTGGTGCCGCGGACATGGGTCGACCGTTACCTCGAAGAGCAGATGCCTGATGGCTGGGCGCAAGACCTAGTGCCTGTCGGCTTGGTGGATGAAGCAGCGCGGTCGGTGATGATCGCCGAGGCCCGCAGACGGTATCAGCGCGATCTGTTGGTCCGCGAGCGTCGCGGCGTGACTGGCTTTGAGTCTTGGTTCAACGGCGACCTGATGGGTCAGCTCGGCATGCGCTTCGTTGAGCACGACGGCGACCGACGCGAACAGTCCCTGTGGAGCCACCTCGACGTCGAATCGGGCGGCGACGTGCAGATCTCGATCGATCGAGGCCTGCAGTCGATCGCAGAGCGCCTGGTGGAGGATGCCTGGAGGACCTACGACGCGTATTACCGCGCGTTGCCCGATCCAGGCCGCCAGACGGCGTCGCAATACGTCGAGGCGGCGCTGGCTGTCATCGATGTGCACACCGGCGACGTCCTGGCGTGCGCAGGTGCGCCGGTCACGACAGAGAACGCGCGGCATGTGCCGGGCGTGATGTGGCTGGGTAACGGCTCCATCGGATCGATCGCGAAGCCGTTCGTTCTGGTTGAACAGCTGGAGAGCAGCCGCCTGGGACGGGCGCACACCGCGCCTGGCGACGTCGAGATGTGCTCGGGCGTGTTCCGGTATCGCGGGCTCAAGCTCCGGTGTGCACAACCACACTGGGGCGGCGGGCAGTCGCCGCGCGACGCGCTCGCCAAGTCATGTAACTGTTACTTCTACCAAGTGGGAGTTGGCCTCGGCGGCGAAGGCGTCCGCCGCGCGTTTGAACGATTCGGCCTGCTCGCGCCCCAGGTAACGCCTACCTATGGGCTCTGCTGGCAGGACCAGCTGCAGGGGATCGCTGCGGCGCCCGGCAGCCTTGATGGGGGCCGTCCGGTGCCGAGCTGGGCGATCGGTTATGGCGTGCAGGTCTCGCCGCTCTTCGTCGCGCGGGCCTACGCTGGGATCGCGACGGGCGCGTTGCCCACGCTGGGTCTCCGCGCCGATGTGGCGCGCGATCGAGTCCGTGTCCCTGCGTCGAGTGAGACGCTCGACGTGGTGCGGGCGGGCCTCGACGACGTCGTCCAACGGGGCACTGCGCGCGAGCTGCGTTGGCTGGCCGAGTTGGGGGTCTGCGGCAAGACCGGCACCGCAGAGAGAACAGGTCAAGGTGACAACAACGCGTGGTTCGCGGGGTATCTGCCAGCGGCGTCCGCCGCGGGGCACCAGCTCGCGTTCTGCAGCGTGATCTACTACGTGCCAGATCAGAGCCACGGCGGGGACACTGCGGGCGCCATGGCGCAGGATTTCTTCGCTGCGGTCGCGTCGGATCCGGAGCTCAGCGCGAGGTATATGCCGAGATGACCGCGCTCATGGACCCCTCTGAGCGGCGGCGCGACGTGCTCGAAAACGTCAACGGGTGGCTGATCCTCGCCGTCTTGGCGCTCTGCCTCGTTGGCGTCGTGTTCATCGGTTCGGCGACGGCGGACGACGCTGTCTTCGGCGCGCAGCAGGGTCGACAAGCGCTGTTTGTGGCGATCGGGATCGGCTGCGGTTTCTTCGTGCTGCTGCCGCACTACGTGCACATCCTCCGGGGCGCTTGGGTTTTATACGCCGTCGCGGTGCTGGCTTTGCTCGGGCTCCCGTTCTTCGCTCCAGAGATCAACGGGGCGCGTCGCTGGTATGCGCTACCGGGATTTTCGATCCAGCCGAGTGAGTTCGCCAAGGTCGCCGTGGTGCTCGCGCTCGCCGCGCTGCTGCGGTTCAAGAGCCGGGCGAAGACGCTCGACGGGCTTTTGGTCCCAGCGCTGGTCGCTGGTGTGCCAGCGCTGCTGATCCTTAAGCAACCCGATCTCGGCAGCTCGATCGTCTTTGGGGTCGTGCTGCTGGCGATGTGTTGGGCTGCGGGTGCGCCCGGTAAGAGCCTTTTGGCGCTCCTGGGCGTGGGGGCGTTGGCGCTGGTGGTCGCGTATTTTGAACTCATGCACGAGTATCAGCGCGAGCGCGTTGATGTTTGGTTGCAGCATTGGGGCTGGAGTGACCAGAGCCTGCGGAGCCACGAGGTGCAGCGGGTGCTGCGCGGCGCAGGCTATCAGCCCTGGCAGGCCTTGATCGCGATGGGCGCCGGCGGCGTGCAGGGTTACGGCATCGGTCAGGGGCCCCAGAACCGCTATGACTTCTTGCCGTATCGCAGCGAAGACTACGTCTTCGCGGTCGTCGGAGAAGAAGGTGGCTTCTTGGGGTGCCTGCTCGTGCTCGGCCTCGTTGCCGCCGTCGTCTTCGGGCTGCTCTCGATCGCGAGCCGGACCCGTGAGAGGTTTGGAAAGCTGGTGTGCGTCGGCGTCGCCGCGTGGTTCGGCGCGCAAAGTCTCTTCCACGTCGCGGTGTGTGGTTGGCTCGTCCCGAGCACAGGGTTGCCGATGCCGTTGATCAGCTACGGCGGCAGCTCGACTTTGGCGATGCTGCTCGCGATCGCGGTGTGCCTAAACGTGGGCGCGCGGCGTGAGCCGATCCTCTCCGGTGACGGTTTCCGCTAGCTGTCAGATCTTAGGATCGGCTCTGCGGTGCCGGCTATGCCGAACAGGCTGAGCGCGAGCGAGGTCCAGAGCGCGCCCGCGGCCGCGCCGGTCCAAAGATCGTACTCGAGCTGTGAGCATCCGTACGTGAGCACGGCGGCCGCTCCACCAGCGGCGAGGCCGAGCAGCGCGGTTCTTCGTCGGTTGCAGAGCCACGCGAGCGCGCCGGCGACCGCGCCGAGCGTCGCGAACGAGGCGCCGACAAGCGCCGAGGCGCCATCCTGGGGCGGCGCGTATGCGGTGATCGCACCGGCGGCAGCGGCCGCGATCAGGGACCCGAGCGCGAACACGGCAACGGCCGCCGGGCTACACAGGACGCGGGGCGACCCGCGTCGGCTGCAAGCGCCTGCGAGCGCGCCTGCGAGGCTCAACGCCAGGACGGCCCGGAATAAAAACTCGGAGGTCGCGACGCGGTCGGCCGTGAGCGTCGCGGCCGCGCGTTGGTTTTGGACGGCTGCGTTGGCGAGCGTCCCGACGAGGGCGCCAAGCAGGCAGAACGCCGCTCGAACCAGCGGCATCGGGATGTTCACGCGTCTTCGTCGTCCGGCCAACCAGGCTACCGGTGCGAGGGCGGGCAGCAGCAACCAATAGGCGCTCGCATATACCCACGGCAGCAGCGCTGCTGCGTCGTTGTCTGGGGGATCGAGCGGCGCACCGCTCGTGAGCTTCGGCGCCATCATCGCCGCAGGGAGCAGCGCTGCGACCAGCGCGCAGACTTCCGCCGCCGTCCATCCGTTGACGACGGGCGCCGTGGGCCGGCGCGCGTGGCCGCCCTCGACCGATTCCTCGGCGCCCAGCGGCCCGAGGTCTTGGAGCCGCTTCTTCAGCGCCGCTGCGGTCGGGAGGCGCTCAGCGGGATTTGGCTGGAGCGCTCTGAGGACGATGGAATCCAGGCGCGGGTCGGTGCCGGCGATGCGTGAAGGAGGTTCGACGATGCCCGCCGGTACTTGTCCGGTCAGCATCTCATAGAGGACGACGCCAACGGAGAAGACGTCGCCGCGGTGGTCCGCTCGCGCTGGGTCCCCGAGCCGCTCGGGCGCCAAGTAGCGAGGGTTGCTAGGCGTGCGCGCGCCGTGATCCGCGCCTGTGTGACGGAGGCCTGAGGAGCCGAAGTCGGTGAGCTTCACGCTGCCGTTCACGTCGAGGAGGATGTTCTCGGGTTTGATGTCCTGGTGGACGACGCCGCGCTCGTGGGCGTATTGCAGTGCCGCGCACACAGCCGTGACGACCGACGCCGCTTCGCGCGGCTTGATGCGGCCCTCGTTGAGGAGCGAGCGCAGGTCGGTGCCCTCTACAAGGGCCGTAACGAGCCACGCGATCTCGCCTGCCTGTCCAGACTCATAGACCGAGACGACGCCCCGGTGATGCAGCCGTGTGAGCGTCTGGGTGCCTTGAAGAAACCGCTCCGCCCATCCTTCGCTGCTGTCGGGGGGTAGCAAAAAGACCTTGATGGCGACGTCGCGGTCCAGTGAGGGCTGCCTCGCGAAGAACACCGCTCCGACGTCGCCGCGCCCGATGCACTCTCCGATCTCGAAGTCACGAAGGTGGCGCTGCAGGTCGCTGCGCATCTTCTCCAGTCCCTGGCGTGACTCGTGCTGCGCGGCGGCGCGAGCCAGTTGGCTGTGTCCGAGGTGGCGCTGCTCGGCTCCGCGCTGTGGGGCTTTCATGTCCGGTTTGCGTCGGATCGATCGGTGATCGGAGCGCGCTTCGTCGGGTTATCGGCGAGGACCTGAGACAAGAAGGTGAGCTCGTGGCCAGCTTCAGCGCGGTCCATCAGGGAGTCTGCGACGACTCCCAGCAGCATCTCTTGGAAGCGCCCGCGCAGCCGGAACAGCGTCACCCGCAGGGTGAGGTCGCTCTGCCTCAGCTCGGCAGCTGCGGCGGCCCGGTCGCGGGGCGCGTCCGCGTCTAGCATCGGCAGCAGCAACTCGCAGGACCGCTGCTGGCCGGCCCGCATCATCTCTTGAGACAGGAGGTCGCGGGTCATCCGTAAGGTCTCGCTAGCCCACGCCTGCTCGTATGTGACCAACGGGTCTGGGTGGAACGCCAGCTGGGTATTGAGCCGGCGCTCACCTTCGTCTCCGTGCACCGGGATGGGAGCGTGCTCGGAGGTGGGGCGGGCGACCTGATCGCCGCCCCAGAGGTCGCGCTCGCGCTCTTTTAGGTAGGCGAACAACCACTCCCGGAACCGGTCCGGTCCTCGCTCCAGTTCGGCGAGGCCTCTGCCGTCGCTTACGAGCCGCGTCAATAGCCCCTCGACCGTAGCTGCCGCGTTCGCCGTTGAGCGGCCCCGACGTCGTTGGTGGGCGAAGAGCGGGAACCAATACTGAGCGCACAACTGCTCCAGCGCGGCTCGCCGCACCGACGGAGGTTGACCCCCGGCCCCGCGGATCGTCGACCAGCGGGTTGGCTGCGAGGTGCTGGGGTTCAACGTCGTGCTAGCTCGCGTAAGGGTTGTATTTACCAGGCACCGGGACCGGGTAGTTGCCGTCCTCACCCTTCACGCACGGCGGCACCGAATCCATCGTGTAGGTGTCGATCCCGGGGGTCAGATCTCGCCCGCGCTCGAGCAGGTCGTCCCACTTGATCACCTTGCCGGAGTAGCAAGCTTCGCGACCGAGGATCGCGCAGAAGGTCGAGTGTGCGCCGTATTCACCTTCGTTGTAGATCTGTCCCTGCATCAGCGCGTCGATCATGTCGTGCTGCTCTTGCTGGTGGCCGCCTGGGCTGCGACCTTGGAATCGCCAGGCGTTGGGACCTTCGATGCGGCCGCCGGGGACCGCGGTGCCTTGCGTGCCGTGCAGCGCCTCGCCGACGTTGTTCCAGCCGCCGCGCAGGTGCCTGCCTTGGCTATACATCTTCGATCCGTCGGCGAAGGTGAACTCGCAGAACGTGTGGTCGAAGATTTGCGACTTGCTGCGGTCGCCGCCCATACGCTGCTCGCCGCCGCCCATGCCGTTGCATGAGACGGGGTAGGCGTTCTTCGCCCAGCAGCCTACGTCCAGGTTGTGGATGTGTTGCTCGACGATCTGGTCGCCGCAGACCCAGTTAAAGTGGTACCAGTTGTTGCACTGGAACTCCATCTCGGTCATCCCTGGCTTGCGGTCGCGATACCAAATGCCGCCGCCGTTCCAGTAGACGCGGGAGAGGATGACGTCACCGATGGCGCCGTCGTGGATGCGCTTCATCGTCTCCACATACTTCGGCTCGTGGCGGCGCTGCAGCCCGATGGCGACCATACGCTGCTGCTGCTTGGAGCGCTCGACGGCGGCGAGGACCCGACGAATCCCGGGGGCATCGACCGCGACGGGCTTCTCCATGAAGACGTGCTTGTTGGCCTGGATCGCATACTCGAATTGCTGCGGCTTGAACCCGGGCGGCGTCGCGATGACGACGAGGTCGCAGTCGCTGTCGATGGCCTTCTTGAAGGCGTCCATGCCGGAGAAGACGCGCTCGTCGGGCACGTCGACCTTGGCCTCCGCGTGCTTGGTGAGGTTCTTGACGGCGTTCTTCGCCTTTTGCTCGAAGACGTCGGCGACCGCGACGAGGCGCGTGACACCTTTGGTGTTGAAGATTTGCGCGACGGCGCCGGTGCCGCGTCCGCCGCAGCCGACCAGCGCGACACGGATCTCTTCCCGGCCGTGGACGTGGACGTTGGGGACCATTGATGCGGACAGGCCCGAGCCGATCACGGCGGTGGACGAGGTCGCGAGGAATTGGCGGCGAGTTGGCTTGGACATGGTCTGCTGTCGCCGCAGGTCTGTGTGGGTCAACCGCCGCGAGCGGTGCGGCGGGGGCCGAGCGCGACCGCTCTACGATCTTAGGGACGGACGGCTGCGTCAATCCGCCGGCCCGGAATGCGCCGCCTCATCCGGCCGGCCCGCGGTCTGCGCGGCGGTTATCGCCGCGCCTGTAGGCCGGCGAGCCGCTCACGCGCTTCGCGGCAGCTGGGGTTGGCCTTCCATGCCGCGCGGTAGTGACTTTCGGCGAGGTCGTATTCGCCGCGGAGTTCTTCGATAAGGCCTCTGTGGAACGCGATCCGCCACGCAGGCGCATCGAGCGCAGCTGCGGCGTCTAAAGCCCGCAACGCGTCGTCGTGACGCTCGTCTAGCTGGTCGATCCAGGCGGCCGACTCATACAGGCGTGAGGCGTCGGGTCGAAGCCGCAAGCCGTCTTCGACGAGCTTGCGGGCGAGATCCAGGCTGCCGTCTTGCACGGCGATCCGGACGCGCAGGCATCGCGCCTCGACGTTTCTGGCGTCCAAGTCGAGCGCTCGTTCGACGAACCCCTGGGCGCGCTGCTGTTGGCCGCGCTCCATGGCGATCGACGCGGCGACAACTTGGCTCGCTACGTGGTTTGGGTGTCGAGTCGCTATGGCCTCGACCGCGAACTGTAGCTGCTCGGTGGCGGCAGCGTCCTCGCCCGCCTCGACAGCGGATGTCGTGAGCTCGCGCAGCGCTTCGTCCGGGTCCTGGACGTAATCCGGATTCCAGACCGAGCAACTAGCGGTGAGCAGCGTGAGGAACGAAAGAATAGGGTTCAGCGGGCGCATGAAATCAGCGGGTCGATCCAAAGCCGGCGGTGCCGATCAGGAATCCATAGAACGCAGGTCCCAGGCTCATGACAAAGATGCCTGGGAGGAAACAGATGACGAGCGGAAAGACGAGGCGGGCGGGGAGCGACTGAGCGCGCGCTAGCGCGCGTTCCCTCAGCTCTGCCCGGAGTTCGTTGGCTTGGCGGCGGAGCGTCGCGGCGAGGCCGATCCCAGCCTCGTTGGCGCGGATCAGCGCCGACGTGAAGCTGCTGAGCTGCGGCACATCCGCGCGCTGCGCGAGGCGCCGGAAGCACAAGCTGCGGTCTGCGCCGCCGAGGACCTCTGCCTGAAAGGTCATCAGCTCGCGTCCTAGCGGGCGGTCGGCGCCGAAGGTCGTCAGGACGCGGGCAAGAGCGGCGTCGAACGCGAGCCCCGCTTGCGCCAAGCTCGCGAACAGCTCGAGGGCAGGATAGAGGTCGCGTAACAGCTGATCCGTGCGCGCGCGCCTCGCTCGGCGAACCCGCGTCGTCGGCAGGCCGGCGAGCATGAGGGGCAACAGAAACGGGATGCCGTGGATCACCGGCAGGAACAGGAGTCCGACGCGGCCCGGGATCGCCTCCAACGTCGCGGCGGTGCCTTCGAGCAAGCCAGAGAGATACAGCGCAGCGCCTGCGGCGCCGCCCAACAGGCCGAGGCTGATGGTGGCGGTCCAGAATCGTCGCACGGCGCCTGCTTGGCGATAGCCGGCTAAGAACAGCCACCGTGCCACCCGACCGTTGGGGATCGCCCGGGCGCCCTGCAAAGGCATCGGGGCGCCCGCAAGTCGGGATGTGGCGAGCCGCTCTCGAGCCTGCATACGGATCGAACGCTGGCGCTGGCTGAAAGCGACGGTCGTTAGCGCGAGGATGGCGACGGTGATCCAGAGTACGAGCGTCATCAGACCTCGATGCGCGTTAGCCGCGCCATCCAGAAGATACCAAAGGCTTGAAGCATGACGCAGGCCGCGGCGATGCCGCCGCCGATGCTAGAGCCGAGGAAGTCGCCGACCTGTTCGGGGTTGCTCACCCACGCCAGCGCGGCGATGCCATAGACGATCAGCAGGATGCCGAGCACGGAGATGCGGGCCTCGGCGGACTGCGCTTGCACGCGGCGCGCGAGGTTGACGCGGTCCCGCACGGTCTCCGCGATGGCGTGCAGGCCCGGCGCGATCGCGCCGCCGCTCTGCCACTGAACGCTGAGGTAGTGGGTGAGCAGTCGGAAGCCAGGCAGCGGCAGGCTCTCTTGCGCCTCTTCGAAGACGCGCGTGGGGTCGTCGCCGAGTCGCAGGCGCTCGGCGGCCGTGCTGAGCACGCGCCGCAGCGGCATGCGCACGTCGCGCACCACTCCATCGAGCGACTCGACGAGTCCGACTCCCGCAGACACGCTTGAGCCGAGCAAGTCTAGCGCGTCAGCTAGTTGCCCTTCGACGCGCACCGTGCGGCTCAGCGCGAGCGAGACGTCGGTGACCCAGGCGAGCGCGCCGCAGAGGACGGCGATCGCGAGCGCCAGCTCGACGTAGAGTGGGGTCAAGAGCAGCAGCCCAGCGCTGAGCGCGGTCGTGGCTGCGCCGACCTTCCAGCTCCCTTTGGTCGCGCGGCTGCCGATGCGGAGCTGTCGGGTCTCCCTCGGCGCCCCTGAGACGTCGACTGTGAGATCGGTCACGCGCGTTCTCCGCCGCGTCGTGGCGCGGGGGCGTCAGGTTGGAACAGCCGCGGGGGCAAGTCGGCGCCGCGCTCGCGCAGCTTGTCGGCGATGCGTGGGGTGATTCCGGTCGCCTGGAAGAGGCCCTCGACGCGGCGTTCGCTGCGGCCGCTGCGCTGCCAGCGAAAGATCTCTTGCAGCAGCGGCGTGTCACCTTCGATGCCGGCCACCTCGCTGACGCTCTCGACGCGCCGGACGCCGTCCTCGCCACGGCTGACATGGACCATCAATTGGATCGCGGATGTGATCTGTTCGCGGATCGCGCGTGACGGCAACTCCGTGCCCGCCATCAAGACCATCGTCTCGAGACGGCTCAGCGCGTCCCGCGGCGAGTTCGCGTGCACTGTTGTTAGGCTGCCGTCGTGGCCCGTGTTCATCGCCTGCAGCATGTCTAGTGCTTCTCCGCTGCGGACCTCGCCGACGAGGATCCTGTCCGGTCGCATCCGTAGCGAGTTGATCACGAGCTGGCGGATCGTGATGGCGCCGGCGCCCTCGGTGTTCACCGGGCGCGCCTCCATCCGCACGACGTGCGGCTGGTCGAGCTGCAGCTCGGCGGTGTCTTCGATCGTTACGATGCGCTCGTCGTTCGGTACGGCCTCTGCCAATGCACCCAGCAGGGTAGACTTGCCCGCGCCGGTCCCGCCCGAGATCACCACGTTCGTCCGGTAGCGCACAGCTTCGCGCAGGAACTGCAGCATCGAGTCGTTGAGCGACTCGTATCGCATCAGGTCAGAGCCGCGCAGGCGGCGGCTGCCGAAACGGCGGATCGACAGCGTCGGGTAGTCGATCGACACAGGCGGGATCGTCGCGTTGACGCGGCTACCGTCAGGCAAGCGGAAGTCCGCCATCGGTGACGACTGGTCGACGCGCCGGCCGACGCGCGCCGCGATCCGCTCGATCACGCGCAGCAAGTGTCCGGCGTCGCGGAACCGCACAGCGCTGCGCTCCAAGCGACCGAATCGCTCCACGAAGACGTCCTCCGGCCCGTTCACGAGGATGTCGGTGACGGCGGGGTCAAGGATCAGCGGCGCCAACGGGCCGAGCCCGAGGGTCTCTTGCAGCAGGTCTCGACCGAGCTGCTCTCGCTCCGTCGCGTTCAGCGGCAGCTCTTCGTTCGCAAGGACCTGCTCGGCGAACGCCTCGACATAAGCGGCGATCCGCTCTTCGCCAGCGCCGAGCAAGTCTTGCTCCGACAGCTGCTCCAATAGCCGTGACTGCAGGTCACCTTTGACGTCGGCGTAGTCAGTGCTCGCGCGCGCTGCTTGGCTTGCTTCACTTTCGGCGTTTATGACGCCGCCGGACTTGGCGCGCTGAACGCGCTCCGCCATCTCTGCCGCGCGGGAGCCGCGGAACAGAGTTCGGTCAATGCGTGCAGGCGCGGTCTCAGAGACGGACGCGGAGGACGCTTCGACGTCCTCTTCGGGCTCGGTCATCCTTGGGCCTCCGTGACTGCGGGTTGCGGCGCTTCGATGAGGTCAACCAGCTCGGCGACACGGCGTCGGAACGGGTTGAGGCGTCCGGTCGTCAGGATGACGGGACGCCCGCTGTTACAGGCCGAGACGACCGCACGGTGGAACGGCAGCACGATCTCGATGTCACGAGCTAGCCTCGTCGCGACGTCTTGCGGGGTGAGCTGACCAGAGTGGCTCGGCACAGACGTGTTGAGCACGATTCGCTGCCGGGCGCGTTCGACGCCGACGCTCTCCAGCAGGTCGTTGAGGCGCTCGGCCCCAAGGACCGTCGGAACCGTAGGGGCGACGACCTGCCAGACCTCGTCGGCGCGGTCTAGCGTCGCGATGGCGATGCCGTCGAGGATCGGGAACGTGTCGACCACGACGTGGTCATATGCGTTGCGCGCGACGGCCAGCATGCGGGAGAGGTGCTCTTCGGTGACGCGCGCCGCGTCGACCGCCGACCCGGGCGCCGCTAACAGGTCCAGCCCGCACGCGTGCGGCACGGTGAGTTCACGCAGCAGGGTTGCGTCCAGGCGCTCCATCTGCGCTACCACGTCGAGCATGGTGACCTCTGGTTCGAGATCGAGCATGGTCGCGCATAAGCCGAGCTGCAGGGATGCGTCCACCAGCAGCACGCGCCCCGGCGCGCGCCGGGCAAGTTCGCAGGCGACGTTGACCGAGAGCGTCGTCTTGCCAACGCCGCCCTTGTTGCTGACGAACGCCGTGACGCGACCGCGGCGCGCGTCGGCGTCTGGGTTGCCGCGGTTGTCCTCGCTGACCCGGCGTAGGCTCGCAGACAGCTCGTTCGACGACAGCGGCCGCCGCACGAAGTCTCGCACGCCAGCGCGCGTCGCGGCGACGACGAACGCTGTCTCGGCGTCGCTCGAGTCAAAGTTGCGTCGGTCGAGGACGCCCACGATTGCCGCCGAAGGCGCTGCGTCGCGCAGCTCGTGCACGCTCGCTTCGTAGGACGCGTCGGAGGCGCCGCCGGTGAGGAGGACCACGTCGGGTTGCTGCGCGAGGGCAACGCGCACAGCTTGGCGGTGGTTCTCGGCGAAGTGGGGCACGACGCGGAGGCCAGTCAGGCCTTTTTCGGCGGCCTGCCACTCGGTCGTGAGGTCGGGGTCGTCAGCGACCAGCAAGAGAGTCAACGGGCGGGTCATGGGATCAGCGTCGGAGGACCGGGGCCATTACGGGGTGTTGAAACGACGAGTGAAGGGCGCTCACGACAAGGTTCGTCTCGAGCGTGACGCGGGCGTCTAGAGCGGCGGGCGAGGGGTTCGACGCGCCGGTGGGGAGCATCGCGCCTGGCAGGCGGGTGACGGTGATCGTAGCGCCGCTCAGCGTCGCGGTGCTGCGCGCGAAGCCGACGACCTGGCGGGCGCCGTTGACCTGCGCGTAGACAGGCACGATCAACACGGCAGCGGGAGGCGCGCCCCACGTCGCCAGCGAGGGCGACACGGCGGCCCCGACGAGGCGCGCTGGGATCGCGGTCGCCGCGCCCCCTTCGGAGCCAGCTATGGTCAGCAGACCGTCGGGTTGCACCTCGAAGTTGATCGACGCGAACGGCGCCGTCGACTCCCACGCTGCGCCTGCATCGACGCGCAGCGCGAAGTTCGCGACGAACGTGCCTTGCACGGGATCGTTTGAGACGTAGAGCGCTCGCTCGGCCGCTGCGATCGCCGTCGCGCGCAGCGTCAGCCCATCGTTGCGCGAGAGGTTGGACTGTCCCGGCGTCGGTTCATGCCAGATCGCGCCGCGCGCCCAGAGCCACTCGAACGGCGGGCCCGCCGAGCTCGCGCCGGCGTCGCGGTCTAGGTCGAGCCGGTCGCTGGCGCGACGGAGCCGCACGAGGAAGGCTGGGGCGGCAGCGAGCGTCGCCGCGGCACTACCAGCCGGGCTCGACACAAAGTCGCTGCGATCAAAGGCGTCGTCTTCGTCCGGTTGGGCTCCGGGGATGTAGTCGCCCGCCACGAGGTCGCCGTGCTGTCGGTTGTCCAGGTTGGGCTCAAGCCCGCCAGCCGGCTTCCAGGTCCGCGCGCCGGGGTCGATGTCGACGGTGATCGTGCCGAGGTATGGGGCGTCGCCGGAGACCACGGGGAGCGTCCCCGCGCCGATGCCCATGGCGTCGCCGTTGCCGGGGTCCATGTCGTCGTCGAACAACAAGCTGGTCGCCCGGATCGCGCGCGCGCGTCGCCCGTCGTCGCCTTCGGCGTCGCAGAACCGCATCCCCTCGAGGGCTGCGCACTCGGCGCCTGCGTCCATCTGTTGGCGCGTGGCGCGGAGACGGCCGCCGTCGATGACGACGCCCATCAGGCCGAAGATGCCCACGAACAGGAGCGCGAACAGCACCAGGACCGTGCCGCGCTCCTCGGGCCGCTGCGTGCTGCGGCTGGGTCGGTGCTCGTCTGGGATCAACGCTGGTCCTTGCTCGCTGCGCCGCGCGGTACGGTGACCGTCTCGCGCACGCCGCCGCGGATGACTTCAATCATCTGCATCGAGCCTGGCTGGCCCGGGTCACCTTGCAGCAACTTCTGGAGCTCGGCCGTCGCGTCGGCGGGTCGGTCGTCGGCGATCTCGACCGGCTCAGCGGTGGGTTGGCTGCTGCGCGGGGCG
>NYVR01000036.1 GCA_002684655.1 Planctomycetota bacterium | reverse complement strand
CGAGCTCCGCGGCCGCGAACTCCGCCAACTCGCGCCCCTCCTCACGGAGCGCGCGGGCGCGATGCCGCAGACGGTCCGCTTCGCTAACCTGGGCCTCGGCGACGCTGCGGTTGGCTACAGCGCGCGCGACTTCAGCCTCGGCGGCGTCGACCGTCGCGACGGCTTGTTGGTGTGCCGCCCGGAAGTCGTCCGCGAACAGCCGCGCGACGATGTCACCTCGTTGGACCACGGAGCCTTCCTCGACGTTGAGTTCGACGATGCGGCCAGGAATGTCGGAGGAGAGCGCGGCCCGCCGGGACGCCACCACGTAGCCGTTGGCGGCTGTCCCTCGGACGGCCGCGGCCGCCGCGGGGTTCGACTCGGTCACCATCAACGTCCGGACCTCAGCGAGGTTGATCGCGTCTAGGCTCCGGCTGATCCAGGGCCACGTGAGCCCTGTCAATCCTGCCAGGAGCGCCAGCGCCAACAGCCGCGCAGGCCAGGGGCTGCGGCGTCGCCGGGCGCGTGACGACTTGCGGTCGATTTTGAGGTCGGTGAGTTCCAATGCAGTTGTGGGGCCGAGGATAGCGGACGACCTCTCGATTTGCTGGCGGCGGTACTTAGCATTTCGTCATGTCCGCTGTCGTGCAACGGATCTTAGCGCCGGTCGATCTCGCGGAGTCCCGCGAGCCCGACCTGAGCTACGCGATCGGGCTGGCCGCGCAGCTCGGCGCCGAGCTGCAACTGCTTGCCGTCATCGACACCCCCGCGACGCTCAACCTGATCGGTCACCACGGCTCTACAGGTCGAGGTGGCGGCTTCGAGCAAGAGCTGCAGCAGGAGGTCGAGGCCAAGCTGCAGCGGGCCGTGGACCAGGCGGCCCAGGCAGGCGTGCGCGCGCTCGGGCACCTGACCTTTTCGGAGAACCTCGAGGAGCAGATCCTGAAGGAAGCGCTGGTTGAGCGGGTCGACCTGATCCTCGTCAGGTCGCTCGGTCGCAGCGGCATCATGAAGGCGCTGCTCGGGAGCACGGCCGGCGAGATCTTAAAGGCCGCGCCTTGCCCCGTGCTGGTGGCGCGAGCGTGAGCGCTCCCCAGCGTCGAGGTGACCGCAGCCGTCGGTTGGTCAAGGCTCGTTCCGGTCGAGGTTCGCGCGGCGGTAAGTCTGGACCGGTGCCCGCCGACAAGCTGCGTTGGACCTGCCCGCCGTTAGAGCCCTCGGGTAAGACCCCGACGGCGACGTTCTTAGTCGGCCAAGACCGGCCCATGGCCGCGCTCCGGACGGGCTTGGCGGTCCACGCGCGTGGCTACAACGTCTTCGTCTCGGGCCTCATGGGCTCGGGGCGCACAGCCGTCGTGGAGATGCTGCTACGCGATCTTCAGCCGGCCTGCCAGCAGGTCCCCGATCGTGTTTTCGTCCATAACTTCCGCGAGCCCAACCGACCGTCGCTCGTGTCTTTGCCGAGCGGCAAGGGACCGTCTTTCCGCGATGAGTTGCTAGAACTCGGCAGGGTCATGCACGGCGCGCTGTTGAGCGCGCTGCGGTCGCGACCGCACCGGATGTCTAGGCGTGTCGTCAAGCGCGCGAGTGCGACGCGGGAGCGCCGGATCATGGACGCTCTGCAGCGGCAGGCGCAAAAGCAAGGCTGCGCGCTGGTGACGTTTCAGGCGCAGAACGGCACGTCTACGGCCGACATCTACCCGGTCGTTGAAGGCGAGCCGATCACCTTGGACGCCTTGTCCGCGCTCGTCTTCGAGGGCAAGGTCTCCGACGAGGACCGCAACCGCGTCCTCCGGCACCGGGACCAGCTGGTCGAGCGGCTCGACGAGGTCAGCGAGCGCATCCACGAGGAGTTCTCACGCGCCGAGCAGGAGGTCCGCGCGATGGACCGTCAGCTCGCCTGGAAGGTCCTCGAGAATCATCAGAAAGAGTTCCTGCGGCGGTGGCCGCAGCCTGAGGTCGCCGACTGGCTCGACGCCGCGCGCGAGTTCATTGAGCGGAACCTGCACGAGTTTGTCGGCACCGAGGTCGAGCTGGATGATGAGACCACGGCCTTCGAGCTGATGCCCGAATCTGCCGAGCCACGCCTGGGCGAGTTTCAGTCCCAGGTGGTAAAGACGGCGTTCTCCGAGGCATGCCCGGTTGTGATCGAGCCGAATCCAAGCTTCGGCAACCTGTTCGGCACGATCAGCGGCAGCGAGGGGTTGCCGGGTCCGCTGCAGGTGCACCCCGGCGCGCTTCTGCGGGCCGAAGGCGGCTACCTCGTCCTTCGGTGCTTCGACGTCTTGCGCGAGCCGGGCGTGTGGACGCAGCTCAAACGGGTGCTCCAGTCTGGTCTGTTGGAGATCCGTGATTTCGACCAAGGGGCTGGGACGCACACGGGTTCTCTGCAGCCACAGGCCATCCCGGTGGACCTGAAGGTGGTGCTTATCGGAGAGCCGGGCGTCTACGAGCAACTCGCCGGGGAGGACATCCAGTTCCCGCAGGTCTTCAAGATCCACGCCGAGTTTGACAGCACCATCCCGGTCCGCAAGCAGAGCCTGCGGCGCTACGCCGACTACTTGCAGTGGTTGGTCGAGGGTGAGGACCTGCTCCCGCTGGCCTCCGACGCGATGGCAGCGGTCGCTGAGCACGGCGCTCGCTGCGCAGGCCGGCGCGACCGGTTGATCACCCGCTACAGCGAGATCGGTGATTTGGCGCGCGAGGCTGCATACCAAGCGCGCCAGGCGCGGGCCAAGGTGGTCACCCGACGTCACGTCGACCAAGCGCTGGCGATGCAGCGACAGCGCCACGACCTTGCCCAAGAGCTCACCGAGCGCGGCTACGCCGCGGGCTACATGGAGTTGACGACGTCGGGAGCGACCGTCGGTCAGGTCAACGCATTGACGGTGCTCGACACCGGAACGTTCGAGTTCGGCCGACCCTGCCGGATTACGTGCAACTCTGGGGTGGCGACGGCGCAGCGTTCGGGCCTCGTCAACATTGAGGGGTTAGCGCAGCTCTCCGGCCCGATCCACGACAAAGGCGTGATGATCCTGGAGGGCTTCCTGCTGCAGGAGTTCGGTGACGAGGGGCCGCTCTGCATGCAGGCGACGATCTGTTTCGAGCAGCTCTACAACGGCGTCGAGGGTGACAGCGCGTCGCTCGCACAGCTGCTGGCGCTGCTCAGCTCCTTGGCCAACGTGCCGCTGCTGCAAGATCTTGCGATCACGGGCAGCGTCAACCAGAAGGGGGAGGTGCAGGCGGTCTCGGGCGTCAACGACAAGATCGAGGGCTTCTTCCGTCTGTGCCGGTCGCGCAAGTTGAACCGGCAGCAAGGCGTCGTTCTGCCGGTCGCGAACGTCGGCGACCTGATGCTCGACGTTGACGTCGTTCAGGCTGTCGAAGCGGACTCGTTCACCGTGCAGGCCGTCAACACCGTGCAGGAAGCCCTGGAGCTATTCACGTTGCGGCCCGCGCGCGAGGTCTTGGATCTCGTGCGTGAGACGCTCCAGCGCTTCCGGAAGCTGTCGCAGCAGCGCTAGTCGCGGTGGCCGCTGCCTGTTTGCCTGCGCCCGCTGCGCGGCAGTTGGAGTTCGGCCGGTGAAGCGTCGAGGCTCAGTTCTTAGCGTCTTCGACTTCGTCAGGCTTAGAGGTGGCCTCGTCGTGCTTTTGCTTCGTCGCGGGCGGCGCTTGTGGCTCCAGCACCAAGGACTTCATCGACGCTTCGGCCGCGACCTCGTTGCGGAAGTTGTCGCCGAGCGCGCGCAATCGGGCGCGGGTGCCGTCGGAGACCGCGAGGATGCTGCGCAGCGGCGAAGCGACGTCTTCCAGGTAGGTGTGCTGCGCGATTAGCTCGTCCAGTTTCTCGCGGAGCTTGGGCAGGTAGGAGCCCAGTTGTTCTCTGAGCCCGTTCGCCGCGGCCTCTTCGAACCGATCACCGAAGTGTTCGCTCAAGGCCTCCGTGGTCTGCGGCAGCAGCTGGCCGCGGAACTGCGTGACGCATTGGTGCAGGTGGAGCCTGCCGGGCTCGCCCAGCGACTTGGCCTTGGCGCGGCCGGGCAGCTTGACGTCGAGCTTGTCGGGCGCGCCGAAGACGCGGGCGCGCACGCTCGCCATGGAGCGGAAGCTGATGCGCTCGAGCAACCGTTTGCGGACCGGGATGCTGTCTACGTCGATCGGAACAGCGGGCTCTTGCTTCCACTTCACTCTGCCGAGTTGCTGCAGCGCGGTTTGGCGGAGGGCGCGGAGGTCGATCCCCGCGCGGCGGGCGAGGTCGCCGACGCCGTTCGGCAGGTCGAGCCCTGCGTCGACCTGGCTGCTGGCTTGGGCGAAGGCCTGGCGGCCCGCTTCGAGCACCGCGTCGCGGTAGTCCTTGATCAACGGCGCCCAGTGATCACGCAAGAGCCAGTGAAGGCTCTGGCTGGAAAGGAACCACGTATCGATCGAAGCGCCGAGCGTGCGGAGCAGCTTGGAGCCTCGGTCGCGCGCGGCACGCTCTAGCTCCGCGTCGATGTCGCGGCGGCTGCGCGCGAACGCCTCGGTCCAGTCGAGTTCCAGCGCTTGTTCGACCCGCTTGATCTCGTCGCGATACCACTGCTGCTCGTTTGCGAGCTCGGCGATCTGCTGCTCCAGCCGCTTCGTCTGACCGTCTTCGAAGCAGGTCAACAGCTCGGCCAGCAGGCCGTCGGCGCGCTGCAGCGAATCGCGCAGGAACGCCGCGAGGTATTCGTTGCTCGCGAGGTAGGTCGTCAGGTCTTTCTCGAACGCCTCGAAGCCGGTCGGCGTGGAGCCGGTCCGTGCTTTGTTCGCGCCCGTCTTTGACATTCGGTCGCTCGCGGCGTGCAGCAGGTCGACTGGATACATCTGCACGCGGCCGTCCTTCGCGGCCTTGCGGAGCGGCGCGGACATCGCGAGCTGTTCGAAGGCTTTGAGCACCTCACCTGGGCGAGACTGTTCGAGGCTCGGGAGCAGGCGCCCGTCTGGACCGACGTCGCGCTTCTGTGCGTCGACGTTGACGACCAGGAAGATGCGGCTGAACAAATCGAGCAGCTGTTGGAACTCCGCGAACACCTGCTCAAGGAACAGCGTGTCGGACTTCACGACGAAGATGGCGCAGGCCGCGGCGTGCCGGAAGTCTCTCGTCATCCGGTCGTAGCCGAACCGCATACGCGTGTAGAGGCCAGGGGTGTCAACGAGCACCGCGCCGCTCTTGCGCAGTTCGCTGTCCGGCACGTGCACGTCGACCCTGCGGATGGCGCCTTGGAAGTGTTCTTGCGGATCGAAGGTGAGGCCGCGGTCTTCTGCTGTGCGGATGGCGTCGGCGAGCTGTGTGTGGGCCTCGGCGATATCCTCGTGTAGCGCTTTGGGGTCCGAGTAGCTGCGGGTCTGGCCGTCGTAGCACGTGACGACGTAGCGGCGCGCGTCGCCCGCGCGCACGAACACCAGGCACGGATACGCCGGCAAGCTGGATACTTCGCTCACGTAGGACGCAGCGATCGCGTTCATCAGCGTCGACTTGCCGCTCTTTAGCGGGCCGAAGATCAGCACGTAGGCTTGTTGCTCTGCGACCTTGTCGCAGAGCGCGCGCAGCTGATGCCGGAGCTCTCGGAGCGGATTTTCGAGGGACTTGCCCGGTGTCTGTTCGGAGACCGCTTGGAGCGCTTTGAGCGCGCTCTCAAGGTCCTGGACGACGGGCCTAAGGGTTCCGTCAAACTGCTGGCAATACGTGCCGAGCTTGGTGCGCATGGAGGGTGCGTAGCTAGGGATGACCCCGGGTGGGGCTTCGGAGATTCGTCGCGACAAACCGTCGCTGGAGATTGTCGATTGGAACGAGCTTGCGCCCCGATGGGGAGCATTCGGTGGCACTTCTTTTCTGCACACCGCGTGCAGAACCTGAATGGATTTCCACATTTGCAGCGACAAGCGCGTTCGCTGCAGGCGCCCTGCCGGGCCGATGTCAGCCCCTGCCGCGGTGCCCCTCGGCGCCGGGGGCGCGGCGCCACCGCTGGCGTTGCGGATCGAGCCCAGGCGGTGCGGCGCCAGCGGCAGGTCCTGCCGGCGATGTGGGGCGCGCCTCAGCGCCGCCGCGGGCCGCTGCGGGGCTTGGCGCTGCGAGCGGCCTCCTGCCGGGGGAGGCGAGCGCTCGGGCGGCGGCCGCGACGAAAATTGGGCGGGGAAACGGCGGGAGCACAGAGTTTCCGTTGCTCCGCCCGATGTCCCGTCACAGGAGCCTCGCGGCGTGACGAACTGTCAGGAATGCGAGCGCATCGCTGGCTATAGTCATGGGTTGCGAGAGACGTTGATGACAGGGGCCGAGACAAAGGACGAAGGCGACAGGGCTGCGCGCGATCGCGACGTCCAAGAGCTCGATCAGGTCGTCATCCGCTTCGCGGGGGATTCGGGCGACGGCATGCAGCTGACCGGCGACCAGTTCACGCGAACGACGGCCTTGATGGGCAATGACATCGCGACGTTCCCGGACTTCCCGGCCGAGATCCGCGCGCCGGCCGGCACCATCCCTGGCGTCAGCGCGTTCCAGTTGCGGTTCTCCAGCTTTGACATCCACACGCCGGGTGACGCGCCGGACGTGCTGGTCGCCATGAATCCAGCGGCGCTCAAGGTGCACCTGCCGCTGCTGAAGAAAGACGGGATCCTGCTGCTGAACACGGCCAGCTTCAAGGCGATCAACCTGAAGAAGGCGAAATACGAAGTCGACCCGCGGACCGACGACACGCTCGACGGTTACCGGGTGATCGAGGTCGACCTGACGGAGCGCACTAAGGAGGCGCTCGCCAACTGTCCGCTCGACAGCCGCGGCAAGGACCGGTGCAAGAACATGTATGCGCTGGGGATCCTTTACTGGCTCTTCCACCGCGAGACCGAGCCGACCGAGAAAGCGATCGCCCACAAGTTCGCCAAGAAGCCGGACGTCGTCGAGGCGAACTTGATCGCGATGAAGGCAGGCCACGCCTACGCCGAGACCACCGAGATCTTCCAGACGGCCTATAAGGTCGCGCCGGCGCGGCTGCCGCCCGGGACCTACCGGAACATCATGGGCAACCAGGCGCTCTGCTTGGGGCTCGTCGCCGCCAGCAAGCGGTGCGAGGTGCCTTTGTTCCTGGGCAGTTATCCCATCACTCCAGCTAGCGACATCCTGCACCAGCTGTCGGGCTATAAGCACCACGGCGTCATCACGTTCCAGGCTGAGGACGAAATCGCCGCGGTGTGCGCGGCGATCGGGGCAAGCTACGCGGGACAGCTGGGCATCACGTCGACGTCTGGTCCTGGGGTCGCGTTGAAGACCGAGGCTATGGGCCTCGCGATCATGGCCGAGTTGCCGTTGATCGTGCTCAACGTGCAGCGCGCCGGCCCGAGCACGGGCATGCCGACGAAGACGCAGCAGGCGGATCTGCTTCAAGCGATGTATGGGCGGAACGGCGAGTCGCCGATGGTCGTGATCGCATGCTCGACGCCTGCTGACGCGTTTGAGGTCGGCTACGAGGCGATCCGGATCGCCACCAAGCACATGGTGCCGGTGATGGTGCTCAGCGACGGCTACATCGCGAACGGCAGCGAGCCTTGGCGGCTGCCCGCGGTCGACGAACTGCCCCCGATTGACGTGCGCTATGCGCCCGAGGGAGAAGCAGGGGTCAAGTTCGAGCCGTATAAGCGCGACCCAGAGACCCTCGCGCGACCCTGGGCGAAGCCCGGCACGCCGGGGCTCGTGCACCGGATCGGCGGTCTCGAAAAGCAGGACGGCACCGGCAACATCAGCTACGACCCAGCTAACCACCAACACATGGTGGACACGCGCGCCCAAAAGGTCGCAAACGTGGCCAACGACCTGCCGCCGCTTGAGCCAGTCGGCGCGCGGACCGGCGATGTCTTGGTGCTCGGTTGGGGGAGCCCGCGCGGCGCGATCACTGCCGCGGTGACGCGCATGCAGCAGCAAGGTCACAGGGTCAGCGCCGCCTTCTTGCGCCACCTGAACCCGCTGCCGAACGACCTTGAGGCGCTGATGCGCGGCTTCAAGCGGGTTGTCTTGCCAGAGTTGAACAAGGGGCAGCTGGCGCTGATGCTGCGCTCGACCTACTTGATCGACGTGCAGTCCTACAGCCAAGTCAACGGGCAGCCGTTCCGCAGCCAAGACATCCAAGACTTCTTGGAGAAGGTGTTGGAGGAGCTGCGCGGATGACCGACGTCGACGGGCGCAAGATCACCAAGCGCGACTTTAAGAGCGACCAGGATGTGCGGTGGTGCCCTGGCTGCGGGGACTACTCGATCCTCAACTCGGTGCAGGCGGCGTTCGCGGATCTCGGTAAGAAGCTCCACGAGACCGTGATCATCTCCGGCATCGGCTGCAGCTCGCGGTTCCCCTATTACATGGAGACCTACGGCTTCCACACGATCCATGGGCGCGCGCCTGCGCTCGCGACGGGGGTCAAGCTGAGCAATCCCGATCTCGACGTGTGGGTCGTCACGGGTGACGGCGACGCGATGTCGATCGGCGGCAACCACTTCATCCACACCATGCGGCGCAACGTCGGCCTGAAGGTGCTGATGTTCAATAACCGCATCTACGGGCTCACCAAGGGGCAGTATTCGCCGACGAGCCCGCACGGCAAGGTGACCAAGAGCACGCCGATGGGCTCGGTCGACCATCCGTTCTCTCCGATCGCGTTGGCGCTGGGGGCGGGCGGGACGTTCGTCGCGAGGAGCGTCGACATCCTCGCGCCGCACCTGCAAGCGACGATCAAGCGCGCCGACGGTCACGGCGGCACAGCCGTCGTCGAGGTCTACCAGAACTGCAACATCTTCAACGACGGCGCGTACAAGCACTTCACCGATAAGGTCGTGCGCAGCGAGCGCATGGTCGAGCTTCGTCAGGGCGAGCCGTTACTGTTCGGCAAGGATCACACCAAGGGCATCGCCTTCGACGAGAACTTCCAGCCGTATCTCGTCGAGGGTGACGACCTCGGCAAGGCATACGTCTGGGACGAAGCGGCCGCGTCGCCTGCGCCGGCGATGGCCCTCGCGACCATGGACGAGTCGCGGTTCCCGGTGCCGATCGGCGTGTTCCGGCGCCAGGACAAAGCCAACTACGAGCAGGCGGTGAACTTGCAGGTGGAGCACGCCAAGAGCACGACGCAGCAGTCGCTCGAGGAGCTGCTCTACGCGGGCGAGATCTGGGAAGTCTCCTGAGGTCGAGGGCGTGCCCGGTGACCGACCGCAAAAGGGTCGGAAGTCCCCATGCCGCGGCGATGTAGGCAGAAACGGTGACCGCTGGCATGCCGCAGGATTTTCCCGGGGTGGCGCATCCGATCGTCGCAATATCACGATGTCGTGATACGTTGATGTCGTCCGTGTCCGCTACCCTCGACAGCCTGCACAGCTCGCTCAAGCTGCTCTCTGAGCCGCTGCGACTCCGGCTGTGCGCGCTGCTGGGTCGCTCCGAGCTCGCGGTTCAAGAGCTTGTGTCGATTACGGGCTTGCAGCAAAGCAGGGTGAGCAACCACCTGTCGTTGTTGAAGCGCGCGGGCGTGGTCAAGGATCGGCGAGAGGGGAGTTGGAGCTTTCACTCTTTGGTAGAGCCGGCGGCCGACGGCCCGCTCTCGCCGTCGCTGTTCGCCGCGACTCTTGAGCCGTATCTGGAGTCCGAGGAGGGCGCGAGCGACTTGGCCGCGCTACAGGTCGTGCTTGACCGCCGCCGCGAGAAAAGCCGCGAGGCCCACGACCGCCTCGCAGACCAGTGGCAGGAGCTGGGCGAAGAGTTCGCGCTCGGCACGCTCCGCAGCGAGCTGTTGGCGCAGGCGTGGCCATGCGGGCCGCGCGTCGCGGACCTCGGCTGCGGCGCAGGGTTTCTCACCAGCATGCTCGCGACGCGCAGCGCGTCGGTGATCGGCGTCGATCACAGCGACCGGATGCTGCAGCAGGCGCGCGCCAACGCTAGCGCCGCCGAGTTTCGTCGCGGCGAGCTCGACGCGTTGCCGCTCGCCGAAGGCGAAGTCCACGCGGCCTTTGCGAATCTCGTTTGGCACCATGTCCCCGACCACGACGCGGCCGCTCGAGAGGTCTTCCGCGTGATCGCGCCCGGCGGCGTCGCCGTCGTGTCTGATCTGTCGCCGCACGAGTCCGAATGGATGCGCGAGCGAATGGGGGACTTGAGGCTGGGCGTCAAGGCAGAAGACGTCGCCGCCTCGCTCGCCCGCGCAGGCTTCCGCGACCTGCAGACCGCGCGGCTCGCGGACCGCTACCGCGTGCAGTCGCCGTCCGGTGAACCCGCTGACTTTCCTATGTTCGTTGTGCGCGGCCGTCGGCCGGACGCTGCGAACACCTGATCTTTTTCCGACTGTTTGTTAACCGAGAGAGCATTTCATGACTGCTACCAACACACCGAAGACCAAGAAGGGCAAGAAGCCCGTCGCCAAGAAGGGCGGCTCGACGATCCTGACCGCCGATGACTTCAAGATCGCTGACATCCACCAAGCTGAGTTCGGCCGCAAGGAGATGAAGCTGGCCGAGGTCGAGATGCCCGGTCTGATGGCAGTGCGCAAAGAGTACAAGCGCAAGCAGCCGCTCAAGGGCGCGCGCATCACTGGCTCGCTGCACATGACCATTCAAACGGCTGTGTTGATCGAGACGCTGGTCGAGCTAGGCGCAGAGGTCCGCTGGGCTTCTTGCAACATCTTCAGCACCCAGGACCACGCCGCTGCGGCTATCGCAGTGGGTCCGAAGGGCACGCCGGAGAAGCCGAAGGGCGTTCCGGTCTTCGCGTGGAAGGGTGAGACCCTCGAAGAGTACTGGTGGTGCACGGAGCAGGCGTTGACGTGGCCTGGTCACGACGGCCCGAACATGATCCTCGACGACGGCGGCGACGCCACGATGATGGTCATGCTGGGCGCCGAGATGGAGGGTGAAGGCAAGGCCCGCAAGGTCAAGGCCAGCGACCCCGAAGACCTGCGTGAGCTCATCAAGGCCCTCAATGGCTCGCTCAAGCGCTCGACGAACAAGTGGACCAAGATGCTCCCGGGCATCCGCGGCGTCTCCGAGGAGACCACCACTGGCGTTCACCGCCTCTACCAGCTGCAGAACGAAGCGAAGCTGCCGTTCCCTGCGATGAACGTCAACGACAGCGTGACCAAGTCGAAGTTCGACAACGTCTACGGCTGCCGCCACTCGCTGGTCGACGGTCTCATGCGCGCGACCGACGTCATGCTGTCGGGCAAGATGGCCGTCGTCTGCGGTTACGGCGACGTCGGCAAGGGCTCGTGTCAGTCTCTGCGCGGCCAGGGCTGCCGCGTGGTCGTTACAGAGATCGACCCGATCTGCGCGCTGCAGGCGCTGATGGAGGGCTACGAGGTCCTCACGGTTGAGGACGTAGTCGACCAGGCCGACATCTTCATCACGACGACGGGCAACGAGCACGTCATCACCGCCGATCACATGAAGCGGATGAAGAACAACGCGATCGTCGCCAACATTGGCCACTTCGATAACGAGATCGACATGGCTGGCCTTGAGAAGATCAAGGGCATCAAGTGTGAGAACATCAAGCCGCAGACCGATCGCTGGGTCTTCCCTGACGGCCGCGGCGTGATCGTCCTGGCCGAAGGCCGCCTGATGAACCTCGGCTGCGCCACCGGCCACCCGAGCTTTGTGATGTCAAACAGCTTCACCAACCAGGTGATTGCGCAGGTCGAACTCTTCAACCACTTCAAGAAGTACGACAACTGCGTCTACACGCTGCCGAAGCACCTCGACGAGAAGGTCGCGCGTCTGCACCTCGGCCACCTTGGCGCGAAGCTGACCAAGATGACGAAGCGGCAGTCGAAGTACCTCGGCATCCCGTCCGAGGGGCCCTACAAGCCGAACCACTACCGTTACTAGTGGTTGCCCGCGGCGGCGCGGGGGTATCCGCGCCGTCGCTGATCGCTCCGGCCTCGTATGTCGTAGGGCGCGCCGGGCCCGCCGGCTCCAGCCTCGATCGCTGGACTTTGCCTGGCATGGCGTGCCTTCCGGGCTTTTCTGCTATGCTTTCGCCCCGATTTGGACCGCGCGGTCCGAGGTCGACCCACCAAACCAACCCTGCCCATTGATCCAAGCACCAAGCATCCGGAGCGCGGTTCGCCACCTGTCTACCCACGCCGTTCGTGGGGAGGCGGCCGAATGAGTCGCTACCACCCGAACCGCCGAGAGGCGCACACCCAGAAAGAAGACGCCATCATCGCCGAAGGCACGCTGCTTGAGGCGCTCGGTGGAGGGCGGTGGCGAGTGCGCCTCGACGACGTCGAGCACTCGCCGATCTGTCTGCCCAGCGGCAAGCTGCGGAAGTTCCGCATCCGGCTCGCGATCGGCGACCGGGTCCGTGTCGAGCTCAGCCCATATGATCTGACGCGGGGTCGTTTGACCTACCGGCTCTAGGGTCACGCGGCGCCAGGGGTGGTCCCCGAAGGCGAGCTGAGGATCAGAAGACCGAGGCGGTCTCGAGCGGCCAAAAGCGCGCGCGCACGCGCCCTTTGATCATGTCTTGGCTCACGAGGCCGAACTCGCGCGAGTCGCAACTGATTGGACGGTTGTCGCCGAGCACGAAGAACTGTCCCGGAGTGACGGTCACCTCGTCCATGCTGGCGAGGTCAGGGATGCAGCCGTAGTCGTCCGCGGGCGCGCCGTTGATGAATAGGATCCCTGAGCGCAGTCCGACGCGGTCCCCTGGGACAGCGACGACTCGCTTGACGAAGTCTACCTGTGGGTCGCGCGGGTAGCGGAGGATGATAACGTCGCCTCGGTCTACGTCCGCGAGGGAGTATGTGACGCGGTCGACGACCAGCCTGTCACCGTCTCTCAGCGCGGGCTCCATCGAGTTGCCTCGGACGATCGAGACCTGGATGACGAAGGCGTGGACCGCGATCATTAGCGCTGCTCCAACAATCGCATCGATCGCGAAGCGCAGCGACGCGCTGCGCGCGGGGCGCGGCTGCGGCGGGACCAGGCGGTCGACGCGCGCCGGCAGCTGTTGGGGGCTGACGAACCACATATCGTTGGTATCGGCAGGATTTGTGGTCGGCTTGATGAATCTCTCGACGCGCATCGGCGACCGGCGGAGGGACGCAGGAACTCCGAAGTGAGTCTCGGGCCATAGGCGCGGCGCCGCGCATGGACGCGGTGCCTGCCGCGTCGTCATGGCTCGCGCGCGTCTGTCCCCGAGCGCGCGGCCACCCCGTGCGATCGCCGACTGCAGCCCCGCCTCGGGGCGCTCCGAGGTCAGGACGCGCCGGCCTTAGAACTGCTTCCTACGCGAGCTGCTCTCGATCCCGAGCGCTTTTCGGTACTTGGTCACTGTTCGCCGGGCGATGTGGACCCCGCGCTCGCCCAGCGCTTCGACCAACTGGTCGTCGCTGAGCGGCTGGTCTTTGTCCTCGGCGTCGACGATCTGTCGCAGCGTGTCCTTGATGGCTTGCTGGCTGACCATCGCGCCAGTGTCCGACATGGTGCCGCTGCTGAAGAACCTCTTCATGTCGAAGATCCCTTGGGGCGTCTGGATGTATTTCCCCGACGTCGCGCGGCTGATGGTAGAGATGTGAACACCGACGGCGTCGGCGATGTCCTGCATCTTCATCGGCTTGAGGTGTTGGACGCCGTGCCGCAGGAAGCCCTCCTGGCGCCTGACGAGCTCGGTGGCGACGCGCTCGACGGTGTTCTGGCGCTGATGAACCGCTTCGATGAACCACTTCGCCGCTTCGATCTTCTTGCGGAGGTAGTCGTAGACCTTGGGGTCGTTTCGCGCCTCTTGGAGCAAGTTGCGATAGACCGGCGAGATGGCGAGCTCTGGGAGCGTGCCGCGCTGCGATTTGACCTCGAAGCTACCGTCGACCTCTTCGATGACGACGTCGGGCATCACGCCGGAGGCGGCCCCGGCGCGGAACTCGGCGCCCGGGTGCGGCTTGCAGGAGAACCGCAGGAACTCCCAGCTCTCTTTGATGTCTTCGATGGACGACGCCGTAGCTTTGGCGATCTTTGGAAGCTTGTTCATCGCGAGGTCATCGAGGTGGTTCTCGACGATCTGGCGCGTCAGCGGCCTGACGAACTGCATGCGGTCCAGCTGCATGAGCAGGCAGTCGCGCAGGTCTCTGGCGCCGACCCCGGAAGGCTCAAGGTCGCGGACGACGGCGACGGCCTCCTCGGCGAGCGGCAGCGGTATGGCCAGCTGTTGCGCGATGGCTTCGGCGGACTCGGACAAGCGGCCGTCCTCGTCTAGCGAGAAGACGATGTGTTCGACCACCTTTACGAGCTCGTCGTCGCTCTCTTGTGTCCGCACCTGAACCATCAGGTATTCGGCAAGTGAGGTCGCCCGGCCAGGCGTGTTTTGCAGGGCTTCCAGCTTGCCGTCTTCGTCGTCGCCGCCGGCGGCGCCCGTCCGCTGGCGCCAGCTGGGTTCGACGCGTGACTCCAGCTGGTCGATCTCTGCTGACAGTTCGCGATGTAGTCGGTCTTCGTATCCGTCTGCGTCACCGTCGCGCGGGTCGTCCGGGCGCTCGTTGAGGCTGGCGGGGTCACTCCGCTCCGCTTCGTCCTGTCGTTCGAGGAAGACGTTCTCTTGCAGCTCCTGTTCAACCTGATCTTTGAGCTCGATCAGCGGCAGCTGAAGGACCTGCATGGCCTGGATCATCTGCGGCGACTGAATCAGTCGTTGCTCTGCACGCAGGGATTGGGTCAGGCCGAGTCGCATGTGTATGTAGTTCTAGCTCGTAACCGGGGCTGGGTCACGGCCTAGAGTTTGGCCCTCGCCCTGCTGGTAGCGTATGCGGGGGCGCGCGCATGCGGGGTGGCCTCGGCCCTGTCGCGCCGATGCGATGGGGCCGCGCGGTCACCGTGAGCTCACCTCATCATCGAGAAGATCGGGGCGTAGTAGTTCGTATAGAACATCACCACAATGGCGACGATGCCTGACACGGCGACGGTGTACACCGACGCCCGGAGGTTGCGGGTCGCGGCTGCCACGCGGCGCTCCGCCATCTCCGTGCGACGTTGAACGGCGCGCTCGAGGGCTTCTTCAAGAGTCCCGCTGACTTCGCCATTGGTAAGCATGGTCCGGCTCTCCTGACACAGCGCCGCGCTCGCTTCGAGGGCTTCGCCGAGCGTCTGGCCCTCCTCCAGCATCGCTTGCGAGCGGGTCAACTGCTGCCGCAGTCCGCGCATGCGGACCGTCGACAGCGCCGCGCGGTGCGCGTCGACGACGGGGACGCCCGCGCCATAGAGCGCATGCAGGGCTTCCAGATAGGTCAATTCGCGGAGCTCGGTGACGACAGGTCCGATGATTGGGTATCGCTCTGTGGCGGAGTCGCCGCGTCGCAGCTTACGCAGCACGAAGTATGCTGCAGCGCCGGCGCATGTATACGCCACGGCGATACCTGAGACGATCGCAGCCCCGGTGATGGCCATGGTCGCCAACGACGCGAGCAACAGCATCACCAGCAGCAGGAGCGGATACGCCAGCGACAGCTGGATGGAGCGGGAGAACTTGGCGCGCCGCTCTCGGGCCGCGGCGCGCCGTCGCAACGCCTGCGAGGCGCTGCCGCTCCGCCACCCGGCCTCCAAGGCCATCTTCTCGGTGGCATCCAGCGTCACACCGCGGCTCGCGCAGAGGCCGAAGAGCACGTTGTCTCCAAGTCCCGGGTCTCCGCCGATGCTCTCGATGGGTAGCCCCGCGTCGAGCGACGAAGCGATGTCCACAAACACCATCGCGGCGTGCTCGTCAGCGCGGTGCGGGAACATAGGCGAGAGGGTGGGTTCGCGACGCGGGTTGGATGGGAGTGCGCAGCTCTTTCCACCGCCCGGCTAGACCGGCCGGAAGTGTTTGCTCAGCTTCAGGGCCTGTCCCTGGTAGTGCGAACTCAAGCGCTGGTCACCGTAGATCACCTCTGGGTGCTCTTGGGTCCGGAAGAAATCGAGCTTGAAGAACACCTGGCCGTCTTCCAGGAGGAACGGGACGTCGTGGGGGCGGACCTCCAGGACCGCGCGCGTCCCCGTAGCGCCGCCGAAGCCGTTGTCGAAAAAGCCGGCGTAGTTCGTTCGGAGTTCGCCGATGCCGACGTCGTAGGCGACCATCTCGGCCGCTAGGTGCGCAGGGATGCGCACCCGCTCCTTGCTGGCGAAGATGTAAAACTCCTCCGGCTCGACGATCAGCTGTCCGCGCTGCGGTTCGCTGATCGGCTGGAAATAGGCGTCCATGTCGTGGCCCGCCTCCTCGCTCATGTCGAGCACGGCGGTGTACCGTCGGGCGACGTAGCCGATCGGACCGCGGATGTCGCGATCGCAGCGGGTCGCGATCCCCATCATCAAGCCGTTGTCGAGGCGGAGGTCTTCGACCGGGAGCGGCTGACCGGCGTCGTCGAATAGCAGCGGCGCGCGTTCATGCTCAGCCCGGAGCTCATCGTCGGTCAGCGAGGCTTCGCCGTCACTGAACCGAATCTGGCATAGGGAAAGCCCGGTGCGGACGCGGACCGGGAAGCTGCGGGGCACGATCTCAAGGTAGAGCGGCCCGGTGTAGCCCGGCGGCACCGTTTCGAACCGCCCGCACCTGTCGGCGAGCACCCGCGTGAACAGGTCGAGGCGTCCGGTCGAGGACTTGGGGTTGGCGCGGACCGTGTGCTTGAGCGGCTTCTCGATCCGTTCGAGGAGCGGGATGATGTAGCAGTGCCCCTTCTCTAGCACGGCGCCGTCGGTGAGGTCGAACGGGTAGAGGGTCATCTCCTCTAGGCGGTCGGCGACTCGGCAGTTCTCGGGCAAGAAACCGCTGCGGACACGGAAGCCTCGCGTGGAGAGCCGCAGATCTAGGGACGCCGGCTGGATCTGGGTCGGAGCGATCGCGGGGGTCGACGCGAGCGCGCCGGCTTCGATCAGCGCGCGGATCTGCTGATGTACGAGGATGCCGTCGGTCACCCGTGAGACGCTAGCGTGCCGAGGCGTGGAAGGCCAACGTCGCATTCGCGAGGTGTGGCTGTGGAAAGTTGTGGAGTAGCGCGCTGGGGCCGCGTCCGTTGGGAGCCGCCGCCTATCAGCGGCGCTTGGCGCGTTTGAGCGCGTCCGCGGTTGCCGGCGCGACGTCGCCCAGGGAGCGGCTGAAGAACGCGTTGCAGCCGTGGTGGCCGGTGTCGCCTTCCCGCGCGGCTTGTTGGACGAAGCCCGCGCTGCGGTACAGGTCTTGCGCGCGCTCCATCCAAGACGTGGTCTCTAGATAGCACCGCCGGAAGCCTGCGCTCCGCATCTGGTCGAGCAGCAGCGCGAGCATCGCGCGCCCCAGGCCTAGGCCGCGAGCCTCGCTGCGGAAGTACATCTTGCGGAGCTCGCATACGCCGTCAGCGGCTGCGGACCCTTGGAGTTGGGCGAAGCCCGCGCCCCCGAACACGTCGCCCGCTCGCTCGATCACGTAGTAACCCGCCCGTTCGCCGCGATACGAGCGGCTCATGTTCGCGACCTCGCCATCGTGGATCGCGAAGCCGTCGCCGCCGCAGCCGTGCTCCGTCATTACGTCGTGGACGATGCGGGCGACGTGAGGGTCGTCGGCCGGTCGGATCGGCCGTAGCACCCAGGGCGTCGTCTGCGTGGTCTTCATCTCGGCGCCGTCGCAGGCTAGCGGTCGGGGCGTCGCCGCGCAGCAAGCAGGGGCGGTTGAGGATCGCAGGCAGTGATGCGGCAGTGCGTAAAGACCGAAACGTCGGGTCAATTTGGCGCAGCCGAGAGCGCGGCGGTATTGACCTTTGCTAGCCTTCCGGCCAGGCCCTTGTGCCACTTCTCGCACCGGGGCGTCTGCCTCGGACTTCGTGTCTCTCCTCCTCAAACCCATGCAAAGAATCCTCCTCTCTCTCGCGACCGTCGCGGTCTTCGGCGCGACGGCGCACGCGCAGTGCTTCGAGCAGAACTTCGGCGTGCTCGCGCCGCTCGCCGGCGCCACCGCAGGCTTCGGCGACGACGTGGCCTTCGACGAGCAGCCGCTGGGCTTCTCGGTGACGTTCGGCAGCAACAGCTACGACCACGCGGTGATCACCGAAAACGGGATCATGTATCTCACCAACGGCGCTGGCACGAACGGTCCGACGGGGCTCGGCACAGCGTATCAGGACATCGATGTCGCGCTCGGCACGACCCCCGGCGACGACCCGCGCATCGCGCCATTGTTCATGGACTTCTGGAGCCAGCCCGGAGTCAGCGGCGGGGTCTACATCAACAACACGATCGCTGGCAAGTTCATCGTGACCTGGGACCGCATGGTCGAATGGTGGGCGACCACGCAGGCCGGTCCAGATCCGCTCTACACCTTTCAGGTGCAGATCACGTCGAGCGGTGAGGTCAGCTTCTACTACGACGGCAACGTCACCGGCACGGTCAACCCGGGCCAGAACGACCCGCGCGTGATCGTCTCGCGCGGCGACGGCGTCACCGACCCCGGCTCCAGCGACCTGTCGATGAACGCGCAGAACCTGAACGACTTCGTCATCTACGAAGCGTTCCCAGCCTACGCGCCGCCGGCGACGTCGCCGTTCGACTTGAACAACAGCACCATGCAGTTCTTCAACGCAGGTACGGGCTACATCTCGGTCAACCAAGCTTGCTTGCCCGCCGTCCATGAGAGCTATGGCCAGGGGTGCTACGACATCTCCGACTCCTTCTACGAGGAGCTGTCGCCGCAAGCGATGGACCTCGACGGTTCGACCGTCACGGGGCTGAGCCTTGGCAGCGTTCCCAACAGCGGTTACCTCGTGACCACCGCGCCTTCCGCAGGCGTCGTCTCGGTGGGGCCGGGCGCGCAGGTCGTGCCGGCGGGTGACGATGACTACGTCGACACCGCGACCCTCGCCACGCCCGGATCGCTCGGTGTGTGGGTCGGCTCGAACTGCCAGATCGCGCTCGGCGGCGCGAACAGCGCCGGCTACGTGCCGTCGCTGATCGACACGCTCAACGCGCCGTTTGACGGCCTCTACGCCTGGACGGACCTGCACTCTGCCAGCGGCGGCGGCGGCGGCGACATCTTCTACGAAGAGAGCGGCTCGGTCGCGACCGTGACCTATCTCGGCGTCCACGGCTGGAACACCGGGGTGCCGAACACGATCCAGTTCACCTGGGATACCGCGTCGGGTGACTTCTCGATCGCGTTCGAGAACCTCAACACCACCAATCCAGAGCAGTGGATCGTCGGCTACTCGCCCGCGGGCGCGTCGGTGGACGGGGGCGCTGTCGACATGAGCGGGCTGAGCGCGTCGGTGATGTCTTCATCAAACGTCCCGGCGCTCAGCCTCTCGGCGTCCGGCGCGCCGATCTCGACCACGACCTCCGGGTCGACAGTGACCTACACGATCGACAACCTGCAGCCGATCAGTCCCGGTTTTTATCTCGGCTTCGTCGGCATCAGCTTCGCGCAGGCAAACCCCGGGCTGCCGCTGGGCATCATCGGCGCGCCGGGTTGCGTCGCGTATATCCCGACCCTCGACGCGACGCTGTCGGTCGCCGGCGGCACCAACTCGCTGTCGACGACGTTCAACGTGCCGATCAACGTCGCGGGTGGTTCAGAGCTGTTTGCGCAGGGCATCAATGTCGTGCTGCCGAACTCGCTGCCGAACGGGCAGAACGCGTTCGGCTTGACGCTCAGCAACGGCATGCGGAGCTTCATCTCGAACTTCTGATCGCCCGCGCCGGCGCCGCAGCGCTTGCTGCAGCGCCGCAAGCTCGCCAAGATCGACGGCCATGCAGAAGCTCTGCGTGGCTGTTTTTTTCTGCTTGGCTTCGTGCTCGGGGCCCGCGATGACCTCCGAGCGGGCTGGTGCTCCGTCGCCGACGCCCAACATCGTGTTCGTCATGGCTGACGACATGGGCTACGGCGACGTGCACGCGCTCAACCCCGACAGCTCGATCCCGACTCCTCACCTCGACGGGTTGGCGTCAGCGGGGTGCTCGTTCGTCGACGCTCATACGCCGTCGTCGGTGTGCACCCCGACGCGCTACGGCGTCTTGACCGGGCGCTACTGCTGGCGCGGCCGCCTCAAGCGGGGCGTGATCGACGGCTACGGCAGGCCCGTGATCGAGCCAGGGCGGCAGACCGTCGCGGCGCTGCTGCAGGCCGCGGGTTACCACACCGCTATCGTCGGCAAGTGGCACCTCGGCCTCGATTGGCCCAAAGGCGAAGACGGGGACATCCAATTCGAGCAGCCGGTCGGGTCGCCGCCGAACGCTTATGGCTTCGACCACAGCTACATCATCCCTGCGTCGCTGGACTTTCCACCCTACGTCTACGTGCGCGACGGCCGCGTGACGGACCCCGACGTTGTCGCGCAGGCAGGACAGCGCTTCCCCGCGTTCCTCCGCGCTGGCCCGAGGTCGAGAGACCTGGTGATGGCGGATGTGCTCGGTCACTTGGTCGAGCACGCCTGCGACGTCGTGCGGAAGGGCGCCCGGCGCCAACAGCCCTTTTTCCTCTACCTGCCGCTGCCGGCGCCGCACAAGCCCGTGCTCCCGCATGAAGACTTCCGCGGCGCTACCCGCCTCGGCGACTACGGCGACTTCGTGGCGCAGGTCGACGCTGCGGTAGGGAGCGTGCTGGCCGCCGTCGATGAGGCGGGGATCCGTAACGACACGCTGTTGATCTACACGTCGGACAACGGCTCGTTCATGCATCGCCTCGACCAGCCTGGCAGGAAGGACCACGTTGAAGACGCCACCGTGCAGGGGTATCGCCCAGAGCATCACCGCGCCAACGGCCCGCTGCGCGGCACCAAAGCCGACATCTGGGAGGCTGGGCATAGGGTGCCGTTCTTCGTGCGCTGGCCCGGTCGGGTTCCGGCCTCGGCGCGCGTCGACCGGACGATCTGCTTGACCGATTTCTTTGCGACGTGCGCGGACCTCATCGATCGTGGTTTGCCTGACGACGCCGCCGAGGACAGCTTTAGCTTCTTGCCCGACGCGCTTGGGCAGCGCGCCGTCGCGGCGCCCGCGCGGCCGCCGGTCGTGCACCACTCCGCAGCGGGGATGTTCGCGCTGCGCCAGGGGCGCTGGAAGCTGGTCGCGGGCAACGGCTCAGGCGGTCGGCAGCGTCCCAAGGGCAAGCCGTTCGGAGAACCTTATCAGCTCTTTGACCTGGCCACGGATCTCGGCGAGCAGCGGGACGTCGCTGCGGAGCACCCGGCGCGCGTCGCCGAGCTCACCGACGCCCTGCAGCGGCTGCGCGAGGCCGGCCGCAGCCGTTCCGTCGAGAGTCGTTAGGGCGCCGATTCGCGCGCGGGGTCGCGGGGCCAGGAGGTCGTCGCACAAAGGACGCGGCGTCAACGGGCGCGCAGGCGCCGCGCGTCATCGAGCACGCGGTCCCACTGGAACGCGGGTCCGGGGTCCTGCTTGTTCTCCTGCACGTGGAAGTGTCCGACCACGCCATCGAAGCGCAGCAGCTCGTCCGCCGGCAAGACATGGTCGACGACCGTGCCGGAGCCCTCGCGCGGCGCCGCCAGGTCGATTCGCGGGAGCGCGCGGTTGAGCCCCGCGATCAGCTTGGCGAGCGCGTCGTATTGTTGGCTGGTGAAGTCGAACTGGTGGTATTCCTTCCCTTGCACGACGCCGCTCACGAAGTCGGGCCGGTCGGGCCTCGGCACGAAGCCTTTGGTCCGCACGCCGGTCTCCTCAAGCCACGCGGGGTACTTCATCCGCCAGCCCGCTGCGTCCTCGGAGTACCAGCGTCGCATGTCTGCGTTGAGCGGGCTGCGCCACGCACCGGGGTGGGCGACCTCGACCCCGACAGCGCGGTCGTTTGCGACGGTCGCGTGCCACGCCCGCTCTTTGAGATCGAGCGTCTGGTAGATCGTGCCGTCGACGTCCAGCAGGAAGTGGACCGACAAGTTGCGGACGTCGTGCAGCACTTTGAAGCACTGGCGAGAGGTGCCGCAGACATCGTAATGGACGACGAACTGATGCACGCCTTCACGGAGCTCCGCGAGGCTGCGCGGGTCACCGGACCGGGTCCCGTATCGACGCTCGCCGTCCAGGCCTTCGCTGCGGTCGAAGTGCTTGCCCTCACGATAGGCGCTGTAGCCGCCAGGTTCGGTCCACGTAACGACCCGCGTGCCGATCTGGAACCTGCGGCCTGCTACGACGATGCAGTCCGTCGCGCTGGACGGCGCGTCCGCCAGGTTGTCCACCGCCGGCGTCGGCTCGGCTACGGCGCCGCAGCGGACGAATAACAGCAGGCAGGCCGCCCCAATCAAGGCGCCGATCCGCCAAGAGGCGCGGAGTTTCATACGTTCGTCAGGGTCGGACGGGCGAGGTGCCACGCGGTCTCACGCTGCCACGCCTCTGCGACACGGAGCAGCGGTCCTTCGCCATCCAGTTGGCCGCTCAGCGCGATCAGCTCTGGGCGCCCGTCGTCGCCGTCGCGTTCGCTGCGGCCGACGGGGAGGACCAGGGTCGGATGTCCGCTGAGGTTGGTCGCGGTCAGCGTCGGACCACCGTGCGTCGGCGAAACCAGGACGTCTACGCCTTCCATGGCGCGGTGCATGTCATCGAGCAGCGTGCGCCGCGCGCGGCTGGCTTGGATGTATTCGACGGCGGGGATCGTGCGCGCGCTGCGGAACGAGTTGGGCCAGTCGCCAGCGCGCTGGCCTGGGAGCTGTTCGTCTTCGCCGCTGCGCGTGAGCTCGTCGAAGGCCGCAGCCGCCTCGGCGTGCAGCATGAGCAGCATGGCGCCGTACGGGGCCTCGGGCAGCATCACCTCTCTGGTCGCTCCAGCGCGCGACTCAAGCCACTGCATGAAGGCGCGGTCGTGCTCCTTGCGAGGCCACCCGCGGACCTTCAGGACGCCGACGGTGAGGTCGCTCAGCGGCGCGCCTCGCCGCCACGTGAATCCGGTGTCGCGCGCGGCTGGGTCTTCGCCGTCTGCGCCGCGCATCGCGTCAAAGACGATGCCCGCGCAGGTCGCGCTGCGCGCGATAGGTCCGACCTTGTCCATGGTCCATGACAGTGGCATCGCCCCGTAGCGACTCACTGCGCCGAACGTCGGGCGCAGCCCGCCGACGCCGCAACGGCGACACGGCGAGACGATGGAGCCGAGGGTCTCGGAGCCGATTGCGAACGGGAGCAGGCCGGCGGCGCCCGCGCTCGCGGAGCCCGCTGACGAGCCGCTGCTGCCTTGCGCTGGGTTGTAGGGGTTTCGCGTTCGGCCGCGGTG
>NYVR01000035.1 GCA_002684655.1 Planctomycetota bacterium | reverse complement strand
CTTCGACGGCTCGGTCGAGGTCGTCAGCACGGATCTTGAGCGAGAGTTTTTCAGCCATCTTCTCGATGGACTGCAGGTAGATGACTTGGCGGATGAAGCGATCACGCTCGAAGTCTTCGCTGGTGCGAAGAAGCAACAAGCCTAGGTCGATCAGTGGGACCTGCTGTCCGTCTACTCGGACCGCTGCACCTACGGGCAGCTTGTCTGGGTCGGTCTCGATCTGGTGGCGTTTGCGCGCTTCGCCGATCCACAGCTTGAGCATGTCGCCGCTGACCTTCTCGGTCTCGGGGAGCCCGAGCTCGCGGCGCACCAGTCGCTCTTGAGAGATCTGGTCCTTGAGGTCATCGAGCCACTGATTGGGGTCCGTGTTGCGGACCGCGGCGACGCCTTCGGGGTCGACGCCGGCGGCGCGCAGCTGCTGCTTGAGCTTCTCCCAGAACGCCTCGGCGTCCGCGCGGGTCGGCGTCAGGCCGTGCTGCGCGGCCTCGGCGCGGGTCATCATCGTGTCGACCATCATCTCGCAGGCCTCGCGGCCGCGATCGCGCCGCCGGAGGTGGAACGCCATCTCCAAGGCGACGTCCGCGCGGGTCACGGTGAGCTCGCGGCCCGCGAAGCGGTAGGTCGCCAAGACCTCGTCGGGCGCTTGGGGCGCGGCTGCGGCGGCCGCGCACAGCAGCAGCGGAGACAAGAGCGTGGGTAGGCGCATACGCCGCCGGACGATACCAGACCGCGCGGCCTTCCCAGCGCCCGATCAGCCGAACCGGCCCTCGATGTAGTCCGAGGTCTCTCGCTGTTCGGGCGACACGAACATCTTCTCGGTGGCGCTGTGCTCGACCACCTTGCCCATCAGCATGAAGACGCACTCGTCGCTGGCGCGGCGCGCCTGCGCCATGTTGTGGGTGACGATCAGGATCGAGTATTTCCCTCGCAACTCCCAGATCAGCTCTTCGACCGCAGCGGTCGCCTCTGGATCGAGCGCTGAGCACTGCTCGTCCATCAGCAGGAGCTGCGGCTTGGTCGGCAGGAGTCGCGCGATGCAGAGCTTCTGTTGCTCCTCAAGGGACAGCGTCGTGGCCTTGGTCCCGAGCTTGTCCTTGACGCGGTCCCAGAGCAGGACCTGCCGCAGCGCTTGTTCGACGATCTCGTCCTCTTCGGCGCTGTTGTAGGACCTCGTGCGGTGCAGGCGGTGGCCGAACAAGACGTTGTTACGCACCGACAGCGGCAGCGGGTTGGGTCGCTGGAACACCATCCCGATGTTTCGGCGGACCTGGATCGCTGAGCTGGTCTCGGCGTAGATGTCCTCGCCGTAGACCTTGATGGTGCCCGTCGTGCGGACGTAGCCGAGCCGCTCGTTGATGCGGTTGACGCTGCGGAGCAGCGTCGACTTACCGCAGCCCGAAGGCCCGATCATCGCGGTGACGAGGCCGGCGCGGATGTCGAGGTTGACGTCGAAGAGCGCCTGGAAGTCGCCGTACCAGAGGTTCATGTCACGGACCTCGATCGCGGCGTGCTGGTTCGCGGGCGCGCTGGCGGTGGCGCGCTCGTTGGCCGGGGCCGGCAGCGGCCCAGAGTGTGGCGTGGGATCAGCCAAAGCGACCCTCCAGGTAGTCGATCGTGCGTTGGTCCGTCGCGCCGCCCGTGAACATTCGCTCGGTGTCTCCGAGCTCCACGCAGCTGCCGTTCAGGAAGAAGGCGGTGCGGTCTGCCAGTCGGCGGGCCTGTTGCACCAGGTTGGTGACGAGCACGATGGTCATCTCGTCTTTGAGCTCCTTGAGGACCTCTTCGATCCGCATCGTCGTGACAGGGTCCACGGCGATGGAGAACTCGTCCAACAGCAGCATCTCTGGCTGCTGCGAGAGCGCGCGCGCGATCGTCAGACGCTGCTGCTGGCCACCAGAGAGGAGCGAGCCGAGGCTGGTCAGGCGGTCCTTCACCTCGTCCCACAGCGCGGCGCGCGTGAGGCAGCGCTCGACGACGTCGTCGAGCTCGGCCTTGTTCCGGACGCCGGTCAAGCGCGGGGCGAGCGCGACGTTGTCGTAGATCGACAGCGGCAGCCCGACCGGCAGCGGGAACACCACGCCGATCATCCGTCGGAGCGCGTAGAGGTTACGGATGCTTGAGATGTCGCGGCCGGCGAACGTGATCTGGCCTTGGACGCGCATCCTGTGCTGGAACTCGTCCATGCGGTTCAGCGCCCGCAGGAACGAGGTCTTGCCGGAGTTGGCGGGGCCGATGATCCCGAAGATCTCGTTGCGGCGGACCTCGAAGTTGACGCCGGAGAGCGCGGTCTTGCCGTCGTAGGAGATCGACAGGTCTTTGACCTTCAGGATCACCTCATGCGCGGGCGGCGCCGCGAGCGGTTCGGTCGGGGTTACCACTTCTTCTTTCCTCGCAGCTTCATGCGGAAGTAGATCGCCACGGCGTTCATCGACAGCACCACCAAGATCAGCGTCAGCGCGACGGTGTAGGGGACGTGCTCCGGCACGTCCTTGACGTGCATCGAGACGGAGAACAGGTGGTAGGACAGCGCCATCGACTTGTCGAACAAGCCGCTAGCGTAGAACTGGCGGAAGAACACAGCGCCGGTGAACATGATCGGCGCGGTCTCGCCGACGGCGCGGCAGACGACCAAGATCAGGCCGGTCAGGATGCCGGAGCCCGAGTTGGGCAGCACCACCTTCCAGATGGTCTGCCACCGGGTGGCGCCCATGTTCCAGCAGGCGTCCCGGAAGGCCTGTGGGACCGCCTGCATGGACTCGCGCGTCGAGACGATGACGACGGGGAGGGTCATTACGGCCAGCGTGCAGCCCGCGGCGAGCACCGACTTGCCGAACTCCAAGAAGTAGACGAAGGCGCCGATGCCGAACAACGCGTGCACGATCGACGGCACCCCCGCGAGGTTGACGATCGCGACGTTGATGGTGCGCGTGAGCCAGTTGTCGCGGGCATACTCGCTGAGGTAGATCGCGGCGGCGACGCCGAGCGGCAGCGAGAAGGCGAGCGCGACCCCGGTCATCCAGACGGTGCCGACCAGCGCGGTCGAGATGCCGCCCGCGGCGCCGTTGTCGGTCGGCTTGGTCGTCAGGAACTCCCAGGTGAGACCGGGCGCCCCCTTGAAGACCAGCACCCCGAGGATCGCCGCGGCCGGGATCAGCAGCAACAGCGTCACGGCTAAGAAGCCGATCTTGAAGACCTGCTGGACCGTGTGCGCCTTGTGCTCGTTCGGCGACGCCGCGAACACCGAGGTCTGGACCTCCGGGTCTGCGGCGGGATCGTTTGTGTCTAGGGTGGTCACGTGTCGCTCAGAACCAGCTCTTCTTGTTGACCTGGTAGGTTTGGACGAACGCTTCGTCGGATTTTGTCAGGTAGAGGATGCCTTCGATCAGGCCGATCACCGCGGCCGCGCCGAAGGTGTTGATCGTGAGGAACAGCCTGAGGAACCCGCCGAAGCGGTCGCCGAGGATGAAGCGGTGGACGCCGGCGCCGCCGAGGAGGATGCCGAGGACTCCGGCGAGGACGCGGCGGCTCGGTTGATCCGCGGCGCCCGGGGCAGGCGCCGCCTTTCTGCCGCGCACGATGCGGTCCGCGATCAGGTTGACGGAGAACGTGATCAGGAACAGCAGCAGGCCGAGCACGAACAGGACCTGGTAGTGGTCGCTGCCGACCGCCGCTTCGCCCAGCTCGGCGGCGATGGTCGCGGTCAGGGTCGCTGCAGAGTCGAAAACGCTCTCGGGCGCCATCAGGCGGTGGCCCGACGCCATCAGCACAGCGATGGTCTCGCCGAAAGCTCGGCCGACGCCGAGCAGCACGGCCGCCGACAGGCCCGGCCGCGCGTGCGGCAGGACCACCTTCCAGATGACCTGCCACCGCGTCGCGCCGAGCGATTCGGCTGCCTCTCGGTAGCCCTCAGGGACTGCCTTCAGCGCGTCTTCAGCGATGGTCGCGATGATGGGCGCGGCCATCAGGCCGAGGATGATGCCCGCGTTGAGCACGTTGAGGCCGATCTGCACGCCAAACGTCGACTTGATCAGCGGCGCCATGACGTAGAGGCCGATCACCCCCCAGACAACGGACGGGATCGCGGCCAGGATCTCGATGCCGATCTTGAGCCACTCGCGCTGGCGGCCGCGCGCGAACTCGCCGACGTAGACCGCCGCGGCGAACGCCAGGGGGACGCCGATGATCATCGCCACGGCCGTGATCCAAACGGTCCCCATGATCAGCGGGAGCGCGCCGTATTCAGGTGGGTCGACCGTCGGCTCCCACCGGCTGCCGAAGAGGAGCGAGGAGAGCTCCATCCGGTGCCACATGAAGTCGAGCCCTTCCGTCATGATGAACAGGAAGATGGCGCCGATGAACAGGATCGCAGAGATCCCGCCGACGAGCACCAGCAACCGGGCGGCGAGGTCGAGCGCCCACGCCCTGTCGCGCCGGTCGAGCGCGTCGGCCCAGGCTGGCTCGTGTGTCTGCACGAGCTGGGGACGAGGCGTTGGCGTCAGCGTGGACTTCTTTTTCATGCGAGGTGCAGGCACGGTCAGTCAGCTTGTTCGCCGCGGAGCCGGTCCATCAGCTCGCGGATGCGCGGGGTGATCTCGCGGTAGACCAGCTCGGGGCTGTTCGATGTGTCGACGTCCCAGCAGAGCGCCGTCGTGTGGAACGGCAAGCGTGGGAGGTGTTCGAAGGTCTGCTTGTTGAGGCAGACGACCAGGTCGAAGTCGTCGAATTGCTCCGCGCGCGTCTTCAGGTCGGTCGGCCACGCCTTGCTCAGGTCGAGGCCGACGGTCTCGGCGAACCGCGTAAACGCAGGGGCGATCTGCTCCGACGGCGCCCAGCCCGCGCTCTCGAACGTGCCGCTCTGCGGGAACGCCTTCGTCGTGAACTGCTCGGCCAGCTGGCTGGCGCCGTCGTTGCCCTCGTCGAGGAACAAGATGCGGAACTTCTTCTCGCCCTTAGACTCGCCGGTGACGACGAACAGCGTCTCCTCGCAGACGTTCTTGCCCTGGTGGATGACCCGCTCCAGGCGGTTGAGGGTCGCCAGGAGGCTGAACAGGTCCTTCATCGGGCGGCTGTTCTTGTCGCCTTCCTTCGCGAGGTCGTCAAAGACGCGGTCGAAGTACGGCGCGAAGTTGCGCGCGGCCTTGAGGATGCTCTTGGCCTGCTGCACGTCGCGCTTGTAGTAGCTCTGCAGCGCGTCGGACAGGATGCTGCGGGCCTGCTCGCTCATCGTCTCGATGTCGCGCGCGACCGCTTTGGGCGGCGTTTCGGAGATCTGCACCGCCGTCCTCGAGATCGTCGCGGCGTAGTCCCCGATCCGTTCGAGCGCGATGTTGAGCCGCATCACCGACGACACGTAGCGGAGGTGCCCAGCGCTTGGTAGGTGCCGCGCGACGAACGCGTGGCACAGCCGGTCGATCTCCCGGGTCTTGCGGTTGATGACGAAGTCACCGATCACCGTCTCGGCCGACAGGTGACGGTCGGTGTTGAGCACCGACTTGCACGCGTTGTCGATGATGGTGATCAGATCGGTGCCGACCTCTTCGACCATCGTGCCGATCCAGTCGAGGTCGCGCTGCAGACGCTCTTCGTAGTGGGTTGCCAACGAGGTTTCCTGTGCAGGGAGTGTTACGGGTGAAGTCGTCGTGTGGGTGGGTGTCTCGCCGGAACGGCGCTGACCGCGCTGGAGCTTAAACGCCAGCGCGGCTCTGCCGTGCGATCGCCTTACTTGGCGAGCGGCACGTAGCCCTTCTTGTCGAGCACGGCTTGGCCGTCGGCGCCTTTGATCCAGTTGATGTAGGCCCCGATCTCGCCCTGCGGCTCGCCGTTCGTATACATGAAGAGCGGGCGCGCGATGGGGTAGGAGTTGTCTTGGACCGTCGCGACCGTCGGCGCGATGGCGTCTGCGCCGCCTGCGGGCGTGATGGGGACGACCCGCACGTCGTCTGTCTTGTAGGCGAGGCCGCTGTATCCGATGGCGCTCTTTGAGCTGGCGCAGAACTCGACGACGTCTTTGCTGCCGTTGAGGTTGTTGCAGCGCTGCTTAAAGCGACCCTTCTTGCCTAAGACCTTTTCGCGGAAGCACTCATAGGTGCCGCTGTTGTTCTGTCGGCTGCCGAGCTGGATGAGGTTGGCCTCTTCGCTGCCCATGTCCATGCCGAGGTCCTTCCAAGACTCGATCTTGCCGCCCTCGCCGAAGATGGCGTTTAGCTGCTCCATCGTGAGCGACACGAGCGGGTTGTCCTTGTGGACGAAGACCGCGATGCCGTCGAAGCCGATGACGTGCTGGACGGGCTGGACGCCGTTCTTCTCCGCCAGCTTCAGCTCTTTGTCCTTGAGGGGGCGGCTGCAGTTCGCGATCTCGCAGTCGTTCGCGATCAGCGCAGCGACCCCTACGCCCGAGCCGCCGCCCGAGACGCTGATCGGGACCTCGGGCTTGATGGCGCCGTAGGACTCTGCGAGGGCGCCTGCGACCTCAAGCAGCGTGTCGGAGCCGACGTTCTCGATCTCGGTCGCGGCGTGGCTTTGGCCGCAGCTAGGCAGAAAGGCGCTGGCCGCTACGAGTACGATCGTGGGGAGCTTCTTCATCATGATTTCAGTGTCCGTGGTCCCTGGGGGTTCCAATGCGAGCGTTCACGACACCAAACGCATATGAAGGAACAGCGACTCGTAGATGAAGAAACCGTTAAGGCTTCCTGGAGGTCGCTCGGATGCAGGCAGGCCTGGACGTAAGCGTCTTGGCTGCATCTTTTTGGCGCTGCCGCGCAGGCCTCATCAACCCTTCACGACTGCTTCATCAAATCTACATATTTGGTCCCTACAGAGGAGGCTCACCAAGGTCCAAACCCAACGGGTTGGGGCCATCCTGATGACGGAACGACGATCACTGATGACAACAACGAAATGGTTGCTACTTACGCTCGTCGCTACGAGCGGACTGGCGCTGGCGCAGGAAACGCCTAAGGCGAGCGCTGCACGTGACCCTATGAGCGACTCCCAGGTCGCCGCAGCGGTCGAGCGCTACCTCGAACGAGAAGGCGTCGTGCGCTCAAGCTATGGCAAGAAGGGCTTCCGCCTTGAGAGCCGCGACGGCAACTTCCAGACGAACCTGCAGTGGCGCGCTCAGCTGCGCGCGACCAGCCCGTATCGCAGCGATCCGCGCGCGCTCGACGACTTCGACACGGACCAGCTGACCGCTGAAGGCCGGCGGCTGCGGATGAAGATCGGCGGCCACGGCTACCGTCCCTGGCTGAAGTATTACTTCGAGGTCGACCTGCAGCCGACCCGCTCTTTGGACAAGTCGAGCTCGAACGCGAGCGCCCGTGTCATCGACTGGCGCATCGACGTCGCCAAGAACAAGGCCTTCGGCATCCGCGTCGGTCAGTGGAAGATCGATTACAACCGCGAGCGGGTCGACTCGTCGGGTCGCCAACAGTTCGTCGAGCGCTCGATCGTCAACCGCGTCTTCACCGTTGACCGCCAGATGGGCATAAGCTTCCGCGGTCGCCTCTTCGAGGGTTCTGGCGCGGACCTCCGCTACTACGCGGGCGCCTTCACCGGCGAGGGCCGCGGCGTCTCCAACGACGACGACAACCTGATGTATGTCGGTCGTCTGCAGTGGAACTTCCTGGGCCGGGACTTGGCGCTGCGTCAGACCGACGTCGAGCGTACGGAGAAGCCGACCGGCACCTTCGCTGTCGGCGGCGCGACGCACACCGGCAGGGCGACCCGCTGGTCATCGAGCGGCGGCGGCAACCTCGACGGCTTCGATAAGGTCGACGCTGCTGTGGCCGGTCAGTACAGGATCCATCAAGCGGTCGCCGAGTTCGCGTTCAAGTACCAGGGATTCTCGACCCAAAACGAGTTCCACTGGAAGAACATCCAGGACACGACGCTGTCCGCTGGCCAAGCCGGCAACGACAACGACCTCTACGGCTACTACACGCAGTTCGGTTACTTCTTTAACGAGGTCTTCCCCTCGTTCCCCGAAGAGCTCGAGCTGGCCACGCGCTACGCGTATCTCAAGGAGCCCAACTCGAACAACCTCGACCTCGACAACGAGCGCCAGGAGTTCACCGTCGCGGCGAACTGGTTCTTCAACGGCCACAACAACAAGCTGACGCTCGACTACTCGTTCTTGACCATCGACGACGGCGCGCTGGGCTTGGACGGCGACGGCAGCCGCGTCCGTCTGCAGTGGGATATCTCCTTCTGATCGACGGCGCGTAGCGCTGCGCGGCAGCGAGGTCGCGCTCCGCGCCTCGACGCTGTTCGCTCCCCGATAGCTCAGCGAGCCGTGCGCGGCGAGCGGTGACGCTGGGCGGCCGCTGTCGGCGGCGCCCCAGCGTCCATCGAGACCACCGGCGGCAGGCCGTCCGCACCTTGAGGCTCGCCGGCGGGACGGTGTCGGTAGCGGCGGCTGTGCCAGAACCACTGCTCGGGCGCCTCGACGATGCCCTCGCCCAGCGCGCGGTTGATCCGCGTCGTGATGGATGCGAGGTCGCGGTCGCGGTCCCCGGTGCTGGCGTCGCAGATCACGTCGTAGACGCGCAGCTTGTACTTCATCCGGCCTGTCCTCAACACGGCGACGACCGCGATCGGTGCGTCTGTCGCGAGGTGAAGCAGTGCGGGGGTCGCGACGGTGCGCGAGAGCACGCCCAAAAACGGCGCGACGACCGCGCTGTGCTTGCCGCCGCCGTCCGCGAGCAGGCCGATCGCTTCCTTCGCCTCGAGCGCCTTCTTCAGCGTCCACATGACCTTCTTGCGCGCCACGACGGTCTGGCCGGTGCCGGTGCGCAGCCGCTCGATCAGCCGGTTCAGCGCGGGCAGCGGGCTCGGCCGAAAGACCGAGGTGATCGGCAGCCCGAGCAACCCCGCGATGTAGCCGCTGACGTCCCAGACGCCGACGTGCCCGGTGGCGCAGATCACGCCTCTCCCTTGCTCGTGGAGGGCGCGGACCTGCTCATACTCGGTGAGGTCGCAGTGCTCGTGCAGGTTGCCGGCGTGGATTCGGCGCATCCGGCAGAAGTCGACGAGGATCCATGCGATGTGACGCGACCATCGCCAGAGGTGACCTCGAGGTCGGGTGCGGTCGAGCTGCGTCCCGGGGCGGAAGGCCAGGCGCGTGTTGCGCCAGTAGCCGCTCGAACGGCGCCCGCGGCGGTCGTAGAGGGACCAATACACAAACCACGGGATCGCGAGCAGGTCGCCGATCGCGTAGGCGAGCCAGCTCGGCAGCCAGGCGATCGTAGCGATCACGCCGGAGACTACGCCGACGACGGCGCGCTGCCAGAGAGGGCCTCGCGCTGCGGCCGCCTGATCGTCATGGGTGGTTTCGGTGGGTGTCACGTCGGCTTTAGGGCTGGGGTGCGGCGTCAGCCGGGCGTGGGATCCGCACCTTGATCAGGCAGGCCAACCCGAGGATCAGCTGGGCGCTCTGCGCGAGCATGGCCGGCTTGCTGCCGTACGCGTCGTGGACGAGCGCGTAGATCAGCTGCCCGAAGACGGACAGCTTCGCGGTGATGCTGTAGAGGCCGAAGAATTGACCGATCATCTCCGGCGGGGACAGCATGACGATGACCTTGCGTCCGGCGGACCAGATCCCGGTGAGGCCGAAGCCGCCTAGCGCGACGAGCGTGCAGAGGTAGCCGATCGGGCTGGTCCCGCCGTAGACGGCGCCGCCGACCAGCGCTCCGAGCAGCGCGATCGCGCTGACGATCATGACGTTCAGCGGCTTCAGGTCGATCCATCGCCCGATCAACACCCCGATCAACAGCGCCACGATGTTTAGGTAGAGCCCGGCCGACTGCATGAACTCGCGGATGCCTGATTCGCCGCGGTAGACGCGTGAGAAGACCGTGATGCCGTCGGCCGCCATCGCCGAGAACACGTCCGTGGTGAAGTCGGCGAAGTAGATGACGGCGGTGTTCAGGACGTCGACCAGCAAGAAGTTGCCGATCAAGAACCACATCAGCGCTGGATACTTCGGCAGCGATCGAACGGTCGACAGCAGCCGCTTGTTCGCCTCGCGCACGATCTCTTGGTTGGGGCTCGTCGCGGCCGCGCGCCGGCTCGTCTCGCGCACCCAGATCAGGCACGGCAGCGCAAACAGCAGGAACATCCCTGCAGCGACCAGGAAGAAGGTCCGCGGCGTCGGCGCGAAGATCTGGTTGACGACCAAGACCAGGATCGTCCCGAGGTAGCCGAAGCCGACGCCGAGCCCGCTGATCCGGCCGACGCGGCCGGGCGGCGCGGCCGAGGTGATCAGCGCGTTGTAGAACAGCAGCGCGACGTTGAATGACAGGTTGGCCCCGAAGTAGCAGGCCAACAGCCACGCGCCGCCCCAGTCGAAGGCCCAGCCGGCGAGCGCGGCGACGCAGGCGACGGTGGCGATCCTCAGGTAGCGGCTAGTCTGCCCGGTAGTGTCGATCAGCGCGCCGAGGAACGGGCCCAACAGCCCGGCGGCGAACATCGATAAGAAGTGCGCGATGCTGTACTCGGTCAAGCCGCCGAGCTGTTCTTTGGCGTAGGTCGTGAGGACGAACGTCACCGTCGCGCTGTAGATGTTGCCCGACAGGTCGTAGGCCACCCAAGCTCCGACGCGCAGGCGCGGCATCATCGCGGGGGGGGCTGGCTGGGCGCGCTCCGACATCCGTCGCAGTGTGCCGATTCTGCGCGTTGTCGCCAGCGTTGCTGTCGGCGTCTGCCGGAAATCCGCGGCGGCGAGGACGATCAGCGGAGCGCGTCGCGCAAGGCTTTGGGCGCGGAGTCTGCCGGTCCGAGCACCATGGCGGCGCGCCACGCCCTGAGGGCGCAGCGGCGGTCGCTGGCGGATGCGTCGCCGTCCTGCAGGATCGTTAAGACTTGGCGCTGCGCCTCGGGGTGGCCGGCCGCAAGCAGCGCGCGCCAGCGAGCAGGGTGATGCGTCCAAGCTGCCGTCGCGCCGAGCAGCTTGGCCGCGGGCGTCGGAGCGTCTTCGACGCGGCTCAGCGACCGCGCGATACGAATGAGCAGCGCGGGGTCGTCGAGGTCGACGAAGAGGCCGCGGAGAATCGGCGCGGACCGGCCGGCTGCGCTGCGTGCGAGCAACTCGGCGGCGCCAACGCGCGCGCGCGCCGGCGCGTCCGCGGCGGCAGCGACCGCGACGAGGCGCTCCCGCAGGGCGGCGCTCGGCGGCGCGCGGAACCCTTCGAAGAGCTCGGCTGCCCGACGGAGGTCGCGCTCTTTGATCAAGTTTTGCTCGAGCACGCCGCGCATGCTCGCGCCGCCGACGGCGAGCATCGCCTCGACCGCAGAGCGCCGCTCTACGCCGTGTGCGCTGCGCAGCGCCTTCGCCGCTGTCTCTAGCGAGGAGCGGACCTCGCAGCGCGCGAGCGCACGCAGGGCCAGGGACCGGAGATCGGGGTCGCGGTCGCGGGCTGCGAGCCTGCTGAGGTCCTCGATCCACGCGGCGTTGCGCGCCGGGGCACGGTCGGCGAGCCACTGCACGACCGCGCGTCGCTCGGCGGCGTCGCCGCGGCGCAGGACGCGCCGGAGCTCGTCCGCCTCGATCGAGCCGTCGATCGGCAGCAGCAAGCTCCAAAGCAGCCCGCGGACGGTGGCGTCGCGGTTGGAGTCTTCTCGCAAGAGCTGGCGCAGCGCACCGAGCTCGGTACGGTCTGGGACGCGTCTCATCGCGCCGAGCAGCGTGACCAGCACGGCGTGCTGGCGTCTCCAGCTGCCCTGCCGGAACCGGGCCAGGGTGCGCGCGACCGTTGTTTGGGCGCGATCGGGCGGGACGATGCCGAGCGCAAAGGCCGCGCAGACGCCGTCGTCGCTGCCGCGAGCCTCGACTGTCGCCAGCGCTCGCTCAAGCTTCTCGATCGCGGACGGGGTGGCCAACAACCCGAGGGCGATCAGCGCGCGGCGCCTAGCGACGTCCGCCTCGTCCGCGGCCAGCTCCAGCAGCCGCCGCTCGAAGCGGGGGTCTCCGTCGGCCGCGACGATCAGCGCAGCTTCGCCTCGGCACTCGGGGACGTCGCTCCAAAGGGCGCGCGCGGCGTCTGCGGCGACGAGGCGTTCGATGCCGCTCGCCTCGGGTGCCTGCGCGAAAGCGCACAGCGCGCTGCTCAGCGAGATTGCGCAGGCGCGTGCGATGCACACGATCTGAGCAGGCACCGTCACGCGCGGGCGCGCAGCCCGGCGAGCGGCGTTGGCAGCGTGGCGTTGGCTCACAATCCTTGATCCCGTAGCGTAGTATGTAGCCGTCGTTTTCGGACGGGAGGCGTGTCGTCTCGGCGGAGCTGGCGGACCTAGCGTAAGGACCGCTCGCGCCCGTTGGACGGGTGCAAAGGCTGTTCCGTTCCGTGTGATCTCGGCCGACATTCTCGATCTGCGATGCGCACTGCCATATTTGATGCCTGGTCCGGTGTTGCCGGGGACATGTGGGTCGGCGCCATGCTGGACGCCGGCGTCGACCTGGCGCCGTTGACGGAGGCGGTGGCCTCGCTCGGGCTGCCTGGCGTCATGATCCGCAGCGAGCGAGTGCTGCGCGCCAGCCTCGGCGGGGTCAAGTTCCACGTCGACGTCGACCGCGCCGCGGGCGCCGGCCACGTCCACCGGGGCCTCGCGGACATCCAGCGGATCATCGCGCCCGCGGCGCTCCCGGATGAGGTGCGCGCGCGCTGCGTCGCGGTCTATCGTCACATCGCCGAGGTCGAGGCCGCGGCCCACGAGACGACGGTGGAGGCCGTGCATTTCCACGAGGTAGGCGCTGAAGACACCATCGTCGACGTTGTCTGCGCGTGCCTGTGCGTTCACCTCCTCGGGATCGAGCGGGTCTACGCCAACGGGATCGCGGTCGGCTCGGGCACGGTCCAAGCGGCCCATGGCGTCCTGCCGGTCCCAGCGCCGGCGACGGCGGCGCTGCTCAAGGGTATCCCGGTCCAAAGCGGGGGGCTGCGCGGTGAGCGCACCACGCCGACGGGCGCCGCGTTGCTGAAAGAGTTCGGCGACGGCTTCGACCAGCAGGTGTCCATCGAAGTCGAAGCGATTGGCTACGGCGCGGGAACGCGGAACGACCCCGACGTGCCGAACTTGCTGCGCGTCATGGTGGGCGCGTCGGCGGCCGCGACCTCGCCGACCGACCTCTGCGAGCTGACCTGTCAACTCGACACGGCCACCGGCGAACAGATTGGCTGGCTGCTGGACGCGCTGCTCTCGCGCGGCGCGGTCGACGCGTTCGCGACGCCGATCACGATGAAGAAAGGCCGGCCTGGGGTGCTGGTGACGGTGCTCGCCGAGCCGGCAGCCGCGCGCGCGCTCACAGACCTTTTGCTCGAGGAGTCCTCGTCGCTCGGGGTGCGCCAACACCGCGTCGCCCGGACCGTGTTGGAGCGCTGGCAGGAGACTCGCTCGACGGCGCTGGGCGACGTGGGCTACAAGGTCGCGCGGCTCCCTTCCGGGGAGGTCGTCGCCCGCCCCGAAGACGACGAGCTGCGGCGGTTGGCCGCGCAGCACGGCCTCGGTCGCGCGGAGGTGCTGCGTCGACTCGCCGCCGAGTCGTGACGTCGCGTCGTCGGCTGCTGTGTCCAGAGGGTTGCGCGCCGGCCGCCGCCGATCTCCAATGCACCGCATGCTCTCGCCCTCGATCGACCGCCGCGGTTTCCTCGGCGTCGCGGCTGGCTTGGCCGGCTCTTCGTTGCTCGGGTCGTCGCCGCTCACGCGGCGCTGGGCATCGGCAGCGCCGACGTTCGAGATCAGCTTGGCGGAGTGGTCCCTGCACCGGACGCTGCGCCGAGGTGACCTGACGAACCTGCAGTTCCCGCAGAAGGCGCGGTCGATGGGGATCTCCGCGGTCGAATACGTCAACTCGTTCTTCAAGGCCAAGGCGAAGGACGACAAGTATTTGGCCGAGCTGAAGCGTCGCTGCGACGGCGAGGGCGTGCAGAGCCTGCTGATCATGTGTGACGGGGAGGGCGCGCTCGGCGCCAAGGACCCCGGCCGTCGCGCCAAGGCCGTCGCAAACCACCACAAGTGGGTGACCGCGGCCAAGGCGCTCGGTTGTCACTCGATCCGCGTCAACGCAAAGAGCCAGGGCAGCTACGCAGAGCAACAGAAGCTCGCGGCAGATGGGCTGCGCCGCCTCTGCGAATTCGCGGACACCCATCAGATCTACGTGATCGTCGAGAACCACGGCGGCTTGTCTTCAAACGGCGAGTGGCTGAGCGAGGTGCTGAAGCGGGTCGATCACGAGCGCGCCGGCTCGCTGCCGGATTTCGGCAACTTCAACATCGGCGGCGGCAAGAAATACGATCGCTATCAGGGCGTCGACGAGCTGATGCCGTTCGCGCAAGGTGTCAGCGCAAAGTCGCACGATTTCGACGACGCGGGCAATGAGAAGCACACCGACTACGACCGGATGCTGGACCTCGTCGTGAAGAAGCACGGTTGGCGCCGGCACATCGGGATCGAGTTCGAGGGTGGCGGCAGTGAAGAAGCCGGGATCCGCAAGACCAAGGTGCTGCTCGAGCGCGTCCGCGACCGCATCACCGCGGACCTCGCGGCGAACAAGCAGAAGGACGGCAAGTGAACGAGAGCCTCCAGAACCTGCCCACCTATCCGATGGTGCAGCTGTCGGCGTGGAGCCAGCAGATCGTCGACGGCGGCCTCGAGCTGTTTGACTTTGGCACGGGCGACCCGCGCGAGCCGACGCCGTCGATCTTGCGCCAAGCGATGATCGACGGCATCGATGAGGTCAGCCAGTATCCGCCGACGCCGGGTACTAAGGGGCTGCGCGACGCGGTGTGCGGTTACATGCAGCGGCGCTTCGGCCTGTCGCTGGACGCCGACGAAGAGGTTGTCGCGACGTTCGGCAGCAAAGAGGCGCTGTTCCACCTGCCGATGACGTTCGTGCACGCGGGCTCGACGCGGGACGTCGTCGTCTACGGCGAGCCTGCCTACCCCGTCTATCGGATCGGGACGCTGTTCGCGAACGCGACGCCGCACGCGGTCATCCTCGGGCCCGACAACGCCTACCAACTCGACCCGGACGCGTTGCCCGAAGGCCTGCTTTCGCGCACTGCGATGGTGATCTTGAACTACCCGCACAACCCGAGCGGCTATAAGCTGCGGGATGACCTCTACGAGCGCTGGGTCGAGCTGCAGCGCGAGCACGGCTTCGTGCTGGTCAGCGACGAGTGCTACGCCGACCTCAACTACAAAGGCGAGATGCCCAAGAGCCTGCTCGAGTTCAGCCGCGCGGGCTGTCTCGCGGTGCACTCGCTGAGCAAGCGCTCGGGCATGACCGGCTACCGCAGCGGCTTCGTCGCGGGGGACCCCGCGCTGATCGCGACCTACCGCCGCTTCCGCGCCAGCATGGGCACCGCGCCGCAGAGCTTCGTGCAGGCGGCCGCGCAGCTGGCCTGGACCGAAGACCAGCACGTCCAGGATCGCCTGCGGGTGTTCGCAGACAAGCGCGACGTGTTGGTCGAGATGGCCGCGGCGCGCGGCTTGAAAGTGCACGGCTCGGAGGCGGGCCTCTACCTGTGGCTGGAGATCCCGGCGACGGCAGAGGACGACGTCGCCTACGCCACGCGGTGCCGCGAGCAGGGCATCTTGGTTGCGCCGGGCTCGTTCTTCGGCGAGGGTCAGGATCGGTTCGTGCGGCTAGCGCTCGTGCCGACTCTCGCGCAGTGCAAGGTCGCGGCGGAGCGGTGGCCGCAGCCGTGATCCGCTGCTTGGCGCTGGTCCTCGCGCTCGCGGCGTCGCTCGGCGCGCAGCGCCGGCCCAACGTCGTCGTGATCTTGGCCGACGACCTGGGCTACGAGTGCTTGACCTGCAACGGCGGCGGCAGCTACGAGACGCCCAACCTCGACCGGCTCGCAGCGGGCGGCGCGCGCTTCACCAACGCGCACGTGCAGCCCTTGTGCACGCCGACCCGCGTGCAGGTGATGACCGGGCAATACAACGTCCGCAACTACGTCGGCTTCGGCCAGCTCAAGCGGGGCGAGGTGACGTTCGGCAACCTGCTCCGCGACGCGGGCTACAAGACCGGGATCTGCGGCAAGTGGCAGCTGGGGCGCGTCGCCGAGCTGCCCAAGGAGTTTGGCTTCGACGAGCACGTCTTGTGGCAGCACACGCGGTTCGCGCCGCGCTACCCCAACCCGGGCCTCGAGCACCAGTCGAAGCAGGTCGACTACGCGGACGGGGAGTACGGGCCAGACCTGATCAGTGACTTCGCGGTCGACTTCGTGGAGCGGCATAGGGACGAGCCGTTCTTGCTCTATTACCCGATGATCCTGCCGCACTTCCCGCACCAGGCGACCCCGGACAGCGACGGGTGGGACCCGGCGATCAAGGGCGAGAACAAGAACAAGGACGACCGCTACTTCGCCGACATGGTCCGCTACATGGACAAGCTGGTCGGCCGGCTCGTCGACAAGCTGGACCAGCTCGAACTCCGTGACGACACGCTGGTGCTGTTCGTCGGCGACAATGGCACCTTCCGAAGCCTGCGCACCAAGTTCGGCGACCAGACGATCCAGGGCATGAAGGGCCGCACGACCTGCTACGGCACGCACGTTCCGATGATCGCGAGCTGGCCCGGCAAGATCGCGCCGACGGTGGTCGACGACCTCGCCGACAGCACCGACATCCTGCAGACGGTCTGTGACGTCGCGGGCGTCGAGGTGCCCGACGCGCTGCCGCTCGACGGCCACAGCCTGTGGCCGCGGCTGCAGGGCAAGAGGGCGTCGCCGCGCGAGTGGATCTACTGTTGGTACAGCCCGCGGGGCGAGCCGTTGAAGGAGTTCGCCTACGACGCGCGCTTCAAACTTTATCGCAGCGGCGAGCTCTTCGACTACCGCGCAGATCCGTTAGAGCAGACCGCGCTGGCCGCAGGCGGCGCGGCGTCAGCGGCGCGGATCAGGCTCCAGGCTGCGCTGGATCGCTACTCCGACGCTAGGCCTAACGGGTTGGCGTGGCCGAAGAAGAACAGCGGCGACACGCGACCGGCGACGCCGGAGAAGAAGCGCTGAGCGTTGTCCGTCGCTACGGCGTCGGCGTCGCTCCGTCGCTCCGTCGCCCCGTCGTCGTCGCTACGGCGTCGCTCCGTCGCT